>JAPLAE010000151.1 GCA_026393455.1 Actinomycetota bacterium
TACTTCTGGAAGGGGAAGCTGATCCGTGGCTAGTCATGGAATTCGCGACCAGGTAGCCATCGTCGGGATGGGCTGCACCAACTTCGTTGAGAACTGGGGAGCCAGTCTCGACGACATGATGATCGATGCCTCGAACGAGGCCTATGCCTCGGCCGGCGTCAACAAAGACGATGTCGACGCGTATTGGTTTGGCACCGCGCAGAGCGCCATGAGCGGTATCGCTCTTGCTCGCGCGCTGCAGTTGCAGAACAAGCCCGTTACTCGTGTTGAGAACTATTGCGCCACTGGTTCTGAAGCGCTTCGTCAGGCTTCCTATGCACTCGCAGCGGGCGCGTACGACCTGTGCATGGTTGTCGGTGCCGAAAAGGTGAAGGACACCGGCTTTCAGGGTCTCAACGCCAACCCGATTCCTAATGACGGAACCGCTCGCACGCTCACTGCCGCAGCCATGTTCTCAATGATTGTTCCGGCCTACGGCAACAAGTTCGGCGTCGACGAAGACACGATGCGCGCAGCACTCAGCCACATCGCGGTGAAGAACCATTACAACGGCGCCCGTAACTCTCGTGCGCAGTTCCGCAAAGAGATCACCGTTGAAACTGTTGAGAAGGCACCGAAAATGGCCGGCACGCTCGGCCTCTTCGACTGCGCTGGTGTTGCCGATGGTTCGGCTGCCGCAATCGTGTGTCGTGCCGAAGATGCGCACAAGTACACCGATAAGCCGATTTATGTGAAGGCGCTTTCGTTCATTGCTGGTAATGGCGGCGGACTCACCGACCCGAACTATGACTACACGACCTTCCCCGAGATCGCCGCTTGCGCGGTCGATGCCTATGCGCAAGCTGGCGTCACCAACGCCCGTGAACAGGTCGCAATGGCTGAAGTTCACGACTGCTTCACGCCAACCGAACTTCTTCTTATGGAAGATCTTCAGTTCTCGGCGCCCGGTACCGCATGGCGCGATGTGCTCGACGGTGTATTCGATCTCGACGGCGAACTTCCGGTGAATCCCGACGGCGGCCTGAAGTCCTTTGGTCATCCCACCGGTGCCAGCGGTTTGCGCATGATGTTCGAAGCGTTCTTGCAGCTTCGTGGTGAAGTCCCCGAAGAGCGCAAGATTCATTCATTGGCCGAAGGTCGCAAACTGGCACTCACCCACAACCTGGGTGGTTACCCGGGTGAGATGGTGAGTTTCATTTCGCTTCTCGGCGCCGAACTCGACTGAGATCGCGGTTTCTGACGTTTCTGAAAACTGCGAAGGCCCGGCACAATGCCGGGCCTTCGTCGCGTCTGGATAGAACTGTTGTGACTACAGGCGTTCGATGATGGTGACGTTGGCTTGTCCGCCACCTTCACACATTGTCTGCAGTCCGTAACGACCGCCGGTGCGCTCAAGTTCATTGAGCATCGTGGTCATAAGGCGAACGCCGGTAGCGCCGAGTGGGTGACCAAGGGCAATGGCCCCACCGTTCACGTTGACCTTGGAAAGATCGGCGTCAAGTTCCTTCTGCCATGCGAGCACAACACTGGCGAATGCTTCGTTGATTTCAACGAGGTCAATATCGGCCATGGTGAGGCCGGTCTTTTCGAGCGCACGTTTGGTTGCCGGAATGCTTGAGACCGTGACGCTTCACTGCATCTTCACCTGCGATAAGCATCGCGGCGGCCGCATCAGAAATCTGCGAAGCACATGCAGCGGTGACTCGACCACCTTCGGTGAGTGTTTGCAGCGAACGGATCTTTTCCCAGTTCGGTTCACGAGGGCCTTCGTCGGCGTTGATTCCGTTGAACTCGAAGATCTCGTTCTCGAAGCGACCCTCGGCCCGAGCACGAATCGCGCGCTCATGTGATTCAACGGCGAATGCTTCCATGTCGTCGCGACTGATGTCCCATTTCTGGGCGATCATCTCGGCGCTATTGAACTGCGACACCTCGCCGGCGCCATAACGGGCAACCCAACCCTTTGATCCGGTGAACGGGTCGGTGAAGCCGAAAGGTTCAGCGACGAGCATCGCTGAGCTGATCGGAATCTGCGACATCTGCTGCACGCCACCAGCAACAACAAGATCTTGCGTTCCACTCATGACGCCCTGTGCTGCGAAGTGCACGGCCTGCTGCGAGGAACCGCACTGGCGATCAATGGTGGTGCCGGGTACATGCTGTGGCATTCCGGCAACGAGCCACGCGGTGCGAGCGATGTCGCCGGCCTGGCCGCCGATCGCGTCGACACAGCCATAGACGACGTCGTCGATAAGGGCGGGGTCGACATCGACACGGTTGAACAGTTCAACGATCGGAGCAGCCCCGAGGTCGGCGGGATGCACATCGGACAAACCGCCGCCGCGTCGACCAACTGGGGTGCGAACGGCATCGATGATGTAGGCCTCAGCCATAAGGGACTCCTCGGAACTGTGCTCAGGGCGAGCGGACGAACGAGCCGAGGTTACCTGCGTGTTCCGCACGCCTTTGTCGTGAGGCCGCAGGGTGCTTCGAATCGATGGGTTATTATGGCTCTATGGAAAATTCACTCTGGGGCCGGCGATCGGCCGCTTCGATCCTTAGTGCCCTTTGCCTGATTGTCGGGATCATGTTGATCCCGTCCGGTGCGCAGGCCGAGCAATCTTCACGCCCGAATTGCTCCGGACTCGGGTACACCGTCGCCCGCTCCGACGAGGTTTTGGTCGCCTTCGATTTGGCGACGGGAGCGGCGACCGGAACGCAAGTGCCGACAGGATCGGGTCCTCAGGGCATGGCACTATCGGCTGACGGATCGACTGTCATGGTTGCTGCCTATGGCGATGATCAGGTTGAGTTTTACGACGCGGCGACCCTTTCACTGGTGGATTCGACGTCTGTCATCGCTCCGATCGCTATCGCTGTCAATCCGGTCTCAGGCTTCATCTATGTCTCGCAGGATGGAGTGAACCAGATCTCGATCCTCGACCCGACCTCGAATGCCGTCAGTGGAACGATCACGACGGGGGGAACGGTGAACGCGATGACGTTCACCCCGGACGGGTCGAATCTTCTGGCGGTTGAGACGCTCTCCAGCGCGGTCGAGATCTTTGATCAGACTGGAACGCAGATCGGTTCACCGATCGCTCTCGGCGCGAATCCGTATGCCATTGCTGTGACCCCAGACGGAACCACTGCGTATATCTCTGCAACATTCCAGAACAAGATCATCGAGATTGATCTCACGACGCTTACGCAGACCGATCATTCAGTGATGGGTTTCCCGCTCGGGATCGCCGTTTCACCCGATGGCCAAGAGCTCTGGGTGCCGTTGTTGAGTGGCGGACAGGTCCAGGTCTTCTCACTGCCGACGTTCACCGCGCAAGTGGCGGTCCCCGTGATCGGCGGCCCATCCCTCGTCACGTTCGCTCCGGGTACCGACATTGCCTACGTGACGGCACAGTTGTCCAGCACGCTCACCGGAATCTCGACGGTTGATTATTCGGTCGTCTCGACGGAGGTTATTGACGGTGGAGTCTTTGCAATGGCGTTATGTCCAACTGCCGAACCTGAGCCGACGACCACGACGGTCGCTGTCGATCCCATCGTTCCATCGTTCACCGGTTGATGAGGCGTTAGCACGTCGTTGGCGGTGGGTTCTGCCCTAGTGGGTGGTTCTCTACCGAGTGGTTTTCAATCGGGAAACGTCAGACCGACAGGATCGTGCAGGAACCATGGCCGAAGAGGCCCTGGTTAATGGCGAGTCCTACCTTGGCGTTTTCCCATGGCCGAAGAGGCCCTGGTTAATGGCGAGTCCTACCTTGGCGTTTTCGACCTGATGGCCATCGCTGCGTCCTTGCAACTGCCACGTAAGTTCACACACCTGAGCAATGGCTTGTGCGGGGATGGCTTCGCCGAATGACGCGAGACCGCCCGATGCGTTGACGGGCTTCGAACCACCGAGTGCGGTGACACCGTCGCGAACAAGTCGTGCGCCTTCGCCTTCGGCGCAGAAGCCGAGGTTCTCGTACCAGTCGAGTTCGAGTGCTGTCGAAAGGTCGTACACCTCTGCACACGAAACATCTTCCGGACCAAGTCCGGCTTGTTCGTACGCGTTATGCGCAATCGAATCTTTGAAACCAAGCGCCGGTGCTTGCACAACTGCGTTGGAGTCGGTCGCGATGTCGGGAAGTTCAAGACGAACCTGCGGGTAGGTCGGCGTGGTGTTGGCCACTGCACGAATACGTACGGTGCCTTCAAGTGTTCCGAGCTTCTTCATGGCGTACTCCGGCGTGCAGATGATGACTGCAGCTGCACCGTCGGAGGTTGCACAAATGTCGAGAAGTCGCAGCGGATCCGAAACGATCGGTGAACCGGCAAAGTCGTCAAGCGTGAACTCTTTCCGGAAACGTGCATTCGGGTTGCCCACGCCCGCCTTCGAATTCTTGACCTTTACAAGAGCAAAGTCTTCGACGGTGTCGCCGAACACATCAATGCGACGGCGAGCGTTCAATGCAAAGAATGCCGGGTTGGTTGCGCCAAGCAGGTGGAAACGCTGCCAATCGGGATCTTCCTTGCGCTCGCCACCAACCGGAGCGAAGAAACCCTTCGGCGTGGTGTCAGCGCCAATCACCATTGCGACATCGGCAAAGCCCGCAAGGATCTGCGCGCGTGCTGACTGCATGGCTTGTGCGCCTGAAGCGCACGCGGCGTATGACGAAGAAATCTGTGCGCCTGTCCAGCCCATTGCCTGGGAGAACGTGGAGCCAGCAACAAAGCCGGGGTAGCCGTTACGAATGGTGTCGGCACCGGCAACGAATTCAATGTCGCGCCAGGCAACGTCGGCATCGGCAAGCGCAGCCTTGGCGGCAACGAGTCCGTAGTCGACGAAGTTCTTTCCCCACTTGCCCCATGGGTGCATACCTGCACCGAGGACGACGAGATCACGTTCGGTTGCCATCACGCACTGCCTTTCGGGGCCGAAGGTGCCCAAGTCCAGATCCAGTGGTCGACACCTTCGTCGTCGCGGTAGAGCACCTGCAGATCGACTTCGACTTCCTGGCCAATCGAAAGGTCAGCGGCCATCACGCCCGTGGCGACCTGACCAAGAATCACGATGCCCTCGGCTTCGAGTTCAACGGCAGCAAGCGCATAGGGCTCGAATGGTTCAGCAGCCACATAGGGGGGTGGCGGCGCGTAATGGTTCTCGGTGTAGGACCACACCTTGCCCTTGCGGGAAAGTGGAGTGGGCTCAAGCTCGGTGCCGTCGCAGTCAGGGCTGGGGCAAGAGCCGGATCGGGGAGGGAACACAACAGTTCCGCACCCAGTGCATTTGGCGCCGATGAGGGTGTAGGGCTCGGAGGTGGTGAACCACCCCTCGACCGCAGGAATTCGCTCTGTGGTTGTCACGTTCTGCAATGTAGTGGTGTCGGAGGAGAGGGCCTGCATGACGTCTGCGCTGGTCTTGGGACTTCAGGGCCCGGTCGGACACAGGGGGCTCGAAATTCCAGGGATGATCTGGCTTCCTACCGGATTTCTCCGTGGATCCGCGCAAAACTTCTGGTTCAGAGTTTGACAGTTTCGGCGTTCCGTCCTCTGCGCATGACTTCGACCATCATCCACACGGCAACGGCGCCCTTTGCCGTCCACAACCATGCCCGGATGAGGTTCACAACCATCAACTCGTCGTAGGTCTGCTGGTCCCAGCGGTCGAGCAGCACTCCGTGCGCCGGAGCGGAGAATGCCGCTGTGTCGATGAGGATGAACAACATCAGAAATGCGCTGATGAGTGCGGCGATGCGCATGCGCTTGGGATGGGCGAGCAGCAGCACAAGCACGCACAATCCCTCGATGAGCCACGGACCGAACAGCACCTTGCCGATTCGGTCGACATGCGCGTGCTCGTAGACGTCCCACGAGTCGGCGCCCACGAGAGGGAACAGGTCGTAGTGCACCACGTGCACCGTCCAGATCATGCCGACCATAAGCACCGTGACCACCAGTTGCACGAGCACGACCCACTGCAGTCGCAGCCGATCGAGGCCAGGCACTGCCGGCGACCAATTGCCGCTAGGAGTTGGCGTGAATGTTGGGAGGCGCATGGGCGAGACGGTACCGACGGGTGCGCGCGTGTGATGGATCGGGCGGGGAGTTCGGGAATGATCCGAATGACCTATTCACGATGTCATTTCGCATCCATATGATCGAACACATGTACGAAACTTGCAACGAGACCTCGAGTGGGTACGGCGGCGTCTCCACTGGTTGCGCGTCAGTTTCGCCTGCGTTCGCATCGGGGTTGGCTGAGTCGGGATTCGGGTCGTTCGATGGTGCGTTTGATCAGCTGTCCGATGCGGTGTCAACGATGAGCGAGCGAGGCGTGCCTGCCGATGCAGCAGTGTTGGTGGCGTTGCACGCTCAGCTCGATGCGTTGTCGGCCCTGGTCTGCGAGGCCGAGATTCGTTTCGGTCGGCACGAACTATGGCGCGACGCCGGCGCCAGTTCATTGAGGGCATGGTTCACCGATGCCTATGGGTTGTCGCGCAAAGAGGCGTCGCGAGTGGCTCGTCGGGCCGAACGGCTTGAGTCCTGGCCCGAGGTTGTCGAGGCGTGGGGCGCTGGTGAGTTGAGCGGCGCGCAGGTCGATGTTGTTGTTGCATCTGTGCCGACACGGTTCGTTTCTGAGTTTGCGATGCAGGCTGGCGAAGTCGTGCGTGTGTTGCAACCGCTCGACAGTGCGCAAACCGAAGTGGCAATGGGTCAATGGGTGCGTTGCGCCGAAGCCTCCGATGGGCCCGGGCAGTTCATCGATCGTCCGTCTGGGGTGCATCTCGACAGACTGCTCGACGGTCGTGTGGCTCTGCAGGGACAGCTTTCGCAAACTGAAGCCGAGATCGTGCAGTCGGCATTGCGAGTGTTCGATGTTCCCGACGCTGTCGACGAACGAGGTGAACGTAGTGGCGAGTCTCGTTCACTCGGTAAACGCAATGCCGATGCACTGGTAGAAATCTGCCGGTTTGCACTGTCGCATCGTGAGGGCGCGGGGGAATCCGGTCGTTTCGTTCCGCATGTGTCGTTGGTGGTCGATATTCAGGAGTTGCGTGCTGCGGCCTTGCGAGGCGCTGGCGTGTGCTCCCACGACGATCTCGAGCAACTGGCTAAGGCGTTCGGTTGGTCGGCTGCTGAACAGGCGTGGTTCGTCGATGCGTTGGTGCGTCAGGGCGATGCGGTGTCATACGAGGGCAACGTTCTTGAAGCCGTGGCCACTGGGATGCTCACCTGCGATTCAGTCGTGCAGCGAGTGCTCATGGCCGATTCGAAGGTGCTGAACCTGGGCCGAGAAGTCCGAACCGCAACGCCAGCGCAACGAAGAACAATTGTTGCTCGAGATAGGCATTGTCGAGCGCCCGGGTGTCGAACAAAACCCAAACATTGCGATGTGCATCACATCGATCACTGGATCAATGGTGGTCGCACCGATGTCGATCGAATGGTGTTGTGATGCGGTACACATCATCGGGAGTTTCATAAACCGGGATACCGCATGGAGCTTTCCGACCACGCCGAGTTCACCGTGCATTCGCCCAAAGGGTGGAGTCGGTCAAGCGTGCCGGAACGAGTCGAAGCGCAGGTCTTTCCGAGGGCGAAGCTGTTGGTCAGTCGGTGACT
>JAPLAE010000087.1 GCA_026393455.1 Actinomycetota bacterium
TGCGGTGATTCAGTCCAACGACTACGACAGACACGCCTGGAGGCGCTCCTTGGCTTCGGCGAGGCGACCCTCGCGGATGAGTTCCAGCATTCCCGAATCGAGCGCTCCTTGCCAGTCCAAGCCCTCGGTTGATGTGCCTTCGGCCTGAAGCCGGGCTCGGTATTCGGTGAGGATCTCGACCAGTACGGCGTACTCAGGTCCGAACTCAGGACCATAGCGACGTCGAAGCCATGTTGAGAGAGCCGGCGAGGACCCACTGGTGGAGAACGTGACCAACAGCGGCCCCTGCCGCACTCGGGCCGGTAAAGCGAAGGCGCAGTTGGCCGGATCGTCGGCGCTATTGACCCAAATCCCGGCCGCTTCGCCCTCGACAAAGACCTGACGATTCACCGCGGGGTCGCTTGTAGCGGTGATGACCAGGCGATAGCCGGCGACCTCGCCGGCCTCGTAAGGCCGCTTGTGACAGATAACCCCATCGAGCGAAGCGAAATCTTCGAGGATTTCTGGGGCGACGACATCGACCACTGCACGACACACCACGAGTTCTCGAGCCTTGGACAATGCGACGGGACCGCCCCCAACGACCAAACAACGACGGCCAGCCAGCGAAAGATTTACCGGATAGAGCGGTTCAGCGAATGGCATCGTCATGCCCCCGAATTCGTTGACTCAGCGGATACACCGAGTTCTTCTCGTAACGACGAGCCGATGGAGTCGCGCTGACCATAGAAACTCAGCACCTGGAGTTCAAGGGCGAGATCGACTTTACGTAATGTCGCTTGCTCCGGAACGGTGACCACCGCGGGCGCAAAGTTCAGGATCGACGTGACTCCTGCAGCCACCAATCGGTCAGCGACTTCCTGCGCACCCGCTGCGGGCGTCGCGATGATGCCGATCGCAATTCCAAGTTCGTTAACTACTGCCGGCAAATCGTCGAGATGGCGAATCGTGTGGCCGCCAAGGGTTGTTCCGACTTTGGTCGGATCAGCGTCGATCAATGCAGCAACAGGAAAACCACGGTCGCCGAATCCGCCGTAATTGGCGAGCGCTGCGCCCAAGTTTCCGACACCAACGATCGCCACTGGCCAGTCACGGGTGAGTCCGAGTTCCCGACTCATTTGAACCAAGAGGTGATCGACGTCGTAGCCAACACCACGAGTCCCAAAGGAGCCGAGATAGGAAAGGTCTTTACGAACTTTGGCGGCGTTCACACCAGCCAGTTCAGCAAGGCGCTCTGAAGAGATCGTGGTGACGCCATCGGTTTGGACGTCAAGAAGGGTGCGCAAATAGACAGGCAGTCGGGCCACAGTGGCTTCAGGTATCCGGCGTTGGCGCTCCACGAATGACCACGCTACCGACCTTGTTCTCTTGTTCACAAAGTGCCGCTGGGCTGCCTCCCCTTGGGGCCCTAGCCCTGATCCCCCTTAGGCTGTCGACATGCACGCCGCCCTCGCTGCCGCCGCCACGTTGGTATCGCTGGCCTTCGCTCTCTCAACGGGCGAGCGGTGGCTCCGGAGCCGGAAGCGCCACGAAGCGGCCTGGACGATTTCGCTCGTCATGTTTGCGCTTGGTTCGATCTCGCTGTGGTGGGGAGCATCAGTCGGATGGGGCGAATGGTCGTTCAAGTCCTTCTATCTGTTCGGAGCCATTCTCAATGTCCCGTTCCTCGCTCTCGGCACCATCGAACTCTTGGCCGGACCAAAACACGGCAAACGATGGATGGCCATCATCGCGATGCTCGGAGCGTTCTGCACAGGCATTGTCGTAGCTGCACCCCTTACTGGGGTCATCAATTCCGAAGTGCTTCCTCAAGGCAAAGAAGTTTTCGGACCCGGTCCACGAATTGCAGCCGCTGTCGGTTCTGGTGTTGCTGCGCTCGTCATCATCGGCGGAGCAGTCTGGAGCGCGTGGCGATTGTTTCGGGTGTGGCGCGCCGGCGACGATACCCGCGCTCGCGGAACCGGCGCACCTTCACCGCGACGTTTAGCTATTGCGAATCTGATCATTGCCGCCGGCACACTCATTCTGAGCGCAGGCGGCATCCTCAACTCCGTGGTCAATGAGATGGACGGATTCGCTATTTCACTTGTCGCCGGAATCTCTGTGATCTTTGTTGGGTTCCTGCTTACAAGTTCGGGAACTTCTGCGCAGTTGCGATCAGTCGCTGAACCAGATGCGTGGCGAGCACCAAACGCCGACGTTGCCTAAACGCGTAGAACTGCTAGTGAGCAAGCACAAATAACTGCATCACTGCGGCAAACAAGATCACAAAAAGCAATGTTCCGACGGCAATAACGGTTCCTGGTCGCATTGTTCTTCCTCAGCTCCGGCGCTGGCCGAGTTGTACGGGCGTAATCACGCTTGGCGGTCGAGTCTCGTCGAATTGCTCAATGGTCACTGCTGAAGCAGTCGACAAACCGAGTTCTTCCGCCGCTGATCGCTTGTCGAGAACGATCGTTATAAGTCCATAGGAATCGACAATGAGTCCGAGTTCATTGTTTTCGAGATCAGCAAACGTCGAGACACGCCGAGCCACGCGAGAACCGTCGTCCATCACCAAGCGCACGTGATCATCGAAGGCTTCGAGTTCATCGGGGTCGACGTTGAGCTGCGCATTGCCATAGTGATCGACCCACAAAACCTCTGAGTGGAGTCGACCCTCGTCTTCACGAGTCAATGGGATCATCGCTGGGAACAACGAAATGGGATCGATGGAAGGCCCAAGTTCGGCAAGGTCGACACCGTTGCAAAGATGAGCAGCGGCCGGTGCGAAAACATCACGACCATCGAACGTGCCCGGCTCAGTCGTGAAGCGGTACTCGGGGTTAACGATTTCAACAGCACGGCCGGCGCCACCACAGAGCTGCACAACCGGAGCGAGCACACCGTTGTCGGGGCCAACAAGAACTGATGAACCGCCACCAATTTCCACCGCAATAGGTCGGCGCGGAGTGCCGACCGTTGGGTCGATCACGGCGACAACCACGCCGGGTGCGAGATAGTTCGCAGCCCGCACCAGAGCGAGTCCACCTGAGCGAACGTCGTAGGGCGCAATGTCATGCGTGATATCGATGACTCGAACGTCGGGTGCAATCGATCGAATGATTGAGTGCACCACACCGACGAATTCGTCGACGCGGCCGTAGTCGGAGAGGAATGAAACAGTGTCGTAGCGCGGCATGGGATGGTTACATTACCGGCAGGCCGGCGACGTCAGTCCTGACCAAGTTCTCGAGAACGTTCGGTTGCTGCAGCGACGGCATCAAGCACCGCAGAACGGAATCCGCCAGATTCAAGAGCACGAAGGCCAGCGGCCGTTGTTCCTCCCGGCGACGTGACCTGTGCCCGGAGAGCTGCAGCCGCTTCCCCACTTGATTCAAGAAGGCTGGCCGAACCCAAAAGTGTCTGTACGGCAAGTACTTCAGCGACATCACGAGGAAGCCCGACAAGAACGCCAGCTTCGATCATGCTTTCGGCCATTACAAACACGTAGGCAGGACCAGAACCGGAAAGGCCGGTGACCGCATCGATTTTGTCTTCGGACACTCGAACCACAACTCCAACCGCTTCGAGCACTGACGCTGCCCAATCGAGATCGGCCTCTGTGGCGGACGACCCGGCAGCAATTGCTGCAGCACCAGCACGAACGACTGCTGGAGTGTTCGGCATGGCTCGCACCACGGCGATTCCATCGCCAAGTGATTTCTGCAATGAGGCCGTTGTGATGCCTGCGGCGATCGACAAC
Organism: Actinomycetota bacterium; assembly: GCA_026393455.1. Lineage (GTDB taxonomy): Bacteria > Actinomycetota > Acidimicrobiia > Acidimicrobiales > Acidimicrobilacustridaceae > Acidimicrobilacustris. The sequence continues at coordinate 3,746 of JAPLAE010000087.1, forward strand.
ACTCGCTTCGCACCCGCTTCCGCCAATGCCCGACAGGTATCAGCGACATCACCGGGTTTTACGGCAATGACTGCGCCCTCAGCCGCCATGAGCGAACCGCTCACAACAACGCCAGGGAAAAGTCGCGTCAGTTCTGCGCGCCGATCGGCGACGCGTTCGACAACTGCGAGTTCACTTGGTTCGGCCCAGCGAGCATCGAGAAGTCCCCCCAGAAGGGCTTCTCCCATGCGCCCGCCACCAACAATTTGAAGTCGAATCATGGTCAGACGCTACCCAATCGACGCGAGCCGGCCTTTACCGATTCACACTCGCCATCGAATCGTTGTCCGGGTGGTCGATCCGACACACCCACTTCCCCGATGAATGCAGCGGTTCGCGCCACCCGGACGACCACGACAGTAAGACCCGGCAGTTCGGCGGCGCATGGGCCAAACGAGCGATTCGCCCGAGACTGGCGCAACTAATTCGTGGCAAAACGCGTGGCAAATCCGATACGCAGCGCCGGCATGAAGAACTGTTCGACATACGTGTAGATCGACCCGAGGATTCGGTCGAGTTCTCCATCGTCAATCGCATGAACCGGAAGCGAGCCGGCAAGGAAGACGGCGTCTTCTTCACCAATACAGAATGACATCCCGGTTACTTTTCGATTTCGTCGCAGAAGATGCTCGAAAAACTGCGCGTGGTTCTCGTCTGGCGCCGGCATTACATAGGTCTCGTAGTGCAAGGTCCTCTGACGCAACGTGAACCAAATCGTGAAGATGTCTTTGCTCTCACCAAGAACTCGGATATACCAACGGCGTTCCGATGGTTCACCGCGTTCAACAGCGGCAACGATCGGGTTGGTCGCAAGTTCGTTCGCCAACCAATCAGTTATTTGGATGTCGATCAGATCGAGTTGCTGTTCGTCAGCGATGTCATCAGCCATGGGTTATCGACAGTTCACTAGTGCGCGAGATGTGAGATCGGCATACAAACGCCGAAGACGTGCTGCCGTTGTTGACCATGTGTAGTGCGACGCGCTTTCCGCCGCGGCTGCAGCCATCGATTGTGCGAAAGACGGCGTGTCGAGAATGGTTCCGATCGCATCGGCATAGGCGCGCGGGTCACGATTATCAATCAGGAAGCCAGTGACTCCGTCATCGACCAGCGTCAACAAACCACCGACAGCAGCGGCAACTACCGGAGTTCCACAAGCGGCAGCTTCAAGCGCAACGAGCCCAAACGATTCAGAACGACTGGGAACGATGCACACATCGGCAGCGCGGTAGTAGGTGGAAAGAAGGTGATGAGGCTGAGGCGGAACAAATCGGACACGCTCAGTCAGACCGAGCGCATCGACCAACGACGTTGCGGCGTCGAGTTCAGCGCGGCCTTCGGCGCCGCTCGCTCCGCCCACGACCAACAACAGCGCATCGGGATGCGATTCGGACAATTCCGCCAATGCAGCGATCGCAATCGTCAGACCCTTTAGCGGCTGAATACGCCCAGCAAACAACAACACCGGATGATCGCCGATGCCGAGTGCAAAGCGCGCGCCACGACGATCGCCAGCTGAGAAGAACGCGTGGTCAACGCCGGGAGGAACTATTTCAATTCGTGTTGGATCGGCTCCGTATAACTCAACGAGTTGTGTCACTTCCGCCGCACAGTTAGCGAGAATCGCGTCGGAACACGCGATGACTTCGGTCTCGGCCTGAATTCGACGCTCTGGTTCTGCATCGCCAGTTTCAGCCTTCACGCGGGCAAGCGTGTGGAACGTTGACACCAGCGGCAACGACAACTCGTGCTTGAGGCGATGACCGACCACGCCTGACAACCAATAGTTGGCGTGAATCGCATCGGGTCCATCGGCACGCTGCAAGTGGCGAGCAACGCCATCGGAGAACTCGTCAAGAACTTCGGGGAGGTCTTCCTTCGCAAGGTCAAGCGGGCCAGCATCGACATGTACGACTCGGAAGCCCGGCTCAACATCAACGAACTCGGGTTGATCCTCGGCTGAGCGCCGCGTGTAGACCTCGGTTCGAACGCCAGCTTGTGCGAGCGCGCCAACGAGTTCGCGCACGTACACATTCATCCCGCCCGAATCGCCACTGCCAGGCTGCGCAAGGGGGGAGGTGTGGAGCGAAAGTACCGCTAGAGATCGCATGACCCCTCCACGCTACGGGGAGAGAGCCCCTAGGAACACCTTCGGAGGTTCGAAGCGCTCCAAATCTGCGATCTCGGGACCCAAATCTCGGACCCTTTCGACCGAGTCAGCCACTACGGGCGAGGTAGTTGGTCAGCATCCAGCACCACACCGGAGCAACGATCAGCCACGCATCAAGGCGGCGAAGGGCGGGGCCGGCGGACTCTGAAGTTGGGCCCAACACCGAAGCCAACAGCGCACCAAGGGGAGCAAGCACCGCGACAAGGGTGCCGAACACCCATCCAGCCCGAGTCTCGAACGGACCAATCTGGAAGACCGATTCCGCAAATGTCACAACCATCACTGCTGCGATTCCCGACAACGGACCTTCAAAGATACTTTCCGCCTCCGCACCCATCAGATAGTCGCCCGTTTCGTAGGCGCCGATGAGGATCAACAAAACAACCAGCGCTCCCATATCGGTACGACCAGTAAGTACGACCGATCCAGCAGCAAATCCAGGAAGAATTGCCGATCTGAGTCCAACAAGAACGTTGCTCCGTAGAACGCCGCTGACAACAACAATCGCCATTGCAACGATGAAACCAGCGGCAAATCCCTTGGGACCAGCAAGAGCGGCGATCGGAACGACTGCGGCAGCAACACCACCAACGATTGGATTGGATCTTCGCCCGACATCAGTCCAGGCGCGAACAGTTTGCATTGCCGCCACTGCAGCAAGAACCGAAAAGAGCACGGCCACTGCAATCGTTCCTAAAGCGCAGGCTGCGCATGCCGCGATAAACCACAAAACACCTAGACGCGCGTGCGGGCCATCAGGCTTCGGGAGATAGGCGAGTCGACCAACAATTGTTGGTTTGGCTTTTGTGGCACTCACGAGTGCCCGCCAGAAACGGGCGGAAGCACTGCAATTTCGTCTGTATCAGTGACCGCTGCGTCACCAGTGACGGGCTCGCCGTTGCACCACACGCGACTCGTGGCGACGACCTCGGCAAACGCAGGTCCGTAACGTCGGGCCGCCTCGGCAAGCACTTCGTCGACTGTTGACCCCGCGATTACGTCTCGGCTGGTGCCCGCGGCTTCCCGGGCCGACGCGAACAGACGAAGAGAAGCCACGAGCGAAGGTTACGTGGTCACCGACTCACCTCGGTCTCGCGGGTCGGGTACCGTCACGCCGTGACCCGCCTCCTACTTGTACGCCACGGACAGTCTGAATGGAACGCCGTTGGCCGTTGGCAGGGAAAAGCCGACCCCGAACTCACCGACTTCGGCCGACAGCAGGCATTCCATGCCGCGCAGCGAATCGGCTCGGTCGACGTCATCGTTGCCTCTCCGCTCGTTCGCGCGTTTGAAACAGCACAAATCATTAGTTCTCACATTGGCGTCGGGCCGATCATGATCGATCCCGATCTCATGGAACGCGACGCCGGCGAATGGGAGGGCCTCACTCGTGGCGAGATCGAAACCGAGTGGCCCGGATACCTCGGACACGACAAATGGCCTCCCGGATACGAATTGCATGATCAATTGCTCCTTCGCACCCGCGCAGCGCTTGATCGCATTCACGCCGAGTACGAAGGGGCCGATGTCCTCGTACTCACACATGGTGGCGTGATCGGAACTCTTGAAGTCCAACATTCTGAACAATGGCAACGCATGCCGAACCTCGGCGGACGCGTGTTTGTTCACCACGGCGATCGCCTTGAAATCGGCGAACGAGTTGTTCTTGTTGAAGACGACGAGATCACCATTCCCGATCAGATTTGAATGATCCGATGACCGAGCCACAACGTTCCTCGCTGCCAGTGGAGATCGTGCGTTCGCGTCGCCGACGAAAGACCGTGCAGGCCACCATCGTCAATGGCGTCATTCGCGTTCAAGCGCCCGCTTCGATGTCAAAGCGCGAACTCGACGAACACGTTCATTACCTCGTCGCTCGTCTCGAACGCCGCTATCGCTCCGAGTCCGTCGATCTCGGATCACGCGCACTTCGACTGTCGAAACGATTCTCTCTTCCGAAAGCAACCTCGGTGGAGTGGGCTGACCAGCGAAGTCAATGGGGTTCGTGCACGACGACCACTGGCGAAATTCGAATCTCGAATCGGCTCGCGGCGTACCCGCCATGGGTTCTGGATTATGTCATCGTCCACGAACTCGCTCACCTCGTTGAAGCGAACCACTCTCCCGCGTTCAACGCACTCGTTGCGAAGTATCCACTCGCAGAACGTGCGCGCGGCTTTCTCATGGCAATTTCATTTGGCGAAACTGGAATCGCCCAAGACGTCGACGGGGACGCACCGGAACCGGACGATGAATTCAACGACGCACTCGGTGACGATTCCGCCGATGACATCGATGTCGAGATGGTGGAACAGATCGAGCCTGAGTCGGACAACGGGACCAATCCGCCGCTCACGTTGTTTTAAACGTCAGTCCTGAGTTTTCTACCTACGACGACACAGTGGGGATGGAAGTAGCCCTTATCGAGACGCGCTACCTGTATTTCGAGTCCGTCAGAAGCCAAAAGGCCTTCGAGCTCAGCGGCAGAAGGAAAGTCCAACGCATCGCCGTCGGTGATTCGAAGCACTTTGGTAGCAAGAAACTCTTGGAACTGCGCGATCTGAGCCTTGAACTTTGGAGCCGTGTCGACTTCCTTCACAACCAGAACGCCATTCATGGAAAGAGCATCTACGCACTCGGCTAACAACGATGCTCGAGCTTCTGAGGAAAGGAGATAAAGCACGTCGGCGAAAACAATCGCATCCCAGCCGCCATCGATAAGCGGAACATCACCAGATGCTCGGTGTTCAAACGAGAGGTTTGCCTCACCATCGCGAAGACCGAGAACCGATTGCTTGGCGAGCGCGATCTTTTCTGCATCAATATCGATACCGACAACGCGTCGTTCTACAGAGGACACTGCGAGGAACGTCGTGAATACTCCATGACCGCAACCGACTTCGAGAATATTTCCTGAACGCGGAACCTGAACCTCGAGTGCCTCGAACGGGGCTGTCCACCAGCGAATGTTTGTATGAAGGCGCGCCGACCGCGGCAAATCTCGCCACAGTGCAAGCGTTCGTTTTGCCGCCTCCGAACGAGGTGGCTTCACATTCCCCACCGCGGAAGATCAGCAAAGGTGCCGAGTCGAAAGCCCGAGGCTTCGATCGACGAGCGCACGGTGTTCGAACATAACGCCGTGAACTCAAGGTCCCAGTTGTAGTTCCATCGGTAGCGATCGCGTTCGGGGTCATCGGGTAATCCGGGATGACTTCCGATTTCCGCGCTTGCTGCACCTGAAGATGCCAAGAGTTCGATCGCTTGAACCATTTCCGCGGTGCCGAGCGATCCAGCTTCATCAAGACCTGTCGCTGCTCCCGTCCAGGCCCAGTGCCGTTTACGCAACTCAGCCTCGAGTTGCCGAGCGAGACGACGAACCACAATGCCCACCGGACCGCGCGCATTCGACCGCGTGACGCGCATGGCATGAACACCGTTTGAGTCACCGAGATCGAGCAGTACTCGACTCACAGACGGCCAGAGATGAATGTGTTGATGGGTATCAAAGTGATCGACAACAAGACCCTCGGAAGTTATTGCTTCAAGTTGAGCGGCAAACTCTCGATGAAGATCATCGGGATCAATTCGACGAGCCGCGGCACGGGGCAAGAATGCTCGCCAGGTTGGCCAGAAGTTTCCGTGTTTGTCGACCAGCGAAGGAACCTCGCGAGCCGACAGCAGTGGAGGATCCTCACCTACAGCGGTGAAGTGAGCCCCCACACCAATACCTAAGACATTGCGCAATTGCTTCGCCGAAGACTTAAACGCTGGCGCCACCGCAATGACTGATGTTGACGTGACAACGCCTTGATCGTGGGCCTCAAGGATCCCTTCGGAGACTCTTGCTGTGAGGCCGAAGTCATCGGCTGAAACGATCAGAATGGGCGCTTCATCGTCTGAAAATTTCACGAGGACGCGCCGCCTCCTGAGTTCCAGGGCTGGCGCACCTCGATCGGCAATGGTTCAAGCGATTGGAGTTCCTTGCGCAGCCCAAACATCTCGCGAAGGATCTTGAAGATTACCGAGTTCGATGACAACGTGGAAATTCCTCGTGTGCGTGGGAAGTAATCGACTCCGAATTGCACGATCCTGAAGCCGAGCTTCTGAGCGCGAGCAAGTAACTCAACATCGATGAATGAACCCTCACTCTGGAGTTCGACATTGTCGAGCAGTGTGCGACGCACGACTTTGAACGCAAAGTTCATGTCACGAAGTCGCAATCCGAACACCGTCTGAATCAGATGGTTGTACACGTAGCTGTAAATGAGACGACGAGCGCCTTCACCAGTGCGATCGAATCGATAGGCGCTCACAATGTCTGCTTCATAAATCCGGAGCAGTCGAACTGCCTTCGACACTTCTGCCATGTCGAATGGGAGGTCGGCATCGGTATAGAGCACGATCTCACCCTTGGCGTTTTCGAAACCAGTTTTCAGCGTTCCGCCAAGTTTCCGATTCGTCTCGTGATGAACAACTGAGATCTGCTCGTCGGCAGCAGCCATCGCATCGGCGATTTTTCCGGTGGCATCAGTCGACGCGTCGTTGATGATGAGAATGTCGAAAGTCGCGATTTCGCCAGCCTCGATAAGAGCATCGCCAGCCTCGAACGCTGCCTCTACGGCGCGCTCAATGGTCTCTTCCTCGTTCCACATCGGATAAAAGATCGTGAGGCTTTCGAAATGCGCCATTGCCTCAGGCTACGTAGTAACCACGCCCGAATGCGAAGGCCCATACCAGCAGCGCAATTCCGCTCACCGACCACCATGCCCAGCGCAACCTTGGGCGGGTCGCGAAAATCCCCCCGAGGACCAAGAAGCAAGGGAACGTCGCCAAGAGGTATCGGCCTGTCCCATGGAAGTCCTTGGTGCCCAAGAGGGCAATCGCAAGCATCGAGAAGCAGTAGAGGCCATAGCCCCAGCCGAACTTCTTCCACACCTGCCATGCCAAGAAAAGGAAACCGAGAACGAAGAGCCCCTGAAGAATCACGGTTAGGGCGTATTGCACTTTTTCGAACGTGACCGAATCTCCATGCTGCAGCCAGTCCCACGTCCAACGTGGAAGGTTCTTGATCTGCTGGAGCCACGTGATCTTCAACCAGGTCCTTGGGCCCGAACCTTGATCCCAACCGGGAGCGCGCTGCACTTCATCAAACGCGAACGGATGGCCAAACCGAATGCCGAGATACGTCATGTAGCCAGCAAGCCCGGCGAACGACAACAACACGCCAGCGTCCGCAGGATGAAGTCGGCGCCACATAATCCGCGGACGCCAACGAGACTCCCTCGCCTCGATGACATGACGTCGCCATACTGCAACAGCAACGAGTCCGATAATGAGCGCGATACCGAATGGTCGCGTTGCTGTCGCAACCGCTCCTGCAAGTCCCGCAAGGATCGGGTGATCGTGCTCGAGAAGGAGGAAAGCGCACACCGCGGCGACTAAGAAAAGTGCGTCGCCGTATACCGCTCCGAAGAGATAGAACACGTAGGGATAGAGCAACAGGGTGATGAGTGCGATGCGCGCAACTCGGTCGGGGACTCGGTCGCGGAACCAACGGAAAATGGCAAGGACGGCGCCAAACCCGCACACGATCGTCACCAAAGAGCCGAGCAACTTCACTGGCAACGTCGTGACGGAGTGAAGTCCCCAAAGCACCCCGGGGTACGCCGGGAAAAATGGCACCGCGGATTGGCTCTGCGATCCCGCATACCAATACCCCGTGGTTGCAATCTGCGTGTACCAATTTCCGTCAAAACGAAGCCAGCCGCTAAAGATTCCAGAACCCGCATAAGGGGCTACGCCGCCGTAGCTCGCAAACGGCCCACGAGCACCGAGCCACACTGCAAGAAAGAGGGCAGCAAAGACAACAGCCCAGAGTGCAACCGCATCGACCCAAGGGGCGCGCCCCAACACCCCCATTTTCGTTTCGCCATCGAGCTCTGATTCGCTCGGTATGGGGGAGGAAGGCACGACACGACGCTACCTGTGGCGTCGGCGAGGGCCGGGGAGACCGGTAACGTGTCGGCTCACGCCTCTGTGGCCAAGTTGGTTAAGGCAGCGGACTTTTAATCCGACGATCGTGGGTTCGACCCCCACCGGAGGCACCACAAAACGCTCGAAGCGCCCACCGCAAGGTGGGCGCTTCGTCGTTCAAAACCGTTGCGAACAGGCGATCAGACCGGGGCCTTACCCGTGCGAGCCGCCTCGAGCAGAGCGTTCCACTGATCTTCGGTGATTTCTCCGCTCGTCCGGTAGACGACCTTGCCTTGCGCATCGGTCACGATGAAGTAAGGGAAACCCGAGACTCCGAGGGCAGCTCCGGCTTGGCTTTGCTTATCGTCAACGATCGTCGGGACACTCCACTTTTCACGACGCAACCAATCGGCGGCCGGGAAGTTGCCCTTTGCGGGATCATTCGACGTTGCAACTGTGACGAGATCAACATCGGCAGGCATTCCAGACGCATCGAGCCACTTCTGAACACGCGGCACCTCTGCTTGACAGTGCGAACACCAGTGAGCCACGACCATGATGATGTGGGGCTTGCCGTTAGGAGAAATCGTGAGCTGCTTGCCATCGAATTGCTGGCCGGTCACCGACGGAACCACTGTTCCGACCATCGGATCAGCACCACTATCGGGCTTCGGAGTTAGCGCTGTTCCAGACACCGCAACCTGTCCGTAATCGAGTTTGCCGTTCGGGACGATCGTCCCTCCGCTTGCGGCCGAGCCGCCACCTGAAGACTTGCTGCCCCGGCCTGCGACAACGGCAACAACGCCAACAACAACGACGACCACAACGATGGCGATCCAGATCCATGTGGTGGATTTACTTTTTCCGGCATTCGAAGCAGCACGAACACGCTGCGATGCGGACTTCGATTTTCCTGGACGATTACTCACGCAGAGACCTCAACTTCTTCGGCGATATCGATCTCGATATCGGACGGATCACTAACAAACAAAAGCGCAACCATGAACACCGCGGCGGAAAGTGCCATAAACGGAAGCGTGACAAAGTGGAACTCGTTCACATACTTCAACGTGCACGGCACGGCTGCAGTGCAGAACGAGGTCCCAGAAGGAGGCGGGAACCACTGAATCCATGAGTGATACGCAGAAATCACAACACCGATACACAACACCGGAATGGCGTACACCTTGATTGTTGCGTCTCGACGCCACGCGGCGATTCCGAGAATGACTGACCACGGATACAAACAGATGCGCTGATACCAACACAGTTCGCAAGGCACATAGCCCTGGACCTTTGAGTAGTAAAGCGACCCTGCGGTGGTCACCAGCGCGATGATCCATGCCAGCGGAAGCGCAACGTTGCCCAGTTGCGCTCGTGCCTCAGCAAACGCGTCAGGATTTCCGAAACGGCGAATGAGTGCGCCGATGACGATGGCTGCAGCACCTGCCCAACAAGCAAGAGCGAGCACTGCGTAGAAGAACGAGAAGGACTGGACATTCATGCCCCGTCATCCTCGCAGAATCCGAGCCCTTCTCCAACGCGACCGCTCATCACCTGTCCCTGCCACCAAACCACAGAGCTGACGTGTCGGAGACCCCGTAGGCTCGGAGCATGAGCTCCTCGCCCTCTGGCACCACCGTCATAGCGGCCGTCGACTTTTCCGATCATGGCGAGCGAATCGTCCGAGAAGCACTGCTCCTAGCCCGCGCTGCCGGGTCTTCATTGCATTTGGTGCATGTCGCTGCCGGCGAACCCATCCTTGCTGGTTACGACAAAGAAGACATCAGCTCCTTCACCCGGTCCGCCCGCGCCGGCGAACTCACCGATGAGCACCGCAAAGTCCGAGAACTGGCAGCAACGCTCACCGACACCACTGGGGTCGAGGTCCATCCCCTGGTGATCATGGGGCCCGCGTCGGAAACGCTGCTCACCGCCATCGACGAACTCAACGCTTCGCACATCGTCTTGGGCACGCATGGCCACGGCGGAATGCATCACCTCATGTCTGGCAGCGTGGCCCAAGAACTCGTGCGACGAAGCAATGTTCCAGTCCTCCTCGTGCCCGTCGTCAAGCGCTAACAATCGAACAGGAATTCAGCATGGGGAAAATTATTGTTGGCGTCGATGGTTCTGATGGTTCTCGTGAAGCACTTAGGTGGGCATTCGCCGAAGCAACCCTTCGCGGCGCCGCGCTCGAAGTTGTCACCGTTTGGCAGTACCCAATCACTGCGTCATTGCCAACGTTCGGGGCAATGACCACACCTGATGATTTCGAAGCCGACGCACGGTCAACACTTCTCGCGATCTTGGCGGAAGAAGGAATCACCGCAGCCGCTCCCATCCCGGTGAGCACGCTTGTTGCCGAAGGAAACGCCGCTCGCGCACTTCTCGATGCTGCCAGCGACGCGGAACTTCTCGTTGTGGGCTCACGGGGTCACGGCGGATTCACTGGAGTTCTCGTTGGATCGATCAGTCAACAATGTGTGCACCACGCAACCTGCCCGGTCGTGGTCGTCCACCCAAACTGACGAAGACGTCTGAGCGCTGACTATGGAAACAACGATTGAAGGCTTAAGTAGCGATGACGTCGCACAGCGGATCAGTGACGGCCGCACCAACGATGTTCCGAATCCGACGAGTCGAACAATCAGTCAGATCATCAAGGCGAATATCTTCACGCCTTTCAATCTCCTTCTCGGCATTCTGCTTGTCATCATTCTTGCGGTCGGTGAGTACCGCGATGCGTTGTTCGGTTTTGTTCTTGTGGGGAATGCGCTCATCGGAATCGTGCAAGAGATTCGGTCCAAGCGATCGCTCGATGCACTCGCAGTGCTTAATGCCCCGCAATCGACCGTTCGGCGAGATGGCGCAGACAAAACTATTGCTTCAAAAGGCGTCGTTCTCGACGAGATCATCGTGCTCATGCTTGGTGATCAAATCGTCGTCGATGGTGAGGTGATTGAGAGCACAAACCTCGAAGTAGACGAGTCACTGCTGACTGGCGAAGCCGAATCGGTCGATAAAGCCACGAATGACACAGTGATGTCAGGCAGTTTCGTCGTTGCCGGAAGCGGCATCATGCGCGCAACAGCGGTGGGTGCTGATTCCTATGCATTCCGGCTTTCGAGCGAGGCTCGACGCTTCTCATTAGTGAAGAGCGAACTCCGGACCGGCATCAATCGAGTCATCGTGATCGTCGGCTGGATGATGATTCCCGTTGCGCTCATGCTCATCAGTTCTCAACTCGCAACGCATGACGGATTCGTTGCGGCGGTTCAAGGCTCGGTCGCCGGCCTGGTCGCAATGGTGCCCGAGGGTCTTGTTCTCCTCACAAGCATCGCTTTTGCAGTCGGCGCAACTCGACTGGCAAGCAAGAAAGTTCTCACCCAAGAACTCGCTGCCATCGAAGGTCTTGCTCGTGTCGACACGATCTGCCTCGACAAGACAGGAACCCTCACCGAGGGGTCACTCTCACTTTCCACCGTTGAACGCCTTGGCAGCCAAGCCACTTCAACCGTTGATCCCGCGCTGGTTCTCGCAGCCATCGGAGCGTCGGACAATCACCCCAACCCAAGTCTTGCGGCCATCGTTGCCGAGTATCCCGAAGGACCGGGTTGGACCCTTAGCAATTCGATTGCGTTTTCCTCTGCCCGGAAATGGAGTGCAGCACAGTTCGCTGAAGATGGTTCCTGGTATCTCGGTGCCCCCGACATTCTTCTTGACCACGCTGCAGCAAACGCCGCCCTTGATTCCGCCCGCACACGAATGGAGCACTACGCGAGCCAGGGCCAGCGCGTGCTCTTGCTTGCGGCATCCTCGGCGGGACTGAATGGTGAAATTCTTCCGAACGGACTCGAGCCAATCGCACTTGTCGTTCTCGATGAGCAACTTCGCGAAGCCGCACCGCAAACGATCTCGTATTTCGGCGACCAAGGTGTCGCCGTCAAGGTCATTTCAGGAGATAGCCCTGTCACGGTCGGTGCCGTTGCGACACGATGCGGCGTTCCCGGAGCCGACGAACCAATTGATGCGCGCACTCTGCCTGAAGATCAGGAAGCACTTGCTGATGTTCTTGAGAAGCACTCAGTGTTCGGACGAGTCACGCCTCAACAAAAGCGCTCGATGGTGCACGCATTGCAATCTCGTGGCCACATCGTTGCGATGACCGGCGACGGAGTGAACGACACGCTCGCTCTGAAAGACGCCGATGTTGGCGTCGCCATGGGTTCAGGATCTGCCGCCGCACGAGCGGTAGCCCGTTTCGTACTTCTCAATAATGACTTCTCTGTCTTTCCTTCAGTCGTCAATGAGGGACGTCGAGTCATCGCCAACGTTGAACGCGTTGCGAACCTCTTCCTTACAAAGACGTTCTACGCCGTAGTGCTTGCGCTTGTCGTCGGTATTGGGCGGTTCCCCTTTCCCTTTCTTCCGCGCCACTTCACCATCATCTCGGCACTCACCATTGGTATCCCTGGTTTCGTCCTTGCGTTGTCACAAAACAATCGCAGAGCGATGTCGGGTTTCCTCCGCCGAGTCCTGCGGTTTGCCATACCGGCCGGCGTGATCGCCGCTATTGCAACCCTCGTTGCCTATCTCATTGTGCGAAATGCCGATGTGCCACTGGACCAATCACGGACGGTCGCAGTCATCACGTTGTTCACGATCGCTATTTGGGTTCTAGCGATTCTTTGTCGCCCGATGTCCTGGTGGAAATATCTGCTCATCATCGCCATGGTGACCGCCTTCGTTGGCGCTCTTTCCATACCCGGAATGCGGAACTACTTCGACCTTCCACTTCCCGACCCACGCGACATTGCGAGTGCGATCGGCATCGGCGTGATCGCAGCAGCCATCATCGAAGTTGGTTGGCGAATGACCGACTGGTCGCTTCCTCAGCCGGCAACAACTGACTGACTCGACGTTGCGTTCGAAATCGCTTCAAAAGGGCTGAGCGCAACGCTCGTGGTCTGAAATGTTCCTGGCTAGTGGCCAGTGTGGCCAAAGCCACCTTCGCCTCGCTCTGATTCACCAAGATGATCAAAGTGGTCAACGGGATGTAGCACCACATGTTCGACTCTTTGCACCACGAGTTGCGCAATTCGCTCACCGCGCTTGATCTCGAACGGTTCGGCGGGATCGGTGTTAATCAGCAACACTTTCAGTTCACCGCGGTAACCGCTATCGATGAGCCCCGGCGTATTGAGACAAGTCACACCATGTTTCAGAGCTAGCCCACTGCGCGGCTGAATAAATCCAGCGTGACCTTCAGGAATCGCGACCGCTAGGCCAGTTGCAACGAGCGCCCGCCCGCCGGCAGGAAACAAAACCACGTTTTCGCGCGCCACCAGATCGAGCCCGGCATCACCCACGCGGGCATAGGACGGCAGCTCTAAATCGGGGTCGAGACGCATCACCGGGACTTCAAGCACCTGCCGATCGTAGGACGGTGCGTAGGATCCGGTCATGCTCGCTTGGATTGATCTCGAAATGACCGGCCTCGATACTGCCAAAAACGTGATTGTCGAGATCGCAACACTCCTCACCGACGACTCGCTTGAGATCATCGCCGAGGGTCCTGATCTCGTGATCCATCAACCGCCCGAAGCCATGGCGCTTATGGATGAAGTCGTCGTCGGCATGCATACTCGCAGCGGCCTACTGCCTGCGATCGAAGCGTCCACCATCAGTCTTCAAGAAGCCAACGATGCGACCATGGCCTTCCTGCGAGAGCACATCGCCGAGCCCCGCACCGTCCCCTTATGCGGTAACTCCATCGGCACTGATCGACGGTTCTTGGCCACCTACATGCCAGAGATCGAAGATTTTCTGCATTACCGATCGGTTGATGTTTCGACTCTGAAAGAACTCATCAAACGCTGGAACCCGACGCTGCTCAAAGGGGCTCCCCGCAAAGCCGAAGGACACCGTGCCCTTGATGACATCAGGGAAAGTGTTTTTGAACTTCGCTACTACCGCGACACGTTCTGTCTCATCGCTCCTGAAGAAACAGCGTCGGAAGCGTAACGAGCCCTAAACCTGGGCAACTGAAGGCCACGGCCTCGGGTGGCGGTAGTGTCGGTTCTTCATGGGGGAAGCGCACGATCACAGCGGACATGCACATGGTGCTGAGGCGCCGCGCGTGCTGCGTCAGGAACAAGAAGACGCGTCCACCGAAATCACTGAAGTCGCGCGCGGCATTCTTCGACTGCAGCTTCCAACCGACTTCACCGGCCTCGGACATGTGAACACCTACGCCATCGAAGATTCACGCGGCTTCACGTTGGTCGATCCCGGCCTACCAAGCGATGAATCTTGGGCTGCACTTCAAGACCGCATGCGCGACGCAAATATTCCGTTGGCGCGAGTGCACACCGTGTACATCACCCATTCGCATCCCGATCACTTCGGTGGCGCGCACCGACTTGTCGAGTCCAGTAACGCCGACATCCTGACTTCCACGATGTTTCGCAAGTGGACCGATCTACTTGATCTCAACGAAACGCCGCTTGAACCGCTCGATCCAGCCGACGCGACCGAGGCCGGAACAATCCTCGATGCCATTGGTTCGACCGATGAAGCCGAGATGGAACAGTCGTTCCCGGGGTTCAAGGCATTTCGCGACCGCATTCGTGCCGCAATCGCCGATGGTCGTATTGAAGAAGTGTCATGGATGAAAGCCCCACGCCCCACAATCGTTGTCGACGATGCCCAACGCGTGCGCATGGGCGATCGCGACTGGGTTGCAGTGTTCACTCCTGGACACACCCACGATCACCTGTGCATGTGGAACCCCGAAGATGGTGTGCTGCTTTCGGGTGACCATGTGTTGCCCACGATCACCCCACATATCGCTGGCTTCATGGGCGGCGATCCGCTGTCGAATTACCTGCACAACCTCGACAAAGTTGCCCAGCTCGAAGGCATCACCACGGTGCTTCCCGCTCATGGTCACCCATTCGCTGACCTTTCCGGCCGTTGCGACGCAATTAAGGATCATCACGCCTCGCGCTTGCAGTTACTTGTTGATGCAAGCGTTGAAGCCGGTTGGGCTCCAATCACAAAATGGTCCGAATACTTGTTTTCACCCCGCAGTCGCGGGCCAATGGCTGACAGCGAGACCTACGCCCACCTCGAAAACCTCCGTCTGGCCGGCAAAGCAGAGCGCCGTCCTGCCGAAGAAGGTTTCGAGTACCGCGTCGAGTCCTGAAACACATGACCGCACCGGTTTCTGCAAAAGAACTCTTCCGGAGTCGTTCAGTCACGCCATTCCTCTTGGCGTCGGTCGCTTCAACGATGGCGGCGATGATTCAGATCACTGCTCTGGGCAAACAGATCTACGACATGACCGGGCGCGATCTCGACCTTGGCCTTCTTGGACTTGCCGAATTCGCACCAGCATTTTTTCTGATGACCGTTACCGGTTCCTTTGCCGACCGATACGACCGACGACATATCGCGTCGATCGGTCTCATTGTCGAAGTCATCACCACCGGCATGTTGGCCTGGTACGTCTCGACCAACCCAACCGATACAACGCCGATCTTTGCCATCGTGATCGCATTCGGAATCGGGCGTGCGTTTGTTAGCCCCGCGACACGATCGATGCCTGCCGATATCGCTCCTGACGGTGGTCTGCCTCGACTGATCGCCTTCCACGTTGGCGGATGGCAGGCCAGCGCAATCATCGGACCGGTAATCGCGGGCTTCCTATTTGTCGCTTCACCTTCTTGGCCATTCATTGCGTGCATGGTTCTCACCGCCGCTGGAGCTGTACTCATTCAATTCGCCAAGCCCCGCCACGACCGCGTTGCACCAGGCGTTTCGCTTGCCGGCGGACAAGACGCGTCGCTTATTGAACTTGGTGATGAAATGCGACCGGCAGAAATGCTCGATGTCCTCGGCGAACACAACGCTGAACACATCGCTCACGGTTCCACCACCCCATCAGCAACTTCTGACAGTGGAACGAAGAAGAAGCGCACATTCCATGAAGCATTCGAAGGGTTCCGTGTCATTCGCCGCAATCCCGCACTTCTTGGCGCCATTTCACTTGACCTCTTTGCAGTCTTGTTCGGTGGTGCTGTTGCACTGCTTCCTGCAATCGCCGAAACCCGCTTGCACGTAAACGCCGTCGGACTCGGTTGGCTCAGAGCAGCAGGCGGTATCGGAGCAGCCGTCATCACCATTCTTCTCAGCATCAAACCAATCCAACGTCGAACTGGCCCCGTCATGTTCATCGCCGTCGGAGTTTTCGGCTTGTTCACCATCACCCTTGGCCTCACCCATAGTTTCGCCATCGCGTTTCTGAGCGTCATGCTGTTGAGTGCTGCCGATTCGGTCAGCGTGTACATCCGCAGCACTTTGGTTCCGCTCGTAACGCCATCTTCGGCTCGTGGCCGAGTGATGGCCGTCGAAGGCGTGTTCATCGGAGCTTCAAACGAACTTGGCGCGTTTGAATCCGGTGTTGCTGGTCAGTTACTCGGAACCGGTCGGGCCGTCGTTCTCGGTGGCGTTGCCACAATCGGTGTCGTCGTCGCTTGGATCGTTTTGTTCCCGGTCTTGTGGCGCTACGACCGATTCCCCGATCACCCACCGGACTAACACACGAATCAGTTTGGTTTGATCGTCGACCAAACGCTGCGAGCGCCGTCGCCTTCGACCTTGCCTTCTTGCGCCAGCTTTCGCAGATGAGCGTGCACCGAACGTTTCGCCATCGGAATGAGAATCGGGTCAAGGTCGACGTAGGCCGCTTCAACAAGTTGCCCAATTCGTGCACTTCCCATTTCGATCATCAGATCGTGCAATTGCGCTTCTCGTTCAAGCCGATGCGCGACGTACCAGTCGATGACCGCATTTGGGTCGGTGATGACGTGCCCGTGGGCCGGAGCGATCGCCAGCGGTTTCAGCGCCCGCACCTTGGCCAAAGATTCAAGGTAGGCGCCCATATCGCCGTCAGGCGGCGTAATCACCACGGTCGATCCCTGCATGATGTGATCGCCGGTGAACAACAGACGTTCACCTTCAAGGAAGAAACAAAGGTGATTGCCGGCATGACCCGGCGTGTGCACCGCAGCGAGCGTGAACTCATCGGCCGTGAGTTGGTCGCCATCACGAAGTCGCTGGTCAGTCTTGAGGCCATTGCGATTACTCCACGCCATCACCTTTGCACCGGTCGCAGCCTTCAATGCAGGAACGCCCGGCGAGTGGTCAGGATGTGTATGGGTACAGATGATCCAACGGATACGACCTTCGGCCGCTTGAAGAATCGCCGCCGTGTGTGCTGCATCTTCCGGACCGGGATCGATGACGACAACCTCGTCGTTTCCAACGAGATACGTGTTGGTTCCCGGGCCGGTCATATGGCTCGGATTGTTCGCCGTGATACGACGAACCAGCGGCGAAATTATTTGCGGCACGTCATGAATCAACGGCGGTTCAGTGACGAAGGTGTCAGTCATTCACTGACCCAAGTTCGATTGACGCGTTCGATGGGGAATGCGTAGGAGTGACATCGCCAACCCATTCGACCTCAACAACGTCACGACGACGAGCAAAACCGACGAGTGACGCCATACGGGTCCACCGACGCACAAGGCGCCGACCCACTGGTCGTCGGACTGGCCCGATAAGCAACAGCAGCCCAATCGTGCCGGAGATGAATCCGGGCACAATGCACAACACTCCGGCGATCGCCAACACTGCTCCATCGAGCATTTCGTCGCCTGGGAGTTCGCCGCGATTGGCCGCAAGTCGTGTTCGGCGCATCACACCCATCCCTTCGCGTTTTACGAGCCAGGCGCCGAACGCGCTCATGGCGATGAGCAGCGCAATCGTCGGGAAGATGCCGATCGCGTCGGCCATGAAAATGACGACACCCAACTCGATGAGAGGGAAGACAACAAACACGAGGAACAGAGTCAAAGCCACAACGTCAGCGTATCGGTGAGGATCTCGGGAAGGCCGTCGTGTTGTGGGCACTTGACCGCAAAAATGCCCCAGCGCCGGGTCGGAAGAACCGAACCCGACGCTGGGTCTGCAGCGAGCATTGGTCCCCCCGAACCAACGTCGCAGGCCTTTCAGACCGCGTGCTGTGTTAGCAGGGCCTTTCGTTCGAGCTCATTGAGTCCACCCCAGATGCCGTGCGGTTCACGGATCGACAGGGCGTACTCAAGACAATCTGTTTGCACCGAGCACTGGGTGCAGATCTCTTTGGCTCGGTTCTCACGCTGAAGCTTGTCTTCCTTGCGCTCGAATTGTGAGGGCGGGAAGAACACCACGGCCTGTGGTCCCCGACATTCCGCCTTCATCTGCCAATCGACTTCAATACGCTGAATACTCATTGCAGAACCGCCTCCCTACTCCGGATGGCGAACGTACAACCGGGTTCGCCTCCATTGCAAGAAAAAATGCGACGAATGTCACATCCCGGTGAATGGGAAGAAAACATCGTCAGTCAGCGGTCTGGCTTCCCCCTGGAATCAGTCCCTATTCAGCAGGAGAATCCGTCTGCGCCTTGGGGTCAGAGCCCCCGGAGCGATCGCGATAGTCCTTGGCCCCACCCGTTTCGGGCTCGACCTCAAGCACCAAGCCATCAATGCTCACCACCCGAACTCGGTCAAGTTCTTCGATGGGAGTCGAGCGATTGGTCGATGCTCGCCAAAGGGCCTCTCGGATCTGGACAACGCCATCGGGATTGATTCCGGTGACGGCCCGACCCATTTCGCCGATCATCCATTCACGCCCAATCGTTGGCGTCGAAAAACGCGTGCGAACCATCGATGGCATGCCCCCGAGGAATGTCAAGGCAATACCCAGGATCGCGACAAGCAACGTGATCCACGACATCGACATGCCGTCATACACGGTGAATGAAAACACAACGAACAACACCATGCCGATACCGGTCCACACTCTTGGCACGCCGGTTTGTACATCAATCGCGAA
>JAPLAE010000003.1 GCA_026393455.1 Actinomycetota bacterium
GAGGCGGCCTACCTTGAAACCCAAAAGCCGGAGAACCTTCCGTTCTACGAACGATTTGGCTTCGAGGTTCTCAACGAAATCAGTGTTCCCGGCAGTCCTCCGGTGTGGCTGATGTGGCGAGACCCAGATCCTTCACGTCTTGAGTAATTCGTTCAGCGCAGCGTTCGGCTGAACCCGTGACAGGATCTCCCGGTGGACGTTCAGACCTTTTGTCGAGTGTGTAACGCGATGTGCGGTCTCGTCGTAACGGTCGAGGACAAAGTCATCGTGAAAATTAGGGGCGACGAGTCACACGCCCTCTCACGTGGATACACATGTGCGAAGGGACGCTCACTCGGTGTTCTCCATCATGACGATCGCCGTCTCGATCAACCTTCCACTGGACGAGGTGACTCACGGACATTCTCCGAATGGGAACACGAGCTTGACGACATCGCCGATCGAGTCTCTGCATCATTAAACGAATTCGGACCAGATTCGATCGCCATGTATTTAGCGAGCGGTTCCGCCTTCGACACCGCAGGGCGTCGTTCTGCAGAACGGTTCCTTTCGCTTCTCGGATCGAAACAGAAATACACCGCAACGACAATCGACACACCGAGCAAACCCCTGATTGCCGAACTCGTCGGAGGCTGGTCAGGCCTCACTCCCCTCTGGGATCATGATTCATCGAAACTGCTTCTGCTTTTCGGCAGCAACCCTGTCGTCTCTCATGGCCATTCGAATGCAATGCCGGATCCCGTTCGACGGTTTCGTGAGTTTCAAGAAGGCGGTGGCGCACTTTGGGTGATTGATCCGCGTCGCACGGAGACTGCCGCACTCGCTGATCGCCATCTACAGATTCGACCCGGATCGGATTGGCTCGTCCTCGGCTGGCTCGTGCGACGACTGTTAGAGGAGCATCCAGCAGCGTCAACCCTCGATCAACGCGCAACTGGTGCCGAGTCGCTTAAAAACTCTGTGGCTGCCTTCGATGATCAGATCGTCGCCACTTCCTGCGACGTTGCCATCGAGTCTCTCGAAGCACTTCTTGAGGCGGTGTTGTCGGCCGGTCGAGTCAGCGCGCTCACCGGCACTGGTGTGTCGATGTCGGCATCCGCGAATGTCACCGAGTACCTCTTATGGGCACTCCACATCGTCACCGACTCTTATGACGCTCCAGGAGGAATGTGGTTTAACCCCGGATTCCTCCTGAGGCTCGACCAACGCGATCTTCCGCTCTCAGATGGAACACCAGATCCTGGCCCCAAGAGTCGCCCGGAACTTCCACGCCGATTTGGCGAGTACCCCTGCTCGGCCCTTGTCCCTGAAATCGAGGCCGGCAACATCACAACACTCATCGTCGTCGGGGGAAACCCCGTAACGGCTTTGCCCGATCGTGACAGAACCATTGCCGCCTTGTCTTCGCTCTCCACTCTCGTGGTTATCGACGTTCTTCCCACCGAAACGACTGATCTGGCGAGCCATGTTCTACCCGCTGTCGGCCAACTCGAACGCGCTGATCTGACGTGGTTGCTTGATTCGTTCCAACTCGCCGTAGCGGCTCAATTCACCAAAGCCGTCGTTCAGCCACTCCATGAGCGACGCCCTCTGTGGTGGATGTTTGCGCAACTCGCAAACCGACTTGAACTCGACCTACTCCCACGCGACCTCGAGGTCAACGATGAAACCGAGACGCGACTGCTCATGCATCTCGTCGATCGAAGCCTCGATCCTCAATCACTCATACGTTCGCCATCGCTCAGCGTTGCTTCAGGTGCCGTTTATGGATGGGTTACTGCCAGGGTCTTGTCGTCTGGGAAATGGCGCTTGGGTGTTCCCACTCTTCAAACAGACATTGCGCACCTTCTGAAGAACCCACCACAACAGGGCTCGTCAGTTTTATTGCCCAGCCGCCGACTCAAACTCATGAACTCGCAATTTCGAGAAATCGTTCCACCGGGCGGGACGCTGGAGCAACCGGCGATCTACGCGTCGCCCTCGGCCGTCGCCGCTCTTGGACGACCAGAACGCGCAACGGTGACCTCTCCGTTCGGTGCAGTTACGGCTCGACTGCTTGCTGATCCAACGTTGCGAGACGATTCGATCGTCTTGACTCATGGTTGGGGAGACGCAAACGTTTGCGCGCTAACAAGCGCCACGAGTGGCATCGACTCTCTTACTGGGATGGTTTTGCAGTCGGGGCTCGAAGTGGAACTTGAGGCCGCGGACTGAGAGTTACGGCTTTGCTGCCGCCATGCCACCGCTGATGATGGCCTTCCACTGAGCGAGATCGCGCTCATCGGCAAGACGGCCCGTTCGGGTAACGACATCAACATCTGGTGACATCGCCCGAAGCGCACCAGCAGTTGCCTTTTCCTTCGGGATGTACTTGAACGGATCGAAGTTGTAGTGCTTCATCGCATTCTCGTACGAGACCTTGTTGATCGTCGCGTCGTCATAGCCGGCGAGGGTCTTCAAGAGTTCTTCCGGCGCGTTTGGCCAAGTGCCGTCTGAGTGGGGATAGTCAGATTCCCAGCACACGTTGTCGAGATTGAAGTGGTTGAAGAGCTGCGGGCCCACAGTCTCTTTAATGAAGCACACCAAGATGTGATCGTTAAAGATCTGGATTGGGCCACCGGTCTTTGAGAAGTCGTGGTCGATCCAACCGCCATGTCGATCGTTGACATGCTCGGCGCGCCAGAGGAAATAGGGAATCCAACCGATATCGCCTTCGGTCAGCGAGAACTTGAGGGTCGGGAATCGCTCCCAGAATGTCGCCCAGATCAGATCAACAAGGGTGTACACCGTTCCGGCCGAGGACAACGTCATCGCAACACCAGCGGGAGCATCAGCAGAAGTGGCCGCGCTCTTCGACGACGAACCAAGGTGACACGCAATCACCGTTTCGGTCTCGACGCATGCTGCGAACAGCGGGTCCCATGCTCCCGAATGAATGGAGGGCATGTTCAAGGCCGCTGGGTTCTCGGAGAAGGTCACTGCGTGACAGCCCTTTGCCGCGAGACGGCGAACTTCAGCAGCAGCCTGCTCAACATCCCAAAGCGGAAGGATTCCGCATGGAATAAATCGGCCAGGGTAGGCACCACACCATTCGTCAATGTGCCAGTCGTTGTAGGCCTTGATCATGACCTCGTTGATAGCAAGATCGGGACCCTGGTTAAGTACCTGACCTGAGAAGCCGGTCCAGTTCGGGAAGTTCAGTCCTGCGAGTTGTCCACCAGCATTCATATCGCGAACTCGTTCATGAACGTCCCAACAACCTGGTCGCATCTGGTCATAACGAGAGGCGTCGATGTTGTAGTACTCGCGTGGCTTCCCGGCGACCGCGTTCAAACCAAGGTTGCGGCCTTTGATGTCGCCGTACCACCACTGCTCAATGCCGTTTTCGTCGGTAACGACTCGCGGTGCGAACTCTTTATATTTCGCCGGCACATGTGCGTCGAACATGTTGGCTGGTTCGGCAATGTGATCATCAACACTGACCAAAATGAGATCGTCGGCATTCATCAGATTCCCCCTCGATTGACCAAGGCTTTCGCCCCAATTCGTTCAGCCTATGCCTAGTGACGCAACGATGAAGGGCCAGAGGCCCCTATGGGAATCCTCTGGCCCTCTCGTCGTGCTTGTGCCGTGCCCAGCGGGAATCAGTGCCCCGGACGCGGTCCTTCGGATTGGATGATCTCGATCAGATATCCGTCGGGATCGGAAACGAACCCAACGATGACTGGCCAGCGCTCAAGTCGCTCTGGCTTCATGTGGGATTCATAGCCAGCGGCAACAGCCTTTTCCCATGTCGCAACCGCGTCATCGACATAGATGTAGACCTTCCAGAGTGCTCGACCATGGTCGATCGGTTGCGGAGTTTGCGTCGGGTTGAACTTGGCCAGCTGGAGCCGGCCACCGTGTTCGCCCTCTGCCCCGGCGAGATGCACCTCATTTACGTTCGGAATTTCGGTGCGACCATGTTCGACCAGACCCATGATCTCTGTGTAGAACCGAACCGATTCTTCAAGATCGTTTACTGCGATACAGAACTGACCAACTGTTGAACCCATCATTCCCCCTTAAGTAACGAACTGTTGGGGGCAAGGTAGCGGAAATGACGAGGCTCGTGCCTCACAACATGAGATTCGCGCTCATGCCGGCTCAGCGAGATCCCGAATTGGTGTGTCAACCTTGCAAAATCGAAGTAGTGCTGATCGTTCGCAACGAAGGACAGAGGACCAAATGCCGAATCGCCCGAGAGTCGATGCCGATCGTTACGCCGAAGGCGTCGCCAAATATCGGGAAATCTATGGACCTGATTTGCCGTTGGCGGAACACGGGTCTTCCGACTTTTTCGACCTCATGATGGGACATCTTTTCGGCGAGGTCTGGACGGGCGACGCACTCCCCGTTGCCACCAGACGACTTCTCGTCATGGGAGTACTCGCAGCCCAACACGAATTCGAGACACTTGGCATTCAGTTCTCCAACGCACTCCGCACCGGCGAGTTAACGGCAGACCAGGTGCGTGAAGTTGTCATTCAGTTGATCCCCTACGTCGGGTACCCAAGCAGTGGATCACTGTTTCGAGTTTCCGAAACAGCAATCGCTAGCCATGAGGCGGCCAAATGACGAAGGTCGCGATGATCGGCCTCGGCCGCATGGGCGGGCCAATGGCAAGACATGTCGTCGATGCGGGATTCGAGGTGTCACTTTTCGACATCAGTGCCGAATCGCTTGCGGGGTTTTCCGAGTCCGTTGTGACCGTCGCGTCGTCGCCTGCTGAGGCCGCACAGGCAGCAGATGTCGCGTGCATCGTGGTCTTTAACGACGCACAGACCATCGAGGTTGTTTCAGGAGACAACGGAGTGCTCACAACAATGCAACCGGGTTCAGTCGTGACTATTCACTCAACGATTTCGCCCGAGACTCTTCGACTCCTTGCTGACGCTGGCACGAAAGTAGGAGTTGCAGTGATTGATGCAGGCATCAGTGGCGGTGAAACTGGTTCCAATGCCGGAACACTTCTGACCATGGTCGGCGGTTCAGAAGATGCAGTTGCCCTCGCGTCACCCACCCTCATGGCATTTTCGAAAGAAATCATCCACGCGGGCGGGCTTGGTGCTGGACTTGCTCTGAAACTCGCCAGGAATGCCACTGGTTATATCTGTATGGCCGCCGTACACGAAGCCATGCAGATCGCCTCTGGCGCTGGGATCGCTCTCAGTGTTCTCCAACACACGATCGCCGAAACCGGGGTCTTTGATCAGGCGCTTTCGCCATTCATGCTCGGAGGACCTTCGCCTCTCTCCGATAACGACGCTCAATCGCTGCGTGATCTGTTAATCCACTTGCAGTCGCTCGGAGAGAAGGACTTAGATCAGGCCCTCAACCTCGCCGGTGAACTGGGCGAACATCTGCCTGTTACCGCCGCAACTCGAAAGTCATTTCACAGCGTCACACGACTGTGACGTCTTCCGAAGGAGACTTACAAACGTATGTCTATTGAGATCACACAACTCGGTGGCGCAATCGGAGCATTAGTGAGTGGCATTGATCTTCGCTCTCTTGACGATCAAACGTTCCAAGAACTTCATACCGCTTGGCTCCTAAATCTCGTTCTAATCTTCCCGGACCAGCATTTGTCCCCCACCGAACAACGCAACTTCGCATCGTGGTTCGGTGAACTTGAGATCCATCCCCTGACCGAAAAACTCGACGACACCCCAGAAGTGACCGTCCTCCATAGCGAGCGCGGCGGTCGTGCCGATGTCTGGCATACCGATGTCACGTTCAACGACACCCCGCCGATAGCCGCAGTGCTGCAGCAGATCAGTGGCCCCGTCGCCGGCGGCGACACCATGTGGGCAAATCAGTACGCAGCCTTCGAATCGATGTCGTCCTCGATGCAAACCTTTGTGCGAGGACTCACCGCCATCCACACCGCTTGGCCCCAAGGTCACCCGGAGATGAAAGCCGAGCGTCCGCTTGTCCTCAGGCACCCTGCTACTGGGCGAGAGGCGCTCGCCATCAACAGGCTCTTTACGACCCGAATTCCGCAACTCGAGCAAGCCGAAAGCGACGCCGTTCTCGCTCTCCTCTTCGCGTGGGGAGAACGTCCGGAACTGACCTGCAGATGGAAATGGTCCGCGGGCGACGTCGCAATTTGGGACAACCGTTGCACCCGCCACTACGCCGTGGGCGACTACAAGGACGACAGGGTGATGCATCGAGTGACCGTGCTCGGCACCTACGTCGACCCAACCCAAGAATCTCCAGCAACGCCCCATCAGATTCCGACTCGCCTCTCTGCCGCCAGCGCGTTCGAACGTCGCTAAGCACAAACTCGTCACTGCCCTCCAGGCCAGAACTAGAGTTCGACTTCGATCAGAGGGGGAATCATGAAAGAACTTAAGGGCAAAGTAGCGGTCATCACCGGTGGTGCTGGTGGTATTGGAAAGGCCATGGGCGAACGCTTCCTAGCCGAAGGGATGAAGGTCGTCTTGTCGGACCTCCGTGCCGAACAGCTCGACGGCGTTGTCAACGAACTGCGCGGAAATGGCGGAGAGGTCATCGGCGTTACTGCTGACGTTTCCAGCCTCGAATCGGTCCAAGCTCTGCGCGATGCAACACTGGCCGAATTCGGCAAGGTTCATGTGGTCTGCAACAACGCTGGTGTCGCTTCGGGCGCGCATGGTCGACTTTGGGAACACGAAATTAACGACTGGCGGTTCGCTCTCAGCGTTCACCTCTACGGCGTCATCAACGGCATCAATGCATTCGTGCCCACGCTGCTCGCTCAGGACGAAGAAGCGCACATCGTCAATACTTCCTCCAATAACGGTGGCTTCTCGCCCATCGCCATGTCGCCGACGTATGCAACATGCAAAGCAGCCGTCGTCACGTTGAGCGAATGTCTCTACGGACAACTCAATGAGGTCAACCAAAAGATTGGTGTTTCTGTTCTCTTCCCGACAGGCAAGACCAAGGGCGTGTTGAACACTGGCATTTGGGCAGCCGCTGAGCGTCCTGCCGGCTACGAAGCTGAAGTTGCGATCGACCACACCCACAAGATGGCTGGTTGGATCGAATCGATGGAAGCAGCCGGAACTCCGGTCGCCGTCACACCACTTTCTGAGGTCGCCGAGCAGGTCATCGAAGGCCTTTACGCCAACCGGTTCTGGATGGTCGAAGAAGGACGATTCGAAGAAGCGGTCAACGAGCGGACGCAAATCATCCTGAACCGAGCCGCACCCCTGTACCAAAGGTGATTTCGTGACTGCACTCATCCTCGATTCACTCCAACGACGCATGGTCGCGATGCATTCGCTCTATTACCAAGCGGTCAGCACCATGGGGCCCGAGCATGTGAATCATTTCGAGCGCGAGAAGGTTCTCCCCATCGCGTTTTCGCTCTTCCACTACACAAACCAAGAAGACGCGAACTTCATGTTCATCACTGGACAGATGCCGATCTGGAGCGATGAGTGGCAGTCACGGGTCCAGATGGCGATCAACGACCATGGCAAAGAACGAACCGTCGACGAGATGGTCCATCAGCGCATCGGCGACTTCGAAGCGTTCAAGGAGTACCAGCGGGCGGTTTTTGACCGTACAGAGGCGTATCTCGCCACGATGGATCCTGCTGATTTCACGCGCCTCATCATTGCGCGACCATTCCCCCCACAGGTTGCCTCCACGTACAGCGCGCGGGTTGCCGGACCTGAAGGAATCACTGTGCTCGACGGATTCGAGTGCTGGCTGTACCAACACGGGCTGCGTCACATGGGCGAGATCGAATTGGCTCGTGGCCTTGTCGGCCTCGGCGGTATGACCAGTTAGCGGTTGCGCCGAGTTACAGCGCCACAGTTTTCGGTAGCTCAGAGTTTCGGATCGAATCAGCCCATGGATAGTGCATGGGGTTGATCCGGTCGTAGGGAGCATCAACCAGGACTTCAGTTGCACCATCGGCGGGTTCGACGGCCCGCATGGTTCGCGCTGCTTCAGCGGCATCGCCTTCGACAAACACCATGTCCATATCGAGTCCTTCGCGCAATCGTGACGTGAGGCTCCATACCCCGTGCACGAAATCCAGATCCACAAGTCGAGCGGCACGCTCAAGCGATTGCGCCTGACCACCGCGACGATGGCGGATTACAACACCGCTGTGTCCGACAAATGGAACATCCATCGGAACCAACTTCGTCGGAGACGAAACAAACGCATCAACCGATTGAAAGCAATCGCCCTCGCGAACAGCTTTTTGGTCCTCGGGGAAAGCCATTCGTCCAGTGTCGATCAACCTCTCACGAAGCGTGCTCATATCGTCGAAGGCAATTTGAGGATCGCCGGTGAGCGTGTACACCGTGATGAACGATGCTCGACCACCGCCGAAGGGCGAACCATCAGCGGTTTGGCGAGCGGCATGAAGATCTGGAGTGGCGACGTAGCGGTTACTCAACATCACACCTTCGAGCATCACATTGGGAGGCGTATGTTCGAGGTCGTACCAACGGTTCCACTCCTCGATGACGGCTGCATCGCAGTCGAGCGCGGCAAAGATGATTCCAGAAGGTTCCATTTGTGCATTCTGGCCGAGATCTCCGACCTCGGACGCACCTCTCGCTCTAATGTTCCTTCACAGGTCATCTCTTCTAGGGGGAACGATGAAGTCCGTGCAGCGTGTAGCAGGAGCCATTGAGATTCGCGAAAGTGATCTCCCGGTTCCCGGGCCCGATCAGGCGCTTATCCGCATGTCGTCATGCGGGGTTTGCCACTCCGATCTTCATCTCGCTCGTGGTGACTGGAAGTTCGCCACTGGTGACGGACCGCTTGGTCACGAAGGAATCGGCATCGTTGAAGCACTCGGCCCAGGCGCTGAAGCATCAGTGTCTGTTGGCGACAGAGTCATCCTTGGGCTCGGAGGGACCGGCGGCGAATACTGGTGCGGCAAATGCCGCTATTGCATCGAGGGCGAGCCTCGTCATTGCGCGAACTCCACAGGAATCATCGGTACGTTCGCCGAACACTTTGCGGTGTGGGCGCCTTCCCTAGTTGTTCTCCCTGATTCGGTGAGCGACATGGAAGCTCCCCTGGCTTGTGGTGGGCTCACTGCATACGGCGCGGTGAAGAAACTCACCGCTCACCGCATCACTCCGGGTCGAACTGTGGCGATTGTCGGCGCTGCTGGCGGCCTTGGTCACTATGCCGTGCAATTAGCAGCCGCTTTCGGCTATCGAGTCATCGCCATTGATGTCGGCGCTGACCGCCTGAAGTTCGCGAAGGACATGGGCGCTGAAGTTGCAATCGAAGCCACTGAAGCCCGCGATGTCATCGCTCGCGATTTTGGCGGCGTCGATGCCGCGATTGTTTTCACGGCGAATATCGCTGGCTATCAACTCGGATTCGACATCTTGGGCAAAAAGGGTCTCTTTGTTGCTGTCGGGCTCCCGGCCACCAGCCAAGGCTCCTTCGAAATCGATCCGTTCATGATGTTCTTCAAAGATCCCACCATCATCTTTTCGGCAGTTGGCACCGTCCAAGACATGCGCGAACTCGTTGACCTCGCCGCTCGCGGAGTGGTGAAGAGCCATATTTCGCGAGTCGGAGGCCTCGAAGATCTGCCAGCGATCTTCGACGAACTCGAGGCGAGTGCGTACCTCGGACGCGCCGTTCTCACGATCAATTCCTGAGCGATGGAAGATCGCTACGTAGACGTCGTCGACGGAACAACGCTGCATTATGTAACTGGCGGCCAAGGCGAACCGGCAATCGTTTTCGTCCACGGCTGGTGCTCGAACGCGACGCACTTCGAAGCTCAACTCACTGCCTTTTCAAAGACTCAACGCGTCCTCGCCATAGACCGACGCGGTCACGGCGCCTCCGAAGCGCCCGAGCATGGCTACAACGCACAACAACACGCCAACGACCTCGCTGCTGTTTTTGATCATGAACAGATTGTCTCAGCAGTGATTGTTGGTCACGCCGGCGGATGCCCGTCGGTCCTGCAGTTTGCGACCGATGCCCCTGAACGCTGCGAGGCACTCGTGCTTCTTGACACAAGAATCAGCCCCAAGGCCGACCTTCGCGGTTCTGAGAGCGACTCCCCCCTCGCTCAAATGGTGTCCTCAATCGCCGACGACGCAACCTTCGAGAAGATCTATCGAGGGTTCATTTCCGACCGCCACCCCGAACTTGCCGACAGTGTCGTTGCTGATGCGCTACGAGTGCCTCGACGCGTCGCTCAAGAAGATCTTTCTTCCATCGCCATCGATACCGTTTCTTTGGCGAGATCCGTCGATTGCCCTGTGCTCTGGCTCAGCGCAGAAGCTGCCGACGAAGCGTTACTGGGCTCGATCCTTCGTGATGTTCAGTTTCAGGTGGTTTCTGAGTCAGGGCACTTTGTGCAACTTGAAGTTCCCGATCAGGTCAACGCCGCAATCGTGAGTTTTCTCAATACGGGTTTGGAGAACCCGGTGCGGGATAACCAGCAGTAAACCCGCCATCGACCACGAATTCTGCACCCGTGCAATACGAACTTTCGTTCGAAGCAAGAAACACCGCCATGGCTGCAATCTCCTGCGGCGTTCCGGTGCGCTGCATCGGCGCATGCCTGGCCGTGTGCTCTTCCACCATTGCCGTGATGACGCTGGGATCTACCCCGTCACGAAGTCCAAGTTCGGTAACAACATGTCCTGGATGAATTGAATTCACGCGGATTGAAAAAGGGCCCATCTCCATCGCTACTGCTTTGGTCATCCCTCGCACGGCCCACTTGCTGGCGATGTAGGAAATGATGCGTGGGGAACCCACAAGACCGTCGATTGATGACATGTTGATGATCGAACCGTGCCCGGCGCGTTTCATCGCTGGGATCACCGTCTTCATTCCGAGGAAGACTCCAGTTTGATTGACCTCAGTGACGCGTCGATAACTTTCAAGCGTGGTGTCATCGATTGAGGCACCTTCCGCAAGACCGGCGTTGTTCACGAGAACGGTCACAGAACCTAACGATTGTTCACAACCTTTGATGCCGACATTCCATGATTGCTCGTCAGTCACATCAAGTTCGAGCGCAATAGCGGATTCTCCGAGAGATTTGGCAACCTCTTGCGCCAACTCGATGCGCACGTCAGCGATGCAGACCCGCGCGCCTTCAGCGACATACGCCTCGGCGATCGCACGACCTAATCCACGAGCCCCACCGGTAACGATTGCTACTTCAGATTCCAGACGAGCCACTCGTCCCCCTTATTCACTTGAAACAATGACAGCAGACTTACCGACCACAGTTCCTTCATCGACGGCCACTACTGCGTCGACACCATGCTCGAACGACACTTCTTGAACAAACGACTGCAGTTTTCCTTCGTTGTAGAGCGATGCGCCGCACCAATTCCGCAATGGGAGGGTTTGCCCACTCTCCGCTGGCAAATCCCACAGCCAGGAGCCGACCACCGGGAGCGAGGCACTTCAATGTCGCGTTTGCCAAGTCACCGCCTACGGGGTCATAGACAAGATCGGCGCCGCGACCGTCTGTCATCTCATTCACCGCCGAAGCCACATCGACCACGCTGCGATCAATAACGGCGCTCGCGCCGAGCGTCAGGCTCAATGCCGCCTTCTCGGGAGTGGATACAACGGCGAGAACTCGCGCCCCGAGGGCAGCGGCCAACTGCACGGCTGTGCTGCCAGACCCACCGCTGGCACCAAGAACAACGACAGTCTCGCCAACTTGGATCTGGCCTCTTCGCCGCAAACCGATCAGCGCCGTTGAATAACCAATTCGGAATGTTGCGGCGTCAGACGAACTCATTTCTTCCGGTACTCGGAACAGGGTTGCGTCATTGGCGATTGTGTACTCCGCCAGACCGCCACGGCCATCATAAAAACTCGTCACGCCCATGAGTCGGTCGCCGACTCTGGCAGTAGCACCTTCGCCGACCGCAACAACCGTGCCGCACATTTCCTGACCAGGAACGAATGGCATCGGTGGAGAAAACGCATACGTCGAGCGACACATGAACGCGTCGGGCATCCCAACGCCAGCGGCGTGCACCAGCAGCAAGACTTCGCCTGGCCCAGCAACAGGCTCGGGAATATCGACCATACGCAGCACATCAACGGGCGCTCCAACTCCAGTGATCTGCCAAGCACGCATGTCGTGCACGCTACCCGAGCCAATCGGAATTCGCTTGGCGAAGGTACGCTCGCCACATGACAAATGAGCAAGGGGCACCGCTTGATTTCACGGCGCGCCCGTTCGCCACGCTCGATGAATTGATCTGGAAAGTCAGTTGGGATGCACGGCCCGCTTACCGAGGACGACTCCATGCCATCTCAGCGTTCCTTGCCCCTCCGGCAGCAATGGCCATGGTGATGAACGCGAAACCGGGCCGCAATCGAGTCGCTGCGTCGGTGTACGGAATAGGTCTCTGCGCGATGTTTGGCGCGTCGGGCGCGTATCACCGACTCACGAAGAGTCGGAAGATGGCCAACATCCTGCGACGAGTCGACCATTCAATGATCTATGTGATGATCGCCGGAACGTGGACGCCACTCGCTGTTGCAACACTTCCTCCGAAACAAGCGAAAGCGGTTCTGGCTGCGGTGTGGTCAGCGGCCGGACTCGCTGCGGGAGCCAAAGTCATACGTCTCGATGGAAAACACCGTGCCGGGTCATGGTTCTACCCCGTCCTCGGAGTCTCGGGCGTGGCGCTCGCACCGTCGGTTATTCGAGTCGGAGGTAAGCCCGCTCTCGCTGCACTCGCTGCAGGTGGCGCGGCGTATCTCGGTGGCGCTGCGGTCTTTGCTGCTCAACGACCAAACCCGTGGCCCAAGAAATTCGGTTTTCACGAGATCTTCCACACCGCCGTCGTGCTCGGCGTGCTGTCGCACTATCTCGCTATTTGGAGAGTGCTTCGGCGCAGCCGGTAGTTCTCGCTCAGGTCACCGCGTCGGCGGCGCCGCCATCGAAGCGAAGGTGTGCCCCATTGAGGTGCCATCCCGGTTCGCTCACAACAAAGGCGATAAATCTTCCGACATCTTCCGGAGTTGCGACCCGCCCCGACGGATTCGCCATTGCCGTCTCGAGAACCATTTTTTCTACGGTCGGCCAATCGGTTGCAAGCCCTTTGCGTCGAGCTCGTTCCGTAAAGAGTTCGACCATCTCGGGCGTTGCAATGATGCCGGGACTCACACAGTTGACCGTGATACCCGTGCCCGAAAGATGCTTGGCCAAACTTACGGTCACCGATGGAAGCGCACCCTTTGCTGCGTAGTACTCCGGAATCCGATCGCCTGGTCGTGTCGCCCCAACGGTGGAAACAAAGACGATCCTCCCCCAACCATTCGATCGCATCGACTCCACGAATGCATTCGTTACTCGAATACCGGAAACAACGTTGGTGTCGTAACTCGAATGCCATGACTCGGTATCGCTCTTCGACCAATCGCTTCCTTCTGCCACGCCATAGTTGTTGATGACAATGTCGACACGATCGACAATGCCAAAGACCGACGCGCGCAGTTGTGCGACACCTTCATCGGTTCGAATATCGCCAACAACTTCAAAGCAGGTTCCGCCCGCCGAACGAATAGTGGCAAGAGTGCTGTCGCATTGACCCGACTCGAGGCCGTGCACAAACACCGTTGCACCTTCTGCAGCCAACACCGCGGCGATCCCCGCACCGGTGCCACGCCACGAACCGGTAACGAGCGCGACCCGGCCTTGTAGTCCTAGGTCCATGAGAAACAGGCCCTAATGAGAAGCTCGGACAAGTCGCCCAGGACGAGCACCGGTGTCCGCGTCGGAACGACGTGTCACCACTCCATTAACGATGGTGGCCACATAGCCGGTCGCCTCCTGAAGAATCCGGCGTCCGCCAGCAGGAAGGTCGTCACACGGATGCGGTGGATGCAACGTGAGTTTCTCGAGATCAATCACATTGATGTCGGCACGCTTGCCCGCGAGCAGGACGCCTCGATCGTTGAGACCCACAACTTCTGCAGTGAGTGCAGATTGCTTACGGACAATTGCTTCAATCGGAATCCGATGACCACGAGTGCGGTCGCGAGTCCAGTGGGTCAGCAGATAGGTCGGCATAGACGCGTCGCAGATGAACCGGACATGGGCACCGCCATCGGAAAGCCCAACAACGGTGTCTGGGTGCTCGAGCATCACGGCAAGGTGATCCTGCGAGGTATTGGCGTAGTTCGTGAAAGCACCGAGAAGAAGTGCCCCACCAGTAATGGCGTCGTACAGGACCTCCCATGGATCCTTGCCTGCCGCCTCAGCCATTCCTGCAATCGAACGATCACGAGTGGGCTCGTAGTCAGGTGGATCGCCCAGAACGAACAGGCGCTCGAACATAAAGGCCATGTTGTCGGCGATCGATTCGTACTGACGGTTCGGATCTTCCGGAAGATTCTCTTCAGAAAGTATCTGCGCCTTCACCTCGGGAGTCTGCAGTGCAACCAGTAAGTCGTCGTAGGAAAGTTCTGACTCGAGGCGACGGAACGTTGGTCGACGCATAAGTCCGTGATAGGTGGCGACGCCAATCAACATGCCACCGGGTCGACCGGCGACCTGCGGCACGAGTTGGGCTCCATCGATGTTTGCCTCGCGGACAGCTTCAAGTTGCTCTGCCCACAGATCAGGCGCACCCATTGACTGGATCATGAGGAACGACACAGGCGCTCCGGTGCGCTTCGATACTTCGGAGAGCAACGCGATCTCGCCAAGGACAGTGTCGCGGTCGTCGCCTGTCTCACCGGTGGGAACTGCGTCAAAGAGCCCCCCGCCGGCATCGACCATCGCCTGCGCTAACGCGACCAACTCTGTGGAATTTGCGAATGTGCCTGGAACGAGTTCTCCGTCGAGCGTGCGATGGTTCAGCGAACGTGAAGTTGAAACCCCAATTGCGCCCGCTTCGATCGACGCGCGGA
The DNA here is from genome assembly GCA_026393455.1 of Actinomycetota bacterium. GTDB lineage: Bacteria > Actinomycetota > Acidimicrobiia > Acidimicrobiales > Acidimicrobilacustridaceae > Acidimicrobilacustris. The sequence goes on from JAPLAE010000003.1 coordinate 14,932, forward strand.
CATGATCGGCCATCTGTGAAAGCTCATCGCTGGTTGGTTCCACATCGAGAGCACCACGATCGCCCATGACATACACACGAAGCGGAGCATGCGGGACAAACGCAGCGATATCCATCGAGTACTCACGGCTGGCCAGCGCATCGAGATACTGCGGGAACGTTTCCCAAGACCATTGGATGCCTTCGTGTAGCGCGGTGCCGGGAATGTCTTCGACGCCTTCCATCAGTTCTACGAGCCATCCCTCTTTACCGGGACGCACTGGCGCGAAGCCGACGCCACAGTTGCCGACGACCACAGTGGTGACACCATGACTCGCCGACGGGTCAAGGATCGGATCCCATGTGGCCTGACCGTCGTAATGAGTGTGAATGTCAACAAAGCCCGGCGCTACGACGAGCCCGGTTGCGTCGATGACTTCGGTGGCGTCTCCGACGATCGCTTGGCCCACCTCAACGACAATCCCGTCGGTAATTGCGACATCTCCGACAAAACTCGCGGCACCGGTTCCGTCGACAATGGTTCCATTGATGATTTTCAGATCGAACATGCATCGACCCTAGGCCCCGATCCCCACCTGACGCAGGACTTCCTGTCCGGAACTACCCTCACCACCAACGGAAACCGCGTTCCGTTCTCTCTGGGGGAATCTGATGGCTACAACGACCGAATGGGATCAGATTGTCGACGTCATCATCGTCGGTTCGGGCGGCGCTGCCCTCGTTGCGGCGACCATGGCCGCCGATGAAGGCGCGAAGACTCTGGTCGTCGAAAAAGACGAACTCCTCGGGGGCACCACCGCAGTTTCAGGCGGCGGAATCTGGCTGCCCAACAACCACGTCATGGCGGAAGCGGGCATTCCCGATTCCAAGGAAGCGGCCCTCACCTATATCAAACGCGTCGTCGATGGCCGAGCTCCTGATCCCGAACTACTTGAAGTGTTCGTCGACACCGCACCCGAGATGCTCAAGTACCTCGTGGAGCACACCCCAGCCACGTTCCACATTCAACCTCTCCCCGATTACTACACACCGTGGGGATGGGAAGGTCACCTTCCCCGTCCGGGTCGCACCGTGGAAGCAAACCCCTATCCCGTCGGAGAACGCTTGCCGGAGTGGAAAGACAAGATCGTCAAGCGTGGCACGCTCATGTCGCTCGGTGCTGCGACCACGCTCACCGAAGACTTCATGCCACGAACTCCAGAGATTGAAGCGGAACTTGCTCGTCGCGAAGCCGAGGACGTTCGACCAAAGGGCGCAGCACTTATCGCCGCGCTCCTTGAAGGGCTACTCGACCGCGGTGTCGACATTTGGTTGTCGTCGCCGGCAAAGGATCTCGTCGTCAACGAATCGGGCGCTGTTGTGGGCGCAGTTGTTGACCACGACGGCAAGCGCACACGCGTCGGTGCTCGGAAGGGCATCGTGCTTGCCTGCGGCGGTTTCGAATGGAACCGAGAGATGGTCATGACCCATCTCGGTTACGACGTGAAGCCTCTTAGCCCCGGCGGCAATACCGGCGACGGTCTGTCAATGGCGATGAAAGCGGGAGCGCAACTCGGAAACACCACGTCGTACTGGGGAACGCCCGTGATGTTCGACCCCGAGATCACCCGCAATGGCGAAATGGTTCCTCAGTTCGAATGGGGACGCGGTGAACCTTCGTCAATGGTTGTGAATCAAAAAGGCAAGCGCTTTGCCAACGAAGCACTTCCGTACAACGATTTTCCGAAAGCATTCGGCGTCTTTGATTCCACCAATCACGAGTTCCCGAATGCCGGACCGTGTTGGCAGATTTTCGACAACGTCGTGCGCTCCAATGTGCGCGTGTTGTCAATGCTTCCCGGCGAGCCCGACCCCGATTGGGCCATCAAAGCCGATTCCATTGCTGAATTGGCATCAATGATCAGTATCGACCCCGCCGCACTAGTTGCGACCGTTGATCGATTCAACGAGAACGCGGCGAATGGCGTTGATCCAGACTTCGAGCGCACTAGCAAAGGCCTAATGGGGCCAGGCACAATGAGGCCGCTCACCGAAGGCCCGTTCTATGCCGTGCGCATCTATCCAGGGATGCTCGGCACAAACGGCGGACCGATGATCAGCAAAGACGCCGAAGTTCGCCGCCAAGGTGGCGGAGTCATCGAAGGCCTTTACGCCGCGGGAAATACCGCGGCGAATGTCTTTGGTTGGGCTTACCCCAGTGGTGGCGGCACCATCGGCAACGGCACGGTGTTTGGTTACCGAGCCGGGATCCACGCTGGGTCCCGCCCGGCACGCGACATCTAACTAAGTAGCGCTACGACTTCGGAATAACGCCGCCTGCGGCGATCCAACGTGAGATCACTTCGCCAGCTTCGGCAGGTGAATACACGTCTTCTTCGTAACTCCATTTTCCGTTACCGGCGTAATGGAGAATCGTGTTGACGTCGAAGCCGTAGTAGCCATCGTCGCCATCGGGCGCAGGCAGGATGTTCGGAATGAGCGCGCTCACTCGGTTTCCATCGATGAACTTGTAGGAAACCGGAAATTCCATTGATGGGAATGGCTGCATCACGCCATTGATCCAGTCGCGGATTTCCTTCTGACTCTTGAAGTAGCCGTAGTGATGTTCGCGATAGTGAGCATCGTCGGTGAATTGGTCGGCCCACTGATTCCAGTCACCGGTTGCTACGGCAACCTCGCCGCGCTTGCGGTACTTCTCGAACTCTTCTTCAATTTCCTCGCGCTGAAATGCCGGCTCGACAGGAGTCGGGGCCCAGCCGTCGATTCCCTCAAGTGATCGATCCTGCGGGGTTTCACGAGTGCCCCCCGCTCGAATCCAATCAACGAACACCCGACCAGCATCTTCGGGGTTGTAGTAGTCGCCTTCGAAGCTGAACTTTCCGTCGCCGGCGTATTCAAGAATGGTCGTGTTCGGGAAGCCGAACCGCTGCCCCGTGCCCGTGGGGTCGGGAAGGTTGTTCCAGATATAGAAGCTGATCCGGTTGCCTTCGATCATGTACCAATCGATCCAAAGGGTCATAGTCGGGTAGTCCGCCATGCAGTCGACGATCCACTTCTCGATCGCGGCACGACCATTGAAAACGCCAAGGTTGTGTTCCTCGTAGAGGGCGTCCTCGGTGAACAACTGCGCCCACCCGGCCCAGTCATGGGTCTCGACGCCACGACGGCGAAACTCGGCAAACGCCGCTTCGATCTCTTCACGCGGATATGTCGTCATTTGAATTCCCCTCTTCCCCCGAACAATTTGGGAACCCTATCGGTAATGCCAAAACGATGAGGCGGTCATCGCTATTGCGAAAATCTGCTGCCGGGGTACCCGACCCGGCCGGCGTGTGTGACAGAGCCCCGTCATTTCTGACAATCTGACTGCTCGCGACAGTTCGTCGACGCAACATCTCGCAGGGGGAACTTCCATGGCTGACACCATCGATACCGACTACATCCGTCAAGCAGTCGAGTATTCCGATCTCGCAGCGCTCCGTGTCGCCATCTTCCAGGCGTGTGGCGACGCCGAAATTGCCGCTCTCGGCCCTGTGGCCCAACTCAGCCCCGA
>JAPLAE010000050.1 GCA_026393455.1 Actinomycetota bacterium
AAGCGTTCGGGCGTATTGGATTGCACGAGCCGAGGTGCGATCGATTTTGTCGATCAGAACCACGACTGCGTGCCGACGGAGAATCGGAGCGGTGGCGGCGAGAATTGCGTCACCCTCAAGTTCTGCTTTCTCTGCTTCGTACTGGTGGTTCAAGCGAACCACGACCCAAACAGAGATGGGAATCAGAACGATGATGACCCACGCACCATGGGTGAACTTTGTGTAGGCGATGACGACCGTTACGACAAGGGTCACGATGGCGCCCAAGCCATTGATGAAGAGGCCGACCTTCCAGCCTTGTTCCTTCAAACGGATATGACGTCGAGCCATACCTGCTTGCGAAAGGGTGAAACTCGTAAAGACGCCGACTGCATAGAGCGGAATCAGTTTCGAGACATCGGCGCCAAGGATGACGACGAGGACCGCCGCAGAGATGGCCAAAGCAATGATTCCGTTTGAGAAAACCAGCCGATGGCCGCGCTTGGTGAGCTGTCGCGGCATGAACGAGTCTTCGGCCTGAAAGCTCGCAAGTCGTGGGAAGTCTGCGAACGAGGTATTGGCTGCGAGCACCAAAATGAACATCGTTGAGGCCTGAGTGAAAATAAACAGGAATTTGCCTAACGGTCCACTCCCGTAGACCGTTTCGGCGATTTGGGAGATGACGGTTCGGCCTTCCATCGGCACGGCGTGAACCTGACCGGCGAGCCAAGAAATTCCAAGGAACATCATGCCGAGGAAGATGCCCATCACCATGAGCGTGTTTCGTGCGTTCTTCCACTCGGGAGCCTTGAATGCGGGCACGCCATTCGAAATTGCTTCGACGCCGGTGACCGCAGCGCCTCCCGATGCAAACGCATGAAGGATCAACACAAAACTGGCAGCACCAGTTGTGGCCAACGCTTCGGCCTGTATCGGATCGAGACGCACATGGTCGAGTCCGCCGCCGAGTGTCGCTTTGACAATGCCGACACCAATCATCAGGAACATTGAAATCAAGAACGCGTACGTCGGGATTGCGAAGATTTTTCCGGATTCCTTCACGCCGCGGAGATTGCCGAGGGCAATGATCGCGATAAAACCGAGGGCAATCGGCACTCGGTAGGGGTAGACCCCATGGAATACAGAATACAAAGCGGCAACGCCTGCGGAAACAGATACCGAGACCGTGAGGATGTAATCAGTAAGAAGCGCAACGCCAGCTACCTGGGCGGGGATGACGCCAAGGTTGTCTTTCGTGACGATGTATGCACCGCCTGCGGAGGGGTACGCCTTGATGGTCTGTCGATAACTGAAAACCAAAATGGTGAGTACGAGCACCATGGCGATCGTGATCGGGAGCACAAGATTGAATGCCATGCTTCCGACGCCGGCGACAAGCAGCGTGAGAAGAATTTCTTCCGAGGCGTAAGCAGTGGAAGACAGAGCGTCCGATGAGAACACCGCGAGTGCAACCGAATTGCTCAGTCGCTCATGCTCGAGTTGGTCTGTCGTAAGTGCTCGTCCGAGCATCTTGCTCTTGAATCTGAATGATCGACGTTCCGGGATACTCGTTTGCTGCATCGGGGGCAGCGGAGACGGTCCGGTCGAACTCTGATTTTCAGTGGGTGCAGTCATACTCTGGCTAGTTGACACCCATCGGACCCCTCGGCGCAATCACCGATGTCCAGATTCTCATTGCGGAAACCTGAACGATGTGTCGGGCGTCTCTTGCCGTGGGGAGTTCGGCGCCCGATGGGTAGTCTCATGGACTCACCCCCGGCCCACTACGTGCCGGGCATACGCGCGTGTCCTGAGGTCCCATGGCTCTATCTGATCTGATCCCGATGCTTGCCGATGAGCCTGCAATCGTTTCGGTTCTGGGTCGCCGAGAGGGCTCAATCGTCATCCCTGAGCCGGCTCGTGCCCTCACGATTGCGTCGCTCGTAGATCGGGCCGATCGCCGACCTGTGGTGGTTGCCGTGCCCACGACCGCCGAAGCCGAGCGTCTGGTGCACGACCTCGCGGCATTTCTCGGGGCCGATGAAGTCGAACTGTTTCCCGCTTGGGAGACCTTGCCCTTTGAACGCGTGAGCCCGGCGATCGACACGATGGGTCGACGTTCGCGGGTGTTGTGGCGTCTGCACGAGCCCGAGCGCGCCCCAGCGGTGATCGTTGCCCCTGTCCGAGCTCTTGTTCAACGCCTCGGTCCTCATGTCGGCGAGATTGAACCGATCACTATCGGAGTGGGCGATGTTGCCGACCCCGTAGCGCTGATCGATCAGCTCGTGCGGTTCGGATATCGACGCGAGGTGCAGGTTGAGCACCGCGGCGAAGTTGCGGTTCGAGGTTCGATTGTCGACATCTACCCAAGTACTGCCGATGTTCCGGTGCGAATCGATCTTTGGGGAGACGAAGTCGATCGGCTCACCGAATTTTCGATTGCCGACCAACGAGCAACCGTGTCAGTTGCTGAAGTGACAATTTTTCCGTGCCGCGAATTACTTCCGACAGATGAAGTGCGGGAACGAGCGGCGGCGCTTGTTGGTTCGCAGCCTTGGGGCCGCGAGCAATGGGAGCGGTTATCAGAAGGCCAGATCTTTGATGGCATGGAGAGTTGGCTTCCATGGCTCGTTGACGACAACGCCGACGATCCAGACGTGCTTTTTGATCTGCTGCGGAATGACGCGCAGATCTTGTTGATCGAACCGCGTCGAATGCGCGACCGCGCTGGCGACATCCTCGCCGAGGAACAAGATCTCGAAGCTTCGCTTTCGCGCACATGGGGTGCTGAAGGATCGTTCCCTCAGTTGCATGTTCCGTTCGAGCGGTTACTTGGCCGGGCGAATGCGCCGATGTGGACGGTGCTCGATATTCCTGATTCTCCGAACACTCCCGTTGTTGGTGCATCGGGGTGGGATCCAGTGGTTGGCGACGGAACAGTTCTTGTAGATCAGTTGCGCGCGGCGCTCGCCGACGGCGCAACGGTGGTTGTTGCAGCCGACGGAAGCGGATCAGCCGACAGGCTCGTCGCATTACTCGGCGAACAAGGCGTGCATCTTTCGTTCGATGAACGCGGCCGTGAAGATCTTTCAACTCCCGGTGGGCACGTTGTCGTTGCCCCGCTCGAACGCGGCGTGCGGTTTCCGAATCTTGGGCTTGCACTCCTTGCCGAATCTGACATCACCGGGCGTCGCCGTGCGCATCGTCGGGCTCGTCCGCGGAAAGCGGCTGCCCAAGGCCATTTCGACGACCTCGCACCTGGCGATTTCGTCGTGCACTACCAACATGGCGTTGGTCGCTACGGCGGAATGGTGAAACGAGCGATCGGTGGCGTTGAGCGCGACTACTTGCTTCTTGAATACCGAGGAGACGATCGCCTCTATGTGCCAAGCGATCAGGTTGATGCGGTGCGGCCCTTTACCGGCGGCGATTCGCCGAGCCTGAGTCGACTCGGGGGCGGCGAGTGGCAAAAAAACAAAGCGCGAGTTCGCGAAGCGGTAACGGGAATCGCGCAAGAACTTGTGGTGCTCTATCAGAAGCGGATTCACGCCCCGGGTCACGCATTCGGACCCGATACACCATGGCAGCGCGAACTTGAAGAGTCGTTCCCGTTTGAACCGACTCCAGATCAAAAGACGGCAATCGACGAGGTCAAAGCCGACATGGAAGGCGAGTCTCCGATGGATCGCCTTGTGTGTGGCGATGTCGGATTCGGAAAGACCGAGGTTGCGATCCGCGCGGTGTTCAAGGCGGTACAAGATGGCAAACAAGCGGCGATTCTTGTTCCCACGACACTTCTGGCCCAGCAACATCTGCAGACCTTCAGTGAACGATTCGCGGGCTATCCCGTTCGTGTCGAGATGCTCAGTCGATTCCTCACCAACGCTCAGGCGAAGAAAGTCATTGCCGGCCTTGAATCCGGTGATGTCGATGTGGTGATCGGAACTCATCGCCTTCTAGGCGGGGATCTCACATTCAAAGACCTCGGACTTCTGGTAGTCGACGAAGAACAGCGATTTGGTGTTTCTCACAAAGAAGCAATCAAAGGTCTGAAAGTGGGCGTTGACGTACTCACGCTTTCCGCTACTCCAATTCCGCGAACGCTGGAGATGAGCCTCACCGGCATTCGTGATCTCACGTTATTAAATACGCCGCCGAGTGAGCGTCAACCAATTCTCACCTATGTCGGCGAATACGACGAACGTGCTGTGGCTGAATCAATCCGACGTGAACTGCTTCGCGAAGGTCAGGTCTTCTTCGTTCACAATCGTGTTCAGGACATTGATCGTGTCGCTGCGCATCTCTCGGAACTTGTCCCTGAAGCGCGAATCGCTGTTGCTCATGGGCAGATGGATGAAGGAACTCTCGAAAAAGTTGTATTGGATTTTTGGGAAGGTGCATTCGACGTTCTTGTTTGCACGACCATCATCGAGTCGGGGATTGATATGCCCACGGTGAACACATTGGTGGTTGATCGGGCCGATCTCTTGGGTCTCGGCCAGCTTCATCAGCTACGCGGTCGAGTTGGCCGTTCCGGAAGTCGCGCGTATGCGTATCTGTTCTTTCCTCCTGATCGTGCGCTTACCGAACAAGCCTTCGAACGGCTTCGAACGATCGGTGAAGCGACGGAACTCGGTTCAGGATTCCG
>JAPLAE010000118.1 GCA_026393455.1 Actinomycetota bacterium
AGAAGCGGATCGCCTACTGGCATCGAAAGAATGCGGCCGGTGGCACGAACGGGCGAGCCCTCTTCCACCGCTGCTGCATGTTCGCCGTCGCCGACGATAACGGCGCCGATCGAGTCTTCGTCGAGGTTGAGGGCGAGACCAACGGTGCCGCCTTCGAACTCGAGGAGCTCATTCACGCCGACATCGGGAAGACCCGACACGCGAGCAATACCGTCGCCCACTTCGAGCACACGACCGACCTGCGTCGACTCAAGTGACGGGTTGTATCCCGCCAGATTCTTCTGGAGGGCGGCAGTGATGTCGCCGGTGTTGATGGTGAGTTCAGCCATTACGGGATCCTCTGATCTCAGAACGATTCGCGGAGTTGGGACAGACGTTGGCGCACCGAGCCGTCAATAACGGTGTCGCCGATCTGGGTAACGATGCCGCCGAGAACCGACGGATCGACAATGACGATGATCTCGACCTGCTTGCCTTGGCTCTTGGCCAGGGCAGCAGCGAGACGCTGGATTTGGTCGTCGGACAGCGCGACGGCCGAACGGACCTGGGCGACAACTTTCTCGCCTTTGGCCGCATTGAGGTCAAGAAGACGCTCAACGATTTGGGGAAGTTCACGAATTCGACCATTACCGACAACAAGCGAAACAAGCGATGTCGTTAACGGAAGCGCCTTGTCTCCGAGAATGTCTTCGATGATCTGCTGACGCTTGTCGGCAGGAAGTCGCGGATTGGAAAGCGCCTGATTCAGTTCGTCGTTGCCCTCGATCGTTCGAGAGATTCGGAACAGTTCGTCGGTTACCTCGTTGCCGCTTCCCTCTGCTCGGAGGAGCGAGAGAAAGGCATCGGCGTAAAGAGCATCGTGGTCGCTCATGAGCCAGCACCCACCTTCTGGATGTAGTTCTCAATGAGTTCGGCTTGCGTCGCACTATCGAGATTGTTGGCTACGACCTTTTCAGCAGCACCAAGTGCGAGCACAGCAATTTCTGCCTGAAGATCGCTGGTGGCTTGGGTCTTCGCGGAGTCAACATCGGCAGCACCGCGAGCACGGAGATCCGATGCGTCGGTTCCGGCCTTCGCAATGATTTGTGTCTTGAGCGATGCGGCGGTTTCGCGAGCTTCGTCAAGGATGCGACGACGTTCAGCGTCGGCATTGGCAATATCGGAATCGATCTTGGCCAACTTGGCTTCTGCTTCTGAACGTGTCGCCTCGGCGGTTTCAATCTCGGAACGGATGCGCTCGATGCGTGCGTTCCACATGCCCTTGATTGCCGGGCCGCCCTTCCAGATGATCAACGTAAAGACAACAAGAAAGCCGATGGTGCCCCAGATGACCTCGTTGATGTCCGAGGGCAGTACGAGGCTGTTGGGCTTATGCGCCTCAGAAGCGAAAAGGAGAAGTGCATTCATTGGTCAGTTCCCCCTTAGTTCTTTCCCGCTTGAGCGACATGGTCTTCGACGACGCGCACCTGAGCGGAACGATCGATCGACTTTTGAACAACTGCTTCAGCAGCTCCGACGGCAATGTCGGTGATGCTCGAGGTGAGTTCGCCACGAGCACGTTCCTTGGCGCCAGCAATTTCCGCAGCGGCCTCAGTTCGCAACGATGCGACATCGGCCTCGGCAGCTCCGACCTGAACGCGACGCTCGGCGTCACCTTCGGCACGAGCTTGTTCGATGAGCTTCACGGCCTCTGAACGAGCACCGGCCAGACCGGCTTCGTACTGTTCAAGACGATCGACCCGAGCGGTATCGGCGGCTTCTGCAGCCAGTTGGTCGTCGCGGACCTTGTCGGCACGCTCTTTGAACGTGCGCATGACTGGTGGCAACAGAACGAACTTCATCAAGGCCCAGAGAATGGCAAAGAACACCAGGGTCCAGAACATTTCGTTCATGACCGGGAGAATCGGGTTCTTCGCCGTCGCCTCAGCGACAGCCTGATTCACATCTGTTGCCGCTGCTTCAGCGAAAACATTGACGAGTGCAAGCACTGCGTACTCCTTGGAGCGTCGGAGTCAAGAAAGGACAGGCCGGGAGTGCCGTCCGCCTCCGCCGAAGCGAAGACGGACAGGCGCAACACCCAGAGGATGGTTCAGACGAACTTGAGAAGAATGAAAACAACGAAGCCGATGAGGGCAAGGGCTTCGGTGAATGCGATGCCGAGGAACATGGTGGTACGCACCATGCCTGCGGCTTCTGGCTGACGGGCCATTGCCTGGACCGACTGACCGACGAGGTAGCCGATGCCGATGCCTGGACCAATAGCGGCAAGGCCGTACGCCATACCTGCATTGGTTGCGCCGGCGATCGCCTGGGCGGTTGCCTTGTCAACTGCGACTTCGGTTGCTTGTGCGAGGATGCTCATTGCTGGTTGCTCTCCTGTTTGGGTGTTGCACCCCCGGCGACGACCGGAAGCGACATTGGTTGCTGGAGCGGATGCTCCATGGTTGCGAAAGTGATCAGTGCTCGGCGTGCATCGAACTACCGATGTACACCGCGGCGAGAATGGTGAAGATGTAGGCCTGCAGGAACGCCACCATGACTTCGAAGCCGGTAAGGGCAACGAGCATGAAGAACGACAGCGGCAGGACTAGCGCCAGAAGCGACGCGGTGAACAGCGTGATGCACAACACGCTGAAGGTCACGAGAAGAATGTGACCAGCGAGCATGTTGGCGAAGAGTCGAACGGCGAGTGAGAAGGGCCGAACGATGAAGGTCGAAAGGAATTCGATCGGGACCACAAGGATGTACAGCGCCTTGGGCACGCCGGGAGGTGCGATCGCATTGATGAAGTACTTCGGGCCCTGATGCTTCAGACCAACAGCGATGTAATAGGCCCAGGTGATGAGCGCAAGCACTGCCGGGCCAGCCATACGGGCGTTGGCCGGCATGTGGAAGAAAGGAATGACCTCGAAGATGTTGCCGATGAGGATGAAGAAGAACAGGCTCACCAAATACGGCAGGTATCGCATGCCATCGGGACCCATGGTCTCGAGCACGATGCCGTCACGAATGAACGCCACGGAACTCTCGACGAGGTTCTGCGCGCCCTTCGGCACCATTGAACGCTTGCGGTTACCAAGAATGAACAACACCGAGGTGGCCACAATGGCGACCAAGCTGATGAACGCGATCTTGTTGAACCCGTAAAAAGAGTCTTTAGGACCAAACCAGTTGGGCCATTCGACGAGGTTCTCGATGGGTGGGAACTCGAGTCCGAAAATCACTGGGCTGACGACTCCTTGGAGACAGCGGAGGGCTTGAGCGCCGGGAAGGCGAGGGACGCAGAGATGAACTTCATCTCCCAAAACAAAAGACCGAGGTGGGCGATGATAATCGTGAGGCCAAGTGGCAGCATCACGACCCAGGCTGCGTCACGAACGAGCCAGATCGC
>JAPLAE010000051.1 GCA_026393455.1 Actinomycetota bacterium
ACTCGAGGGCGCGCTCATCCGGGTCTGCGCATTTGCCAGCCTCACCGGCAACCCCCTCACGGTGGAATTGGCCGAAGGTGTCCTCAGCGACATCCTCACCCACACTCAGCCCCGGCCCATCACGCCAGCATTGATCCTCGAGAAGACCTCGGAAATGTTCGATTTCACCATCGAGGAGATCCGAGGACAGAGCCGTCGTCGTCCACTGGTGACGGCTCGCCAAATCGGTATGTACGTAATGCGAGAAATGACCGACCTCAGTTACCCGGCCATCGCTCGAGATTTCGGCGGCCGAGATCACACCACCGTTATCCACGCCGTCGAGAAAATCAGCGGTCTCATGAAAGAGCGCCGACAGATTTACGACCAGGTCACCGAACTCACGCAACGAATCAGGAACAGTTGATCGTCATGTTCGCCGCGACCACCTTTTCCCGAACACCCGCGCGTCATTCCGAACACTCGCGCGGTGGACAACCCGGTGGACTGGCGCGCGCGCGCTACTGCATGAACAGGGGACGAACAGGCAGTCATCCCCCGCGCTGTCACTCCCGCGGTTCAGACTGTGGATCGCTGTGGATGAAGGTCGGACAACAAAACCTTCATCACGCTGGGGAAACACCCGTTTGTCCACAATCCACAGCCCTTATTACTACCACTACCTATTTCTCCTTCTTTTTTAAAACAACATCAAGTACCACCGTTTGTCAGGAAAGTGAGCCGACGTGAAGTTCCGTTGTGAGCGAGATCCCCTCGTCGAAGCCATCTCTGTTGCCTCTCGTGGCGTGACCCCGCGCAGCTCAGGGCGCCAAGCCTTGACCGGTCTCAACCTCGTGTTGGTTGGCGACAACCTTCAGGTGACAGGAAGTGACCTCGACCTCACCATCATCGCGACCGCGTCAGTATCCGGGTCTCGTGATGGGACCGTCCTCGTTCCCGCGAAACTCCTTACCGAAATTGTCCGCAATCTTCCCGAAGGCGCAGTCACGTTTGAGGCTGACGACAACGAAGTGCGCATCGGGTCAGGTCGGTCTCAGTTCGCCGTCAAGACCATCGCCATCGATTACCCACCTATGCCTGAAGCGACCGACTCAGCGGTCACGATCGATGCGACGTTGTTGCGCGAGGCAATCTCCCAGGTGGTCTCTGCTGCGAGTACCGACGAATCAAGAAAATTCGAACTCACCGGTGTTTCCATTGCCGCACACGGGACCGGAATTCGGCTTGTCGCTACCGACACCTACCGCCTCGCCATTCGTGATCTTCCTGGAACTTCGATTCTCACAGAGGGCCAAAAAGTTCTCGTTCCCTCTTCCGCGCTCAAAGAACTCAACCGTCTGCTTTCCACGGCAGAAACCGTCACCATTCGTCTTGCTGAACGGTATGTCTCGTTTGAGGTCGAAGGGGTTCGTCTTGTGAGCCAACTTCTCGACGGAAGTTTCCCTGATTACGAAAACCTTCTTCCAAAAACGGCAGACTCTCATCCGAACCGTCTCACGATCGAGCGTGAAATTTTCCTCGACGCGCTCAAGCGCGTCGGCCTTCTTTCCAAAGAAACAACCAAGATTCGTCTCGATATCAAAAACGATTCTGTCGAGTTGATTGCAGAGACGTTTGATGTTGGCAAGGCCGACGAAGTCATCGACGCGCGACACGTCGGCGAAGAACTCGAGATTTCGTTCAACCCAGAATATTTGCGAGCGGGCATCGAAGCAGCACCTTCTGACGAAATCACGATCGAAATTGCGCGGCCCACAAGCCCGGTTCTTATCCGAGGCAACGAGACCGACGATTTCTTGTATTTGTTGATGCCGATCCGCAACTGACGTGCGGCTCGCTCGTCTCTGGCTCACCGATTTTCGGTCCTACGCCAGCGCAGATATTTCGTTTGCGCCAGGGCTTACAGCTCTTCTTGGCGCGAACGGCGAAGGCAAGACCAACGTGATGGAAGCGATTGGCTATCTCGCTACGCTTTCTTCGTTTCGCGGTGCACCAAATGATGCACTGGTTCGCGCCGGTGCTTCCTCAGCGGTCATCCGCGCCGAAGGTGAACGCGAAGGCCGCCAACTTTTGATTGAAGCGGAACTCGCGTCAACGGGACGCGGTCGGGTGCAGGTCAACAAACAAAAGTTGGCGCGAACCAGAGACCTGCTGGGTGCGTTGCGTGTCTCGGTCTTTTCGCCCGACGACCTTGAGTTGGTAAAGGGAGGCCCAGCAGGACGACGCCATTACCTCGATGACGCTTTGGTGGCTCGCCGCCCAGCGTTTGACTCGTTGAGGTCCGACCTCGAAAAAATTCTGAAACAGCGGAATGCGCTGTTGAAACAAGCTGGTGGTCGGCTTACTCCCGATATTGAGTCGACCCTCAGTGTCTGGGACGCCAAGTTGATCGAAACCGGAGAAGCTCTGGCGCACGCTCGAGACGAACTGGTGATCGAACTCGCTCCCGCGTTGAACCTTGCTTATGAACAAGTTGCGGGCGGACCGGTGCCCGTGACAACAACCTACGACGCGCCATGGCGAGAACGGGGCCTTGCCGCAGCGCTCGAGGCGGCGCGTCGCGATGAGTTACGCCGGGGCGTTTCGCTCGTTGGGCCACATCGCGACGATCTCGTTCTCCATCTCGACGGGCTGCCGTCTCGAACACATGCGTCGCAAGGCGAACAACGATCATTGGCCTTGGCTCTGCGGCTAGCGGCTCATCGTGTTGTTGCCGATGCAACCGGATCATCGCCGATTCTTTTGCTCGATGATGTGTTTTCTGAACTCGATCCCGACCGAAGCGCGGCACTTTTGGCTCATCTACCCCCAGGCCAAACGGTGTTATCGAGTGCAGCTGGACTGCCACCGGGAGCGACGCCTGAACTGGTGTTACGAGTGTCGGGTGCGTCAGTTCGCCCGGAGTAACACGAACAATCGCCCCGTTGTCGGAAGCGATCCCTACACTGCGCTCATGCCATGGGAGCCACTGCCTGACGCCGCGCCGAGTGATCCCGTTTCGATGAATGCCAGCCTCGATCGCATTGTTCGCCACCTCGGGGGACCTTCCGCCGACGTCACGACACGAGTTTTTGGTCGCTGGTCAGACCTCGTTGGCGAGGCCATCGCTGCGCACAGCCGACCAGTTTCAATGCGTGGAACCACACTTGTTGTTGCTGTTTCCGATCCGGCGTGGGCAACACAACTGCGCTTCCTTGAACACGATCTTGTTGAACGACTGAGCACCGAACTTGGACCAAACGCGATCGACGCGATCGAGGTTCGTGTGCGACCGGAACAGGCCGGCTGACCCTGTTCTCTGTTGTTCTGCGCGCGCCATGATTTGCCGCTGGTAATACCCGGAAAACACGCGTTTCACTGGTAGGATCGCACTGCTGTGAAACACACAGTGCTCGTAGTTCACGCGGTACCGAAACCCTGTTTCATGTGCCGTGTGACGCTGTCGTTCACCGTGAACATTTCCAGCAAAAACCCACAGCAAAAGTTGCACGTGTAGGTAACGCAAACAATCCACCGGCGAAGTCCCGGTAAGGGGAAGCCCAGAGCGTGGCGAAAACCACCGAAGAGTACGGCGCAAAAGACATCACGATCCTCGAGGGACTCGAGGCGGTGCGCAAACGACCCGGCATGTATATCGGTTCGACCGGTCCAGCAGGTCTGCACCATTTGGTCTACGAGGTCGTCGATAACTCCGTCGATGAAGCGATGGCGGGCCATGCCTCTCGTATCGAAGTCACGTTGATGCCCGACGGCGGATGCGAGGTCGTCGATGACGGTCGCGGCATTCCGGTCGACAAACACCCCGATCCGAAGATGAAGGGCATGAGTGCGGCCGAGGTCGTGCTCACCGTGCTCCACGCCGGCGGCAAATTCGGCGGCGCGGGCTACAAGGTTTCTGGCGGCCTCCATGGCGTGGGTATTTCCGTCGTGAATGCGCTCTCGGAGCGAGTCGAAGTCGAGATCGATCACTCGGATAACCGCCACTACATGGACTTCACCAATGGCGGGAAGCTCACCACCAAACTCGAGATTCGCGGCAAGGCCCCGAAGGGTCGTACCGGCACCACGGTTCGCTTCTGGCCCGATCCCACAATTTTCGACGAAACTGTCTTCCGAGCCCAGACCTTGCTCGAGCGCTTCCAGATGATGGCGTTCCTCAACAAGGGCCTCGAGATCCGATTCCAGGACAAGCGTCCGGAAAGTACCCATATCGAGCCGGTTGTCTTTAAGTACGACGGCGGCATCATCGATTTCGTTCGCCACCTGAACTCTTCAAAAGAAGCACTGTTTAAGAAGGTCGGCTACTACGAGCAGGCCGAAGAAGACCAAGAAGTCGAAATTGCGTTCCAGTGGAACACGGGCTTCAACGCCGACGGGATGCACTCTTTCGCAAACGGAATTGCCACCATCGAAGGCGGCATGCACGAAGAAGGCTTCAAAAAGTCCATTACGAATGTGGTGAACAAGTACGCCAGGGCAAAGGCGCTGCTGAAAGAGAAGGAAGACAATCTCACCGGCGACGACATCCGTGAGGGTCTGACCGCAATCATTTCGGTGAAACTGCGCGATCCACAGTTCGAAGGCCAGACGAAAGGCAAGTTGGGCAACGTCTCAATGCGGTCGTTGGTCGAAAAAGCCACGAATGAACTTCTCGGCGATTGGTTCGAAGAGAATCCCACCGAGGCTCGCAAGATTGTGGGGAAAGCAACGCTTGCTGCACGTGCTCGTCTCGCAGCACGAAATGCTCGCGACGCGACACGACGCAAGTCCGCACTCGAAGGTGCGGGCATGCCCGACAAACTCAAAGATTGCGCCAGTCGCAATCCCGAGGAATGCGAACTGTTCATCGTCGAAGGCGACTCAGCTGGTGGTTCGGCTGTCGCCGCCCGCGACCCGCGCACTCAAGCGATCCTCCCAATTCGCGGCAAGATCCTCAATGTTGAACGTGCGCGACTCGACAAGATGCTGAAGAACACCGAAGTACAAACGCTCATTACCGCGATCGGTGCGGGCGTAAGTGCGGAATTCGATGTGGAAAAGATCCGTTACGACAAAGTCGTCATTATGTGCGACGCCGATGTCGATGGTTCCCACATCCGCACACTCCTGCTTACGTTCTTCTTTCGTCATATGAAAGAACTTGTCGAACAGCAGCACGTCTACATCGCGCAGCCACCGTTGTTTTCAACGGTTGTCGGCAAAGAAAAGATTTACCTCAAAGACGATGCCGCAAAGACCAAGTTCTTGAACGAGAAGCCGGAACACAAGAAAGAGTTCCAGCGCCTCAAGGGTCTCGGCGAAATGGACTTCGACGAACTCGGCGACACCACCATGGACGCCACGAAACGCACATTGCTTCGCGTCACAGTGGAACAAGCGGCAATTGCCGACGAGGTCTTCTCGGTGCTCATGGGTGACGACGTTGAATCCCGTAAGCACTTCATTCAGACAAACGCGAAGGATGTGCGGTTCCTCGATATCTGAGGAAGCCGCCCGACGACAGGAACCACAGGCAACAGATGGCCAAGAAGAAGACATCGGACGATGGCGAGAACTCCGGAGACGACACCGGCGCAGGCGACGCGCCCCCGGTGACATTCGGGACCATCGAGCCAATCGAGATCCAGGAGGAGATGGAACGCTCCTTTCTTGATTACGCCATGTCGGTCATCGTGTCGCGTGCACTTCCCGACGCACGCGACGGCCTGAAGCCGGTTCACCGCCGCATCCTGTGGGGCATGTACGACCTTCGTGCGCTTCCCGACCGACCCACCATGAAATGCGCGCGCGTCACCGGCGAAGTCATGGGCAAATACCACCCACACGGCGACTCCGCGATTTATGACGCGTTAGTCCGAATGGGCCAATCGTTTTCATTGCGGCACCCACTTGTGCATCCGAAGGGCAACTTTGGTTCGCTCGACGAACCACCGGCAGCGGCGCGTTACACCGAATGTCGACTCGCAGCGATGGCACTCGACATGCTTGCGGACATCGACGAAAACACCGTCGACTTTGTTGATAACTATTCGGGTGAGTTTCAGGAACCAGTAGTTCTCCCCAGCCGTTTCCCCAACCTGTTGGTAAATGGGTCGCAGGGAATCGCGGTTGGCATGGCGACCAACATTCCGCCGCACAACCTCGCTGAAGTAATCGACGCGGTGAATCACCTCCTCGAACACCCCGAAGCAACGCCGGACGATCTCATGGAATTCGTCAAGGGCCCCGATTTCCCGACCGGCGCGCTCATCATGGGTCGCCAAGGAATCATCGACGCATACCGAACTGGTCGCGGATCAATCAAGCTTCGTGGCAAAGCAGAAATCGAAGAGGGCGCACGCGCCGATCACATCATCATTACGGAACTTCCGTATCAGGTGAGCCCTAACCAGTTCATCGTGAAGGTGAAAGAACTGGTCGATAACCGCGAACTCGAGGGCATCGCCGAACTCAACGATGAATCGGCCAAGGGAAAGATGCGTCTGGTCTTGCGCCTCAAGCGCGATGCGCCGGCCCTGGTCATTCTCAACAACCTTTACAAGCGCACGCCGCTACAGACGAATTTCTCGGTCAATACCGTGGCGCTTGTCGACGGCATTCCTCGCACGCTGAACCTTCGTGACGCACTCGTTGCGTATATCGATCATCAGATCGAAGTCATTACTCGTCGCTCGCAGTACCGCCTCGACGAAGCGCAACGCCGAGCACACATTGTCGAGGGTTTGCTGAAAGCTCTCGATCTCATCGATGAAATCATCGCTGCGATCCGGGCATCTGCCGACAAGCAGGCTGCGCGTGAAGCGCTTATGGCTGCACCGTTCGAGTTCTCCACCGAACAGGCCGAGCACATCCTCGACATGCAGTTGTCGCGCCTCACTCGTTTGGGCCGTTCGCAACTCGAAGAGGAAATGGCCAAACTGCGCGAAACCATCGAAGGACTCGAAGCCATTCTTGGTGACGAAGCTAAAAAGCGTTCCGTCATCAGCGAGGAACTTGGTGCCGTGCGCGAGACCTACGCTCAGCCTCGCCGCAGCCAGATCACGTTCGATGTCGGCGACCTCGACATCGAAGACCTCATCGACGATGAAGAACTTGTGGTCACGATGTCGGCCAAGGGCTACATCAAGACCGTGTCTTCCGATTCATTTAAGTTGCAGGGCCGGGGCGGTCGCGGAGTTGCTGGAACGAAACTCAAGGACGAGGACTACGTCCAGCACATCATCCATACGACCGCGCACGCGTATCTGCTGTTCTTCTCGACCCGTGGTCGGGTGTATCGACTCAAGGCGCACGAAATTCCGATGAAGGAACGCACTGCTCGCGGCACAGCCGTGGTCAACCTGCTTCCATTGCAGCCCGATGAAAAGATCCAGGCGATCATCGATACTCGTGACTACGAGACCAACAAGTTCTTGTTCTTCTGCACAAAGAACGGCCAGGTCAAGAAGACCAAGTTCACTGAATACGATTCTTCGCTTCGCGCTGGTCTTATTGCCATCAACTTGAAAGACGCCGACGAACTCGTTCGGGTCATTCCCACCAACGGCGGCGACGACATCCTCATGCTGTCGAAGGCGGGTCAAGCCATTCGGTTCGCGGAAGATGAAGTGCGGGCCATGGGTCGCGCCGCAGCCGGTGTTCGCGGCATGAAGATGCGTGTCGGCGACGAAGTTGTTTCCTGCGATGTGACTCGTGACGACGCAGCCATCCTCATCGTTACCGATGGTGGCTACGGAAAGCGCACACAACTCGACAAGTTCAATCGTCAGGGTCGCGGCGGTCAGGGCGTTCGTGGCATCAAGATCAACGAGAAGAAGGGCTCGGTCGTTGCTGCCTTCATGGTTGGCATCGACGACGAGATCTTCGTGATCAATAGCGTTGGGACGGTCATTCGCATGGAAGTCCGCGAAATTTCTTCGCAGGGCCGCGATGCAACCGGCGTCAAAGTCATGAACGTCACCAGCGGTCAGACCGTTGCCTCAGTTGCTCCGGTCCTTGGCACTGAAGACGACGACGCGTAAACTTTTCCATCGGCGGCCCTGTTTCTTGTCGTCATTCCCCAGCGTTCATCACGGATCTGATCCGTCGTTGCGTTCACACGTGCGGATCAGCGATCCGCGTTGGGGGAGTGTTGTATGGAACGTCGAGGCAAGGCCACGCGCCGCAAGGCCAATCGTGGCGACGCCGGCCAAATTCTCCCGATGGTGGCGATCGTGCTCGTGGTTGTCGCGCTCATGGGCCTGGTCGTTGTTCGGTTAGGGATGCAGGTTGATCGGCGAGCTCAGGCGCAGGCGGCAGCCGATGCGGTCGCCCTAGCGGGGGCGGCCGAAGGCGAGGACCGTGCCGGGTCAGTGGCCGAGGCCAATCGCGTGGTTCTTGAATCCTTTGAGGCTCGCGGACATGAGGTCGAAGTCGTCGTGCGGCTGGGGGATGAACGGGCCACCGCTCGTGCCAAGAAGCAGTGGTGACCCTGTCGTCCGATGAGCCGGTTGATGCGTACACTTCGCCCCATGACCGTCGACCAGACGCCCGGAGTCAACTTCTCGGCGCCCCCGACCCCCGGAGCCCCTCTTCCCCCCCAGATGGGGGCGGCCAGGGCACAGGGCAGGGCCATGAAGGCTCGTCAGGTCCAACGAGTCGTGACTCGGATCGACCCTTGGTCAATGTTGCGGGTGTCGCTGTCATTTGCGCTGTGCTTGTGGCTCATCATCGATGTCGCCGGCGTGCTGCTGTGGCAGGGGGCGGTCGCTACCGGGAGCCTCGGCAAGGTCGAGAACTTCCTCGCTCAGTTGCTCGCCGAAAGCTCGTTCACCATTGACGGAATCAAGGTTTTCGAAGGCGCGGCAGTCGCCGGGATGGCCCTCTTTGTGGCGGGGTCTCTCTTCGCCGTCATCACCAGTGTGCTGTTCAACCTGATCGCCGGAGTCTTTGGTGGGCTCCGATTTACGGTGGTTGAACTCGAGACGGCACAGGTGGCTCGCAACCCCCGTCCCTGAACCGGTTTTCCTGCCTGCAGGGGGGTCCGGTATGGTGACTCCCCGATAGCTCAGTTGGTTAGAGCGCACCCCTGATAAGGGTGAGGTCGCTGGTTCGATTCCAGCTAGCCCCACGATGAAAATGATCCGACGGGCCATGGTTGCCATCGGCATGGGGGCGCTTGTCGCCGCCGCCGTTCGGCTCCGCGGGTCGGGTGTCGCTCCACCCCGATCAGGTGGATGGCGCGAACTCTCCGGCCCCGGCCTCGACTGACATGGCCCGAATCGGAATTCTTGGTGTCGGCGCGGTTGGTGCGCGTCTTGCTCGACAACTCGTATCGACTGATGACGACGATGTCGTGCTTCGTGACGACCGGCGAAATCGCGTGGAGATGGTCGCGCAAAGCCTGGGCGAGCGAGCAAGCATCAATCGGGGTGCGCTTGATGATCCGCTCGATGTCGATGTCGTGGTGCTCTCTGGTCCAGCGCGAACGCAAACACATCTTGCTGAACGTTTTGTTCGCCAAGGAATTCATGTCGTTAGTACGTCAGACGATTTGACCGACGTGAAAGCACTGCTCGCCCTTGATTCTCAAGCCCGTGAGCGACAAGTGCACGTGGTGGTCGGAGCGGGATTTGCACCAGGCCTTACGTGTGTTCTCGCTGCGCACGCCTCAAAAAAATTCGAACTGGTCGACGAGATTCATATTGCGAAGTCAGGCACTGGTGGCCCCGCGTGTGCGAGGCAGCATCACCGTGCGCTTGGTCGTGGGGCGATCGACTGGCGCGACGGTGAATGGGATTTTCGTCCAGGTGGTTCGGGTCGCGAACTGTGTTGGTTTCCTGATCCCATTGGACCGCAGGATTGTTATCGAGCGGAACTTCCCGACGCGCTCGTGTTGGTTCCCGCGTTTCCGGGCGTCCGCCGAGTGACGTCACGAGTTTCGGCCACCCGACGCGATCGCCTGACGTCTCGCCTACCGATGTTGTGGCCCACTGATCCCGAAGGCGGGCCCGGTGCCGTGCGCGTTGAAGTGCGCGGACGCAGCGAAGGTCGGGGATCGGTCGTGGTCTACGGAGCAATGGACCGACCAGCGGTAGCTGCTGGCGCGGTGGCCGCCGTGGCATCGCGATTCATTGTCGACGGAGCATTGAACCGCGTCGGCGCGGCGGGATTGGCCGAATCAGTTGATTCCCTGGCCTTCCTCGCAGAACTGGCCCGGCGTGGCGTTCGAGCGGCAGTATTCGAGGGCGAATCTCAGGCTTGAGTGGCGTTGCCGACGCGGGTCCAAGTGAATTGGGCCGCATGACTCAGAAAAAACAGGCCGGGGTGACCAGTAAATGGGTCGCGACCGTTCCTATGGTGTCGATCCGGCAATCACGCGGTTGCCGGGACCGATGGCGGCCGGAGGTTTCGTCATCTCTTGGGGGCGGGATCGCGCACAAGGCGCGAAGGGGGCAAGTCATGAACGGGAAATCAATGGACCCCGAGGTCACGGCGCTTATTGAGCAAGGTCTCGAGGTTGTTCCGAAAGTAGTGGCGTCGCTTGCTGCGCATGTCCCTCGACACGTGGAACGAGGAGAACTGATCCGGGCTGGCGCTCTTGGACTCGTCGAAGCAGCGTGGCGATTCGATCCGCATCGCGGTATTCCGTTCGAACGTTTCGCAGCAACGCGAATTCGTGGCGCGGTACTCGATGCGATGCGGGCTGAAGATTGGGCACCGAGATCACTTCGATCGGCTGCTCGGCGTATTGCGATGGTCGAGAACGCGCTGACCGCTCGCTACGGGAGAGGCCCAACAATCGATGAACTTGCCGCCGAATCGGGGAGCTCCCGCGAGAAGGTCCAAAAGGTCAAAGCGCTTCTCGAAATCAGCACCGTTGGTCGACTTGATCAGGAATCTTCCGAAGACGGCAAAGCACTGTTCCGGAGCGAAGATCTTGTCGATAGCGCACAACTCGA
The DNA here is from genome assembly GCA_026393455.1 of Actinomycetota bacterium. GTDB lineage: Bacteria > Actinomycetota > Acidimicrobiia > Acidimicrobiales > Acidimicrobilacustridaceae > Acidimicrobilacustris. Next base: position 10,941 of record JAPLAE010000051.1, read on the forward strand.
TGCCGCTGACGTCCTTGAGCGAGCAGAACTCCTTTTGTATTTGAGCGAGGCGATCAACGCTCTTTCTCGTCGCCAACGTGAAGTGATTCTTGGACAATTCGTCCATGGGAGGACAGCGGCGGAATTAGCGAGCGAACTCGGGGTGACTCGTTCTCGAATTAGCCAACTTCGAACCGACGCGCTGCACGAACTTCGTCGGTCAATCT
>JAPLAE010000054.1 GCA_026393455.1 Actinomycetota bacterium
ACAGAAATTGATCTCCTCCCGGCCGGTCTTGTCGCCGCGCTGTCTGGCGCGGATCTCGTGGTTGTCGAAAACCTCGGGTCCATCCCCATGAATCTTCCCGCCTCAATCGCTGTGGCCAGAGCCCGTCAAGGCCTGCCAACGATCTGGCATCACCACGATCCGGCGTGGCAACGCGACCGCTACGCCGATGTCACTGAACTCCCTCCCCGTGAGCAGACTGAAAGCGGGCAATGGCGCCACGTAACAATCAATGAACTCACACGCCAAGAGTTCCTTGACCGGGGCTTCGCTGCGACGACCATCCGTAACGGTTTCGATGTCCACGCCGCGATGGGCGACCGAATTGGTGAACGAGCACGGCACAACTTTTCCGACAATGAACTCGTGATGGTGCATCCAGTGAGGGCCATCGAAAGAAAGAACATCCCCCTCGCTCTCGAGATCGCACAACGAGTCGGGGCAACCTATTGGCTTACCGGCCCCGCAGAAGAGGGTTACGAAGCAACCCTCGATGCCTTGCTCGCTGAGGCTCGCTCGAACGGAATCAACGTCGTTCACGAGCCGTCTACGTCTCTCGCTGACATGTACGCCGCCAGCGACGTGGTGGTCTTCCCTTCCACCTGGGAAGGGTTCGGCAATCCTCCGATCGACGCAGCCATCCATCGGCGCCCAGCGATTGTCAGCCACTATCCCGTTGCTGAAGAACTTCGATCCCTCGGATTCACGTGGTTTGATCCCAACGATCTCGAGGCATTCAAAACTTGGAGTGCTCAGCCTGACCAGTCGCTCCTCGACCACAACCGTGACGTCGTGGAATCGACCCTTTCGCTTGAGATCATGCAAGCGGCGCTGACCGACCTCCTCAATGAGGCAGGCTGGTTACCGTGACCGCTTCACCCGATTACTCAAACGACCCCGTGCGCGTGCGCCGAGCCAAGATCGCTCGAGCAGCGTCACTCGCACAACGAATCGGCTACTTACTGTTTGCCATTGCCGTCGTTCTCTTTTTTATTGGGTTCTTCGCAGGATTCACCGGCGGCCTCGTCACGACGATTGTGGTCCTGATGGCGATTGGCTCCGCACTCCTAGCCCCCGCAATCGTTGCTGGTTACGCAGTGAAAGCCGCCGAACGCGACGACCTGGAAAACGGCCGCTAACCGCCGATTCAGACTGGCGAAAGTCCGCGGAGACCCGCCCAAGCGAGGCCCGCCACCTGCACGGCGAGTTCGTCAGCATCGAGATCGATTTCCTTCTCGAGCCAGCGTCGACACGTGCTTTCGCCGAGTCCGACGATCCCGTAGGCCAACAAACGGCGCCGTTCGGGTTCGAGCCCCTCGGCAACGATGAACTCGGCCACGGTGTCAGCCATTTCCCGTTGCACTTTGGCTGCTTGTTCAGCGAATTCGGGATCGCGACGAACTTCGCTGTCGAACAACACGGTGAAACCATCGCGATTGGTATCGACCCAATTGAACCAAGCAGCGAAGCCCGCTTCGACCTGAGCTCGTGGCCCGTCGGTCGCCGATGATGCCGCCGCGTCACGAACGGCGGAACGAAGTCGAACGGCAACCTCGGCCAGCAATTCGAGGAACAATTCGCGTTTCGATGTGAAGTGTTGATAGAGCACCGGCTTTGTGACACCGGCAGAATCCGCAATGTCGTTCATCGACGCGTCGCGGTAACCCAGACGCGCAAACGTCGCCAGCGCTGTATCGAGCAACTGCTGGCGACGTTCAGACGCAGGAAGACGAGAACTCACGATTGACCCACAGAGTCCGGACTTCTCGAGGATGTGCACACCACACGCCGAACCAAGGCCAATGACGTGGGCCAGGCCAACCTTGGCGCCTTCGATCTGACGAGGACCCGCTTCACCACGAAGGTGGTAACAGATCTCCCAGATGTTGGCGATGCCCGTTGCTGCGATGGGATGACCCTTTGATTCAAGACCACCCGAAACGTTCACCGGGGTCTTACCGTCACGCGTGGTTGCACCTGACAGGAAGAAGTCAACCGCGTTGCCTTCGCCGCACAGCATGAGGTTGTCGTAATGAACAAGTTCGGCGGTTGCGAAACAGTCGTGAAGTTCCACAAGGTCGAGATCGTCCGGGCCAACACCAGCAAGTTCGTAGGCCTGCTTGGCAGCAATACGGGTAAGCGTGTTGACGTCGGGAAGGATCTGACAGGCCTCTTGGTACGGATCGCTCGTAAGCACCGATGCTGAAACCTTCACAGCGCGCTTCTGCTGTTCCTTCGACAATGTGCGCAACTTCGCACCAGATACAACGACCGCAGCCGCAGCACCATCGCTGTTGGCCGAGCACATTGCACGAGTGTTCGGATAGGCGATCATCGGCTCGGCCATGATCTGCTCGACCGACATTTCCTTCTGAATGGCCGCAAGCGGATTCATGGTGGAGTTGAAATGATTCTTGGCCGAAATGCCAGCAAAGAGTTCAAAGTCAGCGCCGTCGTAGGGATGCTGATGCAGGTATTCCATGCCAACCTGAGCAAACACGCCGGGCATCATGTCGGTGCCGAGCTTGCCTTCGAATCCAGACACCGCGCCGTAACGACCGGCAGGAGTCCATTCATCCGATGCAGCGACGCCGAAACCAGCGCCGAGCATGCCGGCACCTGAAAGCTTCTCGACGCCCACGGCAAGACCCATATCGCATTCGCCGGCCTTGATCGCCATGATCACCGTGCGCAGTGCGGTTGCACCCGTTGCACATGCATTCGCAACGTTGAAAACGGGAATACCGGTCTGACCAATCTGCTTTTGCAGTTGCTGACCGATACCTGCCGCAGCACCCATGAGGTTGCCGGCGGCGAGGACGCCCATTTCTTTAATGGTGACGCCACCGTCGGCCAACGCAGCGAGCGCGGCCTCGGAAGCAAGATCGACCACGTCCTTGTCCGGATGCTTTCCGAACTTGGTCATGTTGATGCCGAGAATCCAAATGTCATCGTTTGCCATTGTCAGTCCCCTCAGTTCACCGGCTCGAAGCCGTAGTTGATGGCTTCGGTGCCTGCAGTGTCGGCGCCGATTGAATAGGTCGTAAGTCGAACTTTCTGTCCGAGCGCGATATTCGCGGCTTCGGCCGGTGTATTCATGAGTTGTCCGCGCACGCTGGTGCCGCCGAGGTCAACGACCACTGGCACGTAGTTGTCGGCACCGGGCATGAAAGCTGTGACGATTGTGAACGAACGAATCTCGCCTTCAGTGGCGATGTCGGTCTTTTTGAACGACGTGCCACCGCACGATGCGCATGCATTGCGACGATCAAAAAACTTCGCACCGCAGTCGGTGCACTCATTGGCGACCAGGTGCGGAGAGTCTCCGAGTACCAGGTAATCGACCATTGGAATTTGCTGAGCCACTGCTCCCCCTTCACGGCGCCGATGCACCGTTGTATGGACTTCGGAATCGTACGGCAGCGCGGGACCTCCACCATCATTTTCCCGATGAGATCCCCGCCCGCCATCAGTCGCCGCAAGGCCTTGGGCCTCGGTGTAGGCGTCGCTGGAGCGTTAGTCCTCGCTCCCGGCAGGCTCGCCAATGCCACGGTTACTGGCACCACTGATCCCTGCCTCGGAGACGCCGCCGGTTTCACCGGGTACTACTGGCGAGGCCCGTCGAACCCCTACAACGAAGTGAATCTCGGAGGAACGGTGTCACCGGGACCAAATCTCATCCTGAATCCCTCCTTTGAAGATGGTGCCCCTGGGACAACCGCTCCGAACTGGATATTCGCTCCGCCTCCGCCGCTGTGATCTCCGACAGTGCCTTGCTCACGAAATGGGTACCCGAGACCGCTCTCAATTCTCCAAACGCTCGTCGTGCGATTCAAGAACTCGGGCGACATCTCGCACGTGCTGGTTTCATCAACCGATTCGGGCGACTGCAGATTGACGATGAATGCAATGCAGACCTCGCCGAACTCGCACTAGGCAAGTACATCGACGTCGCTATCGCTGCGGGTTTCGTCGGTGGACCTCAGTCGATTGTGGCCCTCCTTGAAACTGGCCTCGCCACGATCACCGAGGAACATCGATTCTCGCTTGCGTTCGAAGTGCTCTCTGATGGCAAGGCGATGGCTCTTCTACCGTTTCTTGATTCAGCCTCTGAAGTCCCACTCGACAGTGTCTACGCGGCTGTTGCGCGACCAAGCGTGGAAATACGGACTCTATGGAAAGCGCGCCATCGACCTTGGGACTGGTACCGGCCTTGTCGCCGCCTTCCTCACCTCGCGATACGAGACAGTCGTCGCCACGGACATCAACCAACGAGCAACGCAGACTGCACAACTCAGTCGAGAACTTCTTCCCGATTCCGCAAAGTCGCGAATGCATGTCGTGACCAACGATATTGCCGCTGGGCTTCGACCGGGAACTTTTGACTTTGTTTGTATCAATTCCCCGTGGGTTCCCGCGCACCGCGCCGTTGGACGCATTTACTCCCAAGGCGGTGAGACCGGATTTGAACTTCCCCGTCGATTCATCCTCGAGGGCACCGAGCTTCTTGCCCCCGGTGGAACCTTCATCGCTCTGTGCGCGGAACTGTCGTTTACCGATGGCTCCAATCCCTTGCGCGAGTTGCTCGATGATCTCGAACAAAACGGTTTCGCAACGTTCATCGAACCAACTCCTGCACCACATCCGTTTCACACCGCCGCCAACGGGACCGCAGAAACACTCCCCGGACTCGAAACGGCCCGTCACGTCACTGCCGTCGTGCAGAGGAACCCGTAACGATGCAGATCTTCATCAAGAAACCCTCAGGAGATTCGATCGTGCTCGACGTTGAGCCATCGGACACGATCGAAAACGTCAAACAGAAGGTCCAAGATAAAGAAGCAATACCACCTGACCAACAACGGCTGTTCTTCGGCGGCATTGAACTCGAGGACGGGTTGCAACTCTTTAATTACAACATCCAGAAAGAGTCAACCCTTGATCTTGTAGTGCGCCTTCGACCCTCCACTGGCGTCGTTACCTATCAAGAGATGGGTGAGACACCGCCGGTGGTTCCTGGCGATCGGCTTTCGCCTCAGATAGATGCAAATGCGCAACTCGCAATTCTCGAACTGAATGCCACCATGACGCAGAGCGGCATCGCTCTTTCGCCAGGAACCTATGAGTTCTCCTACTGGGCCAAGGGAAACCTCACCCGGAGTTTCAGCTTTCACGATGCCAATGGCAACGCAAACGGAGCGGCCACCGGATCAACAAGCGGCGCGCTTCTTGGCCTCACGCCATGCAATGACCAGGTTTCCGTCCCCGCAGGAACAGCAACCTGCGATCTCTCATTCCTCGCAACATCAAATAGTGCCCTTATCGATCTCGTCAGCCTGACTGCCATCGTCGAATGCGAATTGGTCGCCGACGAAGCGATATCGGTGCTCCCAAACTTCACCGGCTGAACCCAGCCAAGAATCGATAACTCATGCAGATTTACATCAAGACCCTCACCGGTAAAACCATCACGCTTGAAGTCGAACCCGGAGACTCAATCGAAAATGTCAAAGCGAAAATCCAAGATAAAGAACAAATACCACCCGATCAGCAACGACTGCTCTTTGCCGGCAGGCAACTCGAAGACGGCCGCACTCTCCAGGATTACGGCATCCATAAAGAGTCGACTCTCCACCTCGTTCTCCGCCTGCGGGGAGCCACCACAGGAGTCGTTACCTATCAACAGATAGATGAAGCGCCGCCGATCCTCGCTGCCGATGGACTTTCCCCTCAGATCACCACAAACGCGCAACTCGCAATCCTCGCCCTGGACGCGACCATGACTCAGGCAGACATCGAGCTAATGGCAGGAACCTACGAGTTCTCGTTTTGGGCCAAAGGAGACCTCACCTGGCGCTTTACCTTTGAGGACGCGCCAAACGGTACGCAACTGGGGGTGGCAACTGGTTCAACAACCGGATCCCCAATCGGCCTCACTCAGTTCACCCAAAGAGTTACCGCTCCAGCAGGAACAACCGTTTGCGATCTGTGTTTCACCGCAACATCAGCAAGTGCGCTGATCGACCTAGTGAGCCTTGTCGCCATCGCCGAATGCGAACCGGCGACTACCGACACCGCCACGACTGATCCGACAGTGACTCCCACTTTTACTGGCTAGCGAGTACCGGCCTGAGAACATCATCCGCGGAAGTCCGAAACTCGAAAGAGACGCGTTTGACTGACACACTCTGAGGGTTCCCACCCAAACTTTTGAGGACTCCGTGACCTGCACTGCCATCACCAACGCAACGATTGTCACTGTCGACGCAAACGACTCAGTGATTCACGGCGGAACGATCGTCATTGCCGATGGCACCATTACTGAGGTGCTCCCTGCGGGGGTCGCGCCCACATCTGCAATCGATCACTCCATCGATGCTGCTGGCGGAATTGTGATGCCCGGGCTCATCAATGCCCATACTCATCTAGCGATGACAGCATTCCGCGGCTTCGCCGATGATGTCGACCTTCAGAACTTTCTCGGCAAGCTCTTCCCTGCCGAAGCAAAGATCATGTCCGACCGTCATGTTCGTGTTGGCGTGCGCGCTGCATTCGCCGAAGCAATGCTTTCGGGCTGCACCGCCGCTCTCGACATGTACTGGTACCCCGATGCCAGCATCGATGAAGCACGCAAGTCAGGGTTCCGCCTTCAAACCGGCCCACTCTTTATCGGTTCCGATGGCCCCGACAATATTCCGTTCGACCGGCGAATCGCAGACGCAACCAGTTCCGCGCCGCACTCGTGGATCCTTGCGCACGGCACCTACACAATGGACCCAACCCAACTTGCTACGGCGGGAGAACTCGCAGCTACTGAAGGTGCGCGATTTCACATTCACGCTTCGGAAAACGCTGGTGAGGTTTCCGATGTTCAAGGCCGTTACGGACGCACCCCCGTTGAACTCCTTGATGACAACGGACTTCTTCGCGCTGGCACGGTTCTGGCCCACGCTGTCGTGCTTACCGACGCCGAGATCACACGAATAGCGCAAACCGGGACGGCGATCGCACATTGCCCAAGTTCGAACATGAAGTTGGCGTCGGGGTTCTGCCGTATTCCTGAATTACTCGCTGCAGGAGTCACCGTTGGGCTCGGTACCGACGGGCCGTCATCATCGAATGACCTAGATATGTTCGCTGCCATGCGAGTCGCTGCACTCATTCACAAGGGCAGCCGCCTCGACCCCACTGCCGTTCCGGCGTCCTCAGTTCTGCGAATGGCCACGATGGGCTCAGCCACGGCGCTCGGCATCGATGATCTTGTGGGTTCGATCGAAGTCGGCAAACGGGCCGATCTTGTGCGTCTTGATCCCTCCTCGCCATCACTCACACCGGTCTATGACCCAATCTCTACGATTGTTTATGCCGCCTCCCGTGCCGATGTCATCGATGTATGGATCGATGGAAACCCTGTGGTCATAAACCGAACCTGCACCACGATTGACGTGGATGCTGTGCTCGCCGACCTTCGTGACGAGGCCCGTTTCATCGCTGAATAACCTGGGTGCGTCCCGACTCTTGGCCAGCATCACTACCGTTGCCTCTGCATGAGCGAACGGCCTGAGGTCCCCACAAACGTCGATACCGGCACCAAACCGTTCCGCCACATCCCTGCACTTGACGGACTTCGCGGTCTAGCGGTGGCTGCGGTCGTTCTCTACCACTTCGCACCCCAACTCGTTCCCGCCGGATTCATTGGGGTGGACGTCTTCCTCGTGCTGTCTGGATTTCTTATTACCTCGCTCGCACTTGAAGAGGTTGACCGCACCAAATCGATGTCGGCACCAGGGTTCTTCGCTCGACGGGCACGCCGATTGCTGCCGGCTGCGATCACAACGATCGTTGTTGTCGTCATCATCGCCAGAATCCTTGATCACGGATCTGTTGACTCATCCTTGCGGGGTCACGCCGTTGCGTCGCTTACCTACATCGCGAATTGGTGGTCAATCGCGCAACACAATTCCTATCAAGCAGCATTTGGTGCTGAATCGCCTCTGAATCATTTCTGGTCGCTGGCGGTGGAAGAACAGTTCTACCTGGTGTTCCCTATTGCGCTCATCGGAGTCATTGCTCTCCTAAAGCACCGCATCGGTTTGCACCGGCTCGCTCATATTGCGCTGATCGGCGCCACCGTCGGGGCGATCGCGTCCTGTGCACTCATGTGGATTCTGCGCGCTCCCGGCATAGACCCATCACGCGTGTATCTCGGAACCGACACACGATCACAAGCGTTATTTGTCGGAATCGCGATTGCGTGCATCGTTCGCTTGTGGCCCGTGCACTCGCTGCAACGCGTTTCGCGAACAATCCTCACCGCCGCCGCGCTTCTGGCGCTCGCAACATTGGTTGGCATCGCCGTAGCAGCAGACTTCCGTTCTAACTGGCTCTACACCGGCGGCTTTCTCCTCGTCGCCGTCACCACAGGCGTTGTGGTGCTGGCGCTCAACGGTCACGACTCATTCTTTTCCAAGGCACTCAGCCTGAAGTGGCTGCGAACCCTTGGCCTGGTGTCCTACGGCCTCTACCTCTGGCATTGGCCCGTCAAGGTTTTTGTCACGCAAGAACGACTTCACCTCAGCGATGACCGAACTGGCCGCATTGAATTATTCGTCATCCGATGTGCTCTCACCGCAGTCGCCACCGCTCTGAGTTGGTACCTCATCGAACAACCTTTCCGGCGGAAGAAATCCGCACCTACTGACACCACTTCGATCAAGCGCACCAGTGGATTGTTTGTCGCACTTGGCGCCCTCGGTGTCACCGCATTGATCGTTGGCGTTGTCTGGTTCGCGGCTGCGCCCTCTGCTCGATCGCAAGCCGACTATTCCTCAAGAGTCGCTCCCGCTTCAAATAGCAGCAAAGGTCCCGAACTTCCGATTTCGTTGCTGTGGTTTGGCGATTCAGTCGCTTGGACGATGGGTGGCGGCGCCATCTCTTTCCCGTGGCCAACCGACTACAACTCCCCATTTGATCCAACCCAGATCATCATCTGGAACAAGGGAATCAACGAGTGCCCCCTGCTGCACAGACCATCACGGTCCTTCGGAATCGTCCGTGCCGGCTCCTCCTGCGTGGGCTGGGAAGCGAAATGGCGCGAGGCGGCTGCCGCGTTCCCCGCGGATGCAATGGTTTGGTCAGGTGCGCTTCGTGACACGTACGACGTTCTTGTCGACGGGAAGTGGATTGCCTTTGGTTCCCCTGAATGGGTTGCGCTCTACGACGCGGAACTCGACAAAGCCGCAGCGATAGCAACCGAAAACGGAGTGCCCCTCATCATCCTGTCGCAGGCTGATCCAAAAGTCTTTCCAGCAGAGAAGAATGAGGACAGTCTCACCGCCGCCAACATCGGAAAGTTCACACAGCTCCGCCAGATCCAACGCAACTATGCGCTTGCACATTCTTCGACGACGATTTCCATCGACATCGACGACCTGATGTGCTCTAGCGGGTTCTGCGAAGAAACCACACCGAGCGGCGAGATCATCCGCCCCGACCACTTGCACTTTTCAGCAGCAGGGGCTCGATACCTTGCCCCGCGCGTCACCACTGCCATCGAAAACGCGTTGAAGCAGTGGTACGCGCAACTTACGAACTAACGAGGTACTCGAATCGAGTGACGCGTGAGTTGCTTACGGAATACGAAGACCAGAGATATTGCGACTGATCACCAGGCGCTGAATCTCTGAAGTTCCTTCGAAGATCGTGAAGATCTTGGCATCGCGGTGCCAACGCTCAACCGGGTACTCACGGGTGTAGCCGTAGCCACCAAGAATCTGAATGGCCTGTTCGGTCACCCACACGGCAACTTCGCCGGCCTTGAGCTTCGACATTGATCCTTCGCCGGCCTTGAATTCCTTGCGATTCGCAGCCATCCACGCGGCGCGATGCACGAGAAGACGAGCGGCATCAATTTCCGTCTTCATGTCAGCCAACTTGAATGCGATCGATTGGTTCATGATGATCGGACGACCAAAGGCCTGACGCTCTTTGGCGTATTCAAGTGAGTACTCGTAGGCGGCTCGAGCAACACCAAGCGCCTGCGCTCCAACAGCCGGGCGTGTGGCTTCGAACGTTGCCATTGCCGGCTGCTTCTGGCCGCTGCTTCCAGAATCGCGAGCACGAGCGAGTTTTTCGTCGAGTTTCTCTTTGCCGCCCAGCAAACAACGCCCAGGAACACGAACATCCTCGAGCACAACTTCAGACGTATGCGAGGCCTTGATGCCGTGCTTCTTGTACTTCTGTCCCATCGACAAACCCTTAGTGCCAGGAGGAACAACAAACGAGGCTTGTCCACGGCCCTTAAGTTCCGGATCAACCGCAGCAACAACGACATGAATATCGGCGATACCACCGTTGGTGATCCACGCCTTTGTTCCGTTGATGACCCATTCATCGGTCTTCTCGTCGTACACCGCACGTGTGCGCAACGACGAAACATCGGAGCCGGCGTCGGGTTCACTCACACAGAACGCGCCGAGTTGCACCTTGTCGGCAGTGCCGTAGCACTGCGGCACCCATTCCATGACCTGTTCCGGTGTTCCGTTGCCGCTGATGCCGGCGGCGGCAAGACCTGACCCAAAGATGGCAAGGCCGATACCAGCATCGCCCCAGAACAGTTCCTCAATGGCGAGAACGATGGAAAGACCAGTCGGGTCGGCAAGGTTTGCGGCCATGAACTCCCAGCCGTACAAACCGATGTTCGCTGCTTCTTGAACGATGGGCCACGGAAACTCTTCGCGTTCATCCCACTCTTCAGCGGCAGGACGAATCACATCGGCAGCAAAAGTGTGAACCCAATCAACGAGCGTTTGCTGATCTTCATTGAAGTCAAGGCTGTAATCGGACATTGGCGTTCCTCTCGGGGGGAACCGGATTCATCCGGCGACGACGCGTGCGACCGCCAAGTTACCCCGCGGTAACCCTTGATGCCGCCTCGGACCGCTTGGGGAGCAACGTCAGAGCGAAGGCCGCGAGTCCGGCACCGACGGCATAGGGCCAACCCATACCCACCCACTGGAACAACGCACCAGCAGCGAGCGGACCAATCACACGTGCCGCACCGCCGGCCGACTGTTGCCAACCAAGCCATACCCCCGTATCGAGGCCAGCTCGACCTGCGACTGCTGACGAAAGGGTCGGCGTAAGCAATCCCTGACCGACAGTAAGGAGGAGGAGGGCGACCACGAGGCCAGCCCAACCGAGATCGAACGCAAGCACCAGAAGTCCGAAGCAGTTGGCGATCAAGCCAAAGCGAAGAGTTCCGCCTTCACCCAAACGATGGGTGATGGGCCCAACCAGTCCACCTTGCACGCCCACAAGGACGACGCCGATGCCGGCGAAGACCGCGGCGGTTGCCGACAATCCGAGCCCATAGCGATTGTTCGCCAACAACGAGAAGGTCGCTTCGAAGCCACTGAACGCCACCACGCCCACAAACGCCACCACGATCAAGCGAATGATCTCGGCGCGACGATCGGGCGATGTGTGATCGGCGTTCTCGTGATGAAGCGCGCCATGAGATGGTTCGACAATGCCTGGCCCATCGAGTGCCGGTTCGGCAGCGATGTTTTCTGCGTCTGCATTCGCCGCAACGAACTCGGCCTCGCGCAACGCCACTTCATCAGCACGAGCAAGCGGATGACCCTTGACGCCGCGTGCCGTTTCCGGAAGTCGCTTAAGCGCAATCAGCGCGTTCACCGCAGCGATCGCAGCAGCAACAAAGAACGGAACCTTCGGACCACCAAGAGCAGCAAGCGCTCCAATGGCGGGGCCAGCAACAAAGCCGACACCGAATGCCGCACCGATGAGACCCATGTAGCGCGCGCGTTGACGAGCGGGCGAAATGTCAGCGACTGCCGCTTGCGCTACCGACACTGACGCACCCGATATGCCATCAATGATTCGACCAAGAAAGAGAACCCATAGCGCGCCAGCAAAGCCAGTAACGAGAGAACCGATCGCGGTGCCGAACAACGAAATGATGATGATCGGCTTTCGGCCGATGCGGTCGCTCAATTTTCCCCACACCGGGGCAAAGACCAATTGCGCAAGTGAGAACGACGCTGACAACACGCCGATGACCGCCGCTCCTGCACCAAATCGTTCGGCGTACTGCGGAAGGATCGGCAGAACGATGCCGAACCCAATGAGATCGACGGCAACGGTTGTCCAAATAACCCAGAACCCGCGCGGGAATGGTTGCCGTTCGGTCTTCTCTGCCATCAGGCGGGTCGGACCTGGGTGCCGTCGGCGGTGTCTTCAACAAGCCAACCAGCGGCGGTGAGCTCATCACGAATGGCGTCGGCGGCGGCCCAATCTTTTGCTTCTCGAGCCTCGTCACGGGCTTTGGCCCGTTCAAGGATCTCGGCGGGAACCTCTTCGCCACCACCATTGAGCACAAGACCGACCGCACGACAGATTTCGAACGCTGCCGCAGCGAGCGGCGCAGCGGCCGCTGAATCGCCGGCATCGAGCGCGGTATTGACCTGACCCACAAGACCAAACAACAGCGCCACCGCTGCCGGTGTATCGAGATCGCTGTCCATCGCTACTCGGAACGCTTCGATCGATGCGGCATCGGGTTTGCCGTCTAAGCCCGCGTTCGCAGCGCGGCGAGCGAACGCATCAAGGCGACGTAATGCTGCAGACGCATCGTCGGTCGTTGCATGAGTGACTTCGACAGGCGTGCGGTAGTGCGATCGAAGAACTAACAATCGATAAGCACGCGGATCAGTGGATTCAACAAGATCAAGAAGATTGGTGAAGTTGCCGAGGCTCTTCGACATCTTTTCGCCACTCACTTCAACAAAACCGTTATGCATCCAATGCCGCGCAAAGGTTCGACCAGCGGCCAACGCCTGAGCGCGTTCATTCTCGTGATGCGGGAACGCGAGGTCTTGTCCGCCACCGTGAAGGTCGAAATCATCACCTAAGAGATCAAGCGACATCACAACACATTCGGTATGCCAACCCGGTCGACCTTCACCCCACGGCGATGGCCATGACGGTTCGCCTGGTTTCGTGAACTTCCACAATGCGAAATCGATCGGCGAGTGTTTGTGGTCAGCCACTTCGACACGCGCACCCGCCTGCAGCGATTCGATTGACTGTCGGGCAAGCAATCCGTAATCGGCGACCGCAGCAGGAATGAAGTACACGCCATCTTCAGAGACATACGCGACATCACGCGCAATGAGATCGGCAATGAGCTCAACCATTTGGTCGACATAGGCAGTGGCATGGGGATCGGAAGTGGGGCGTTCGACGCCGATGGCCTCCATGGCCTTCCACCACACCTGTTCGCACTTCTGCGCGATGTCGGACCATTCACGACCTTCGTCGTTGGCCCGCTGAATGATCTTGTCGTCGATGTCGGTGATATTCGAGACGTAGTTGACCTCGAGCCCGGTCCAGGTGAGATACCTGCGCAGCACATCGAACACGAGAGAGAAACGACCGTGACCCAAATGGGGCGGGCCGTAGACCGTTGGTCCGCACACGTACATCGAGACCTTCCCCGGTTCACGGGGTTCGAAGGGCACAACCTTTCCCTGAGCGGTATCGAAGAGATGCAACACGACTGGCAACGCTACCTGTCCCTCCGCCCCCTCCTGCGAGTCCGCACGTGAGTCGCAGGGGTGGGGCGAACTAGCGTGATCGGGTCATGACATCGGCCACCCCCACTCCGCGAAACAGTTGGACCGTCCCCCAAAAGCCTGACCTTGAGGGCCTTGAAGCCCGCTGGGGCGCGACCTGGGATGCCGACGGCACCTACTCCTTCGATCGCACCGCCACCCGAGATGGCGTGTACTCGATCGACACGCCACCGCCGACCGTCAGTGGCTCACTTCATGTCGGCCATGTCTTCAGTTACACCCACACCGACACCATCGCTCGTTACCAGCGCATGCGCGGCAAGTCCGTGTTCTACCCAATGGGTTGGGATGACAATGGTCTGCCCACCGAACGCCGAGTGCAGAACTACTACGGCGTGCAGTGCGACCCATCGCTTCCCTACGACTCGAACTTCGCCACGCCCATCCCCATGGCCGATCGCCCGAAGGATGAACAGAAGAAGCTCCCGGCCCAAATCAGCCGGCGCAATTTCATCGAACTGTGTACGACCCTCACTGCGGAAGATGAAAAGGCGTTCGAGGAACTGTTCCGCACGCTCGGCCTTTCGGTTGACTGGTCGCTCACCTACGCCACGATCGACGACCGCTGTCGTCGCGTTGCCCAACGTGCGTTCCTTCGCAATCTTGCGCGCGACGAGGCCTACCAAGCGGAAGCTCCAGTCCTGTGGGATGTCGATTTCCGATGCGCAGTCGCTCAGGCCGAACTCGAAGATCGCGAAATGCCCGGCGCGTATCACCGTCTGCCGTTCGTCCGCACCGACAATGGCGAACCGATTTACATCGAAACCACGCGCCCCGAACTTCTTGGCGCCTGCGTTGCCCTCGTTGCTCACCCCGACGATGAGCGCTACAAGCCGCTGTTCGGTTCGACTGTGCGTACGCCGTTGTTTGGTGTCGAAGTTGAAATCAAGGCGCATGTGTTAGCCGATCCTGAAAAGGGTTCGGGTATTGCCATGGTTTGTACGTTCGGTGATCTCACCGATGTCATCTGGTGGCGCGAACTGCAACTTGAAACTCGCTCGATCATCAGCGTCGATGGCCGCATCCAGTCCGAAGCTCCTGAATGGATCACGACGGCAGGCGACGCCGCCGTTGCTGCCTATTCCGAACTCGCGGGCAAGACCATCAAGCAGGCACAGGTGCGCATCGTCGATCTGTTGCGTGACAACGGTCAGCTCGACGGAGAACCCAAGCCGATTACGCACCCGGTGAAATTCTTCGAAAAGGGCGATCGCCCGCTTGAAATTCTCACCAGCCGTCAGTGGTACTTGCGCAACGGTGGTCGTGATCTTCCACTTCGCGAAGCACTACTTGAACGCGGCAAGGAACTTCACTGGCATCCGCCGCATATGCGCGTTCGCTATGAGAACTGGGTGAACGGACTGAACGGCGACTGGCTCGTTAGCCGTCAGCGTTTCTTCGGCGTGTCGTTCCCCATTTGGTATCCGCTTGACGCCGATGGTTCACCTCTTCACGATCAACCCATTACTGCTGATGAATCGGCGCTTCCGATCGATCCG
This sequence comes from Actinomycetota bacterium, assembly GCA_026393455.1. Classification (GTDB taxonomy): domain Bacteria; phylum Actinomycetota; class Acidimicrobiia; order Acidimicrobiales; family Acidimicrobilacustridaceae; genus Acidimicrobilacustris. Next base: position 15,173 of record JAPLAE010000054.1, read on the forward strand.
GCCACCGATACGCCCGCTGGTTACACCGAGGAACAACGCGATGTTCCTGGTGGCTTCACCGGCGATCCCGATGTCATGGACACGTGGGCAACCTCTTCGCTCACTCCCCAGATCGCCACCGGTTGGGGCGAAGACGATGACCTGTTCGCTCGCACCTTCCCAATGGACATGCGCCCACAAGCGCACGAAATCATCCGCACGTGGTTGTTCTCAACAACCGTTCGTTCACATCTCGAGCACAACTCAATTCCGTGGCGAAACGCCAGCATTTCGGGATGGGTGCTCGACCCCGATCGCAAGAAGATGTCGAAGTCGAAGGGCAACGTCGTCACTCCTCTTCACCTGCTCGAGCAATACGGCTCCGACGCCGTTCGCTATTGGGCAGCAAGCGCACGTCCTGGCACCGACACCGCGTTCGACGAAGGACAGATGAAGATCGGTCGTCGTCTCGGCATCAAGTTGCTCAATGCCAGTCGTTTCGCCCTCGGTCTTGGTTCTGAAGATGGAGTGGCTCAGATCCACCATCCATCAGCAATTACCGAACCACTCGACCGAGCGATGCTCGCCGATCTTGCTGCACTCGTCGACGATGCCACGACGGCATTCGATGGTTATGACTACGCCCGTTCACTTGAACGCACTGAAGCATTCTTCTGGCAGTTCTGCGATCAGTATCTCGAGCTGGTCAAGACCCGAGCATATGGAAGCCGTGGCGACGACGCTGCTCGTTCAGGCCAAGCTGCTCTACAACTCGCATTGTCAACACTTCTGCGACTGTTCGCCCCCTTCCTTCCCTATGTCACTGAAGAAGTCTGGTCATGGTGGCAAAGCGGCTCAGTGCACCGCGCTCCGTGGCCCGACGCGTCAGAACTTCGTGACGCTGCCGCCGACGGCAACCCACTCGCCTATGCAATGGGTGCAGAAGTCCTGAGCGCGGCGCGTCGCGCCAAGACTGAAGCAAAGCGATCGCTCAAATGGGCCGTCGATGCCATTGATGTTGCCGACACCGCTCCACGAACGGAAGCATTTCAATCGGTGCTCGATGACGTGCGCGAAGCCGCAAACGCAACGTCAGTCAGCGTCACCGTCGGCACCGAAGCCAGCGTCAATGTGACGCTCGCCGCCGATCCCGACGCCGTCTGACGGAGGCATATTCGCTTTCGCTGCCGCAGATGGTGGCGGCGACTTTGGTGGGGCTTGCTCAGTAAGGACAACCTGGGTCGGAGCGCCGGCGTAGGCAAACGAGATTCCGCGCTCATCGAACGTTTCTTTCAGGCGTGCGCGTAGTTCGCGCAGCACGCCAAACTGCGCGGCGGGTTCGGTCTTAATCACCATCCGCACATGGACGCCGTCGGAGTCGAACTCTTGGATGCCCCAGATCTCGGCACGCTCCATGATCTGGCCTGACCATACGGCATCCGCCTGGATAGCGTCAGCGACTTCTTGCATCACGTCGCTTACCGCATTGATGTCTGCGTCGTAGGGAAGCACGACATCGATAAGCGCCCTCGCCCACTCTTGGCTCTTGTTTGCCACCTTGACGATCTGTCCGTTGGCAACGTGCCACATCGTTCCCTCGGGGTCACGAATATGAGTGGCTCGCAACGTGATGCGCTCGACGATTCCCTTCGCGCCACCACCAACATCGATCGTGTCGCCAACGCCGAATTGATCTTCAGCGACAATGAAGAATCCACTGATGAAATCGCGCACCATCGTTTGCGTACCAAAGCCGAGAGCAACGCCCACGATTCCGGCTGTCGCTAAGAGTGGACCAAGACTGATACCCAACACCTCGAGAATAAAAAACAATGCGACGAACCACACGAGCGCAGTGCCGATCGAACGGAAGACCGCGGTAAGCGTCTCGAGCCGCGCCTCGGTCCGCTGTGAGCTATCGCCCGAAGCGAGAATCGCTTCGGACGTGCGTCGACGCAAGTAACCCTTACCGCCGCGTTTCGTGGGCGATCCAGTCACCATCAAACGATTCATCGATCGAGAAATCATCCAGCGCACAATCATCGCCACGAGCGCCGCCCCGATGATGATCACAAGAATTGTTAATGGCTTGGCAACAAACCACTCTGCGGCCCGAGCCCAGCGTTTCGAGCCCGTCCAATCGAAGACATGCTCACAAAGCCACCCCGTGTTGTCACCACACGCATTCTGAAGTGCGGCTGGGTCGGTGGCGGCGAGGAGCGATGAACTGATCACGGACTATGACGGTACGCGAAACGGGACCCCCTCAGGGGTCCCGTTCGAGAATTCAGCACTGCGCAGGGTTCAGGACGCCAGGTTGGCGTTCACGAAGTCCCAGTTGATGAGGTTGTCGAGGACAACTTCGATGAACTTGGCCCGTGCATTGCGGTAATCGATGTAATACGCGTGTTCCCACACGTCGATCGTGAAGAGTGCCTTGGCGCCATGCTTCATGGGAAGGTCGGCGTTAGGAGTCTTCATGATGGCGAGCTTGCCGTCCTTTTCGACGAGCCATGCCCAACCGGAACCAAACTGCGTAAGTCCGGCCTCGGTGATCTGCGCACGGAAAGCGTCGTAGCCACCGAAGTCGGCAGCAATGCGATCGGCGATTGCGCCGGTCGGCTGGCCGCCACCATTCGGTGACAGGGAGTTCCAGAAGAAGGTGTGATTCCAGACCTGAGCTGCATTGTTAAACAGCGGTCCTTCAGCCTTCATGATGATGTCTTCAAGCGAAGCGTTCTCATCGGCGGTGCCGGCGACGGCCTTGTTCAAGTTGTCGACGTAGGTCTGATGGTGCTTGCCGTAGTGGTATTCCATGGTCTCGGCACTGATTGTCGGTGCGAGCGCATCTTGGGCGTACGGCAGAGCAGGAAGCTCGAAAGCCATGAAGGTTCCCTTCCTCGGAAGTTCGTTGGTAAGGATCGGCAATCTAGCGGAGGGTCGCCACGTTTCCGCAGACGAGCGGCGACCCTCGCTGGATTAACGCAGTCCGAGGAGTGATGAACAGCCTGGCCATGCTCCCCAGCCCGAACCTTCGAGTACCCGCTGAGCAATTTCGATCTGCTGTTCACGAGTGGCGTCGGCGGCGGAGTCGGCGAACTCAGTGCCACCGTTCGAAGCCCACGTGCCATTGGCAAAGCCAAGGCCACCAGCAAAGCCGGGAACCGAGTCTGTGGCCCAATTGCCACGGGTCTCACAGTGAGCGAGGGCGTCCCAGACTCCGGGGTCAGACGGATCAACCACAACGGCCGGTCGGGTCTGCACCTGGCGCGGGGCCACTGTCGTGGGGGGAGGCGGAGCCGGAATCGCTGCGATCGCAGCAGCAATATCGGCCATAGCCGTGTACATGTCGGGCTGCTCAACGGTGGTGGTCGGAGCGGAGGGCTCTTCACCCTTGGCGCTCGTGGCGCTGGTGACCACGGAAACCATCATGACGGCGACAAAGGCAAGCGTGGCAACCGCCCCATGAGGGAGACGAACAGTACCGATTGACGACGAACGCACTTCAGACATCTGGTGCTCCTTTCGTGCACCTCCATGAGCTCCGCGACCATCACGGAGACGCCGACCGGGCGAACCCGTTCGTCATGGAACTGCAACAAAGCACCCAAAGGTTTGCGGCGTTTGTCATCAAACTGCAACGACCCTCGGGCCTCTTTTTGCGTGACTTTCGACACGCCCCAAGGGCCCCTTGGGATCGCGCCAACAGTTCAACACGTTATCCACAAGAGATCCACAGGCGGCACTCACCCGATTTGGGCCCAATTCCAGATTGCCCAGGTCTTAAACGCCGCTGATCCCGATCGGACAGCTCACGCCAGTGCCACCAATTCCGCAGTAGCCGTTGGGATTTTTGGCCAGATATTGCTGGTGATAGTCCTCGGCATAGAAGAACGGACCAGCCAAGGCAATCTCGGTTGTGACCGCGTCGAAATGCGCAGCAGCGAGCATCTCGCCAAAGCGAACCGCGCTCGCCTTTGCGGCATCGAGCTGCGTTTGGTCAGAGCAATAGATCGCTGAGCGATATTGGGTCCCGATGTCGTTGCCTTGGCGATGGCCTTGGGTCGGATCGTGGTTTTCCCAGAAGCAACGAAGCACTGCATCGAGATCGGTCAGCGTGTTGTCCCATGCGACAAGCACGACTTCGGTGTGCCCAGTGAGCCCGGAACACACTTCCTCATAGGACGGATTTGGACTGAAGCCCCCGGCGTAGCCGACTGCTGTTGTTAGGACCCCTGGGAGTTGCCAGAACTTTCGCTCTGCCCCCCAGAAGCACCCCATGCCAACAACGAGTTGCTCACAATTATCGGGAAATGGCGGGGTCATCGTTGTGCCGAGCACAAGATGCTTCGGTGAAACGGGCATGGTCTGATCGCGTCCGGGTAGCGCAGCAGCGGGGTCGACCATCTCAGGGGTTCGTGAGCCAAAGAACATGACCTAAGGCTACCGCCGAGGCCCACAATCGAGCCGGGTTCTAGGCTCGGCCCATGCACGTCGAGGCCGTTGAACTGCGAGTGATCGCTTTACCGATGGTCGCTCCGTTTGTCGCAGCACATGGCACCGTCAGTTCCCGCACAGCAGTGCTTGTTCGCATTCTCGGGAACAACAACGAAGGCTGGGGGGAATGCGCCGCTCTCCCCGAGCCGACCTATAGCGAAGAGTTCGTCGACGGGGCCTACCTCGCGCTGCAAGAACTTCTCGTGCCCCGACTCCTCGCCGCGAATGGAACCGTGGCTGCCAGTGATCTCGGTGCGCTCTTGGCCGACGTAATCGGTCATCCGATGGCGAAAGCATCGATGGAGTTAGCGCTGCTCGACGCGCAGGGCCGCCAATCAGAAACCTCACTTGCTCACATGTTCGCACCCCACCCCACAGGCCCGGCAGCGATTGTGCCGGCAGGCATTGCGATCGGATTACTGGCCACCCCCGAAGATCTGGCTACCGAGGTTTCGACGCGAGTTACCGAGGGATACGGGCGCATCAAGATCAAGATCGCCCCCGGTCGAGATAGTGAGTTCGTGCGAGCCGCAAGAGATGCTGTCGGCGTTCACATCGAACTAAGCGTCGACGCCAACGGGGCTTACACACTTGATGACGCGAAAACGCTTGCGGAACTCGATGATTTTGATCTCGCCTACATCGAACAACCACTCGCCGCCGACGATCTCTTGAACCATGCCGAACTAGCTCGTCGTATTTCGACACGTATCTGTCTGGATGAATCGCTCACATCGGCAACGGTGACCCGCGAAGCACTTGATATGGGCGCGTGTTCGGTGGTGTGCGTCAAAGCCCCCCGTTATGGAAGTTGGATCGAGGCCGCGTCGGTCCTTGATCACTGCGCCGGCATCGGCATTGATGCATGGGTAGGCGGAATGCTCGATTGCGGGATCGGTCGAGCCGCGAATATCGCACTCGCCGCTCATCCCGGTGCTTCACTTACCGGCGACATCGCCGCTACTGGTCGTTTCTTCACCGAGGACGTGTGTGCGCCATTTGAACTTTCAGGACCAAGTGGTTGTGGAACGATCACTGTTCCGACCGGACCCGGCCTCGGCGTTTCAATCGATGCTGCTGCGCTATCGAAACTGACGTTACGTTCCGCCATCATGCGACGCTGAACCCGTCGGGGCTCTAATGTCATCGCCCATGAGCCTTCTTGATCGATTCCGTGTTGATGGCAAAGTCGCCATCGTTACCGGTGCCGGACGTGGCATCGGCGCTGCCTCCGCCCTTGCTCTCGCCGAAGCGGGAGCCGATGTTGCCATCACTGCCCGCAGTGCTGACCAACTTGAAGAAATCGCGACCGCCATCCGCGGTTTCGGACGTCGGGCCTTTGTCCTGCCTGGCGACGTCAACAAACTTGAGTTCCTTGACGAGTTCGCCAACGCCGCAATCGAAGAACTCGGCAAGATCGACATCGTCGTCAATAACGCAGGCGGGTCACCTCCCGCAGCGATCACCGCTGTCACTGCGAAGTCCTTCGAGGATGCATTCCATTTCAATGTCACGACAGCTCTTGCGATGACGCAAGCCTGCATCCCTCAGTTAGTCGAGAACCACGGTTGCGTCGTCAACATCTCATCGATGGCTGGCCGCACTGCAGCCCGAGGCCTCACGCAATATGGCGTCGCTAAAGCAGCCCTCACGCACCTCACTCGCTATCTCGCCACTGACCTCAACCCGAAGGTCCGAGTCAATGGCATTGCTGTCGGTTCGACTGCTACTTCAGCGCTCGAAACTGTTCTCGTAATGCCCGAGATTCGCGACACGATGATCGCCAACACACCTCTCCGATTCATCGGCGAACCCGAAGACATCGCCCTCGGCGTGTTGTACCTCTCATCGCCCGCGGCGCGCTACGTCACCGGCAAGATCATCGAGATCGACGGTGGCACCGAGTCGAGCACGCTCGAAATGCCGATTCCTGATTTCTGAATCGGGTTCGCAGTCTTAGATCGCGACGGTGTTGGTGTCGCGACCAGAACGCAAGGTTGTTCCTGGCGTATCGCCCGTGACTTTGCCGTCGCGCACAATTGCGACTCCATTGACGATGGTTGCGTCGATGCCTGTGGCTTCGGAATAGAGACGCCAGCCGTTCGCGGGAAGGTCTTGGCGCGGCGCAACCACCCCTGGACCGACCGTGTCGGGATCAAGAATGACGAGATCGGCGAACCATCCTTCGGCCACCTGACCGCGATCACGTACGCCGTAGAAACGAGCAGGGGCGTCGGTAAATAACTGCACCGCGCGTTCAAGCGACATGAGTTGCCGATTGCGCACCGCTTCGGCGAAGAAGCCGGTGTGGCATGCGAATGTTTTCATCATGTCGAGATGAGCGCCTGCGTCGGATCCGCCAGCAATAACACGCGGGTCGGATTCAAGAAGTCGAACCCGCTCTTCCCATGACTCATCGTCGGTGCCAATGAATCGAGGCTCAAGTCCGGTCTTCAGATCATCAGCAACCACGATGTCGAGCAGCGCATCGATCGGAGCGACGCCCTTTTCGAGAGCGATGTCGGCGACAACACGGCCGACATACTGCTGCAATTCATCTTTCGACACATCGATGATGCGATAGTCGGCGATTGCCGCCAGCGAATGCTGAGGAGGAAGTTGTGCAAGGGCCGCAGCGATCGATGCCCGCACAGCGGGATCGGCGAGAGCCGCTTTACGCTCAGGCAACGGAAGGTGAATGACGTCGCTCACCCCGGGGAGGATGTCGAGCACAAAGCCCGAGGCGAAACACAAACGCATTCGCATCGGCTCAGGCAAGCACAAACCCACAACTCGTCCACCCTTTGCCGAAGCAACGTCGGAAGCCGACAACTTGTTTTCACGCCCGGCAGCCGCGGTTGGATCAGAAGAAACAACCATGACGTTCCAGTTGAGTGAACGTTGTGCAGCAACGCTCATGTCCGCCATCAGATTCATTTCGTCTTCAGTAAATGTTCCAGAGGCCGAAGCGATGAATTCGAGAGAAGTACCCGCGTGTTGCCCGATGGCAGCCGAAAGTGCGATGAATTCGTCACGCGTGGCCCATCGCGATGGAACGGGATTTCCTTGATGGTCACTATGACTATTTGACGCCGTGCTGGAAAATCCCATGCCCCCTTCTTCGATGCTGCGATGAAGGAGAGCGACCATTGCCGCGATCTGTGCAGGCGTGGCTTCATGACCAACTGCGTCTTCGCCCATGACGACGCGGCGGAGCGCGCTATGACCAACCATGAAGCCCGCGTTAACGGCGAGATTGCCTTCGAGACGATCAAGCCAGGAACCAAATCCGTCCCACATGAGATCGAGTCCAGCTTCGAGGGACTCAACGGGCATGCCTTCGACGCGAGCCAACATCGGGATCAGGTATTCGGCAGCTTCGGGAGTTACCGGCGCAATGGAGAAACCACAATTGCCACCAAAAACCGATGTCACGCCATGCAACGAAGACGGAGTGGCCGCTGGGTCCCACATCACCTGGGGGTCATAGTGAGTATGGAGATCAACAAATCCAGGGGTTACGACGCGACCCTCGGCATCGATGGTTTTGGCTGCGGACTCGGTGATGTCACCAATCGCAACGATGCGACCATCGCGAACGCCGACATCGGCGCGGAAACGGTCTCGGCCGGTTCCATCGATAACAGTGCCACCCTTGATCAGAAGATCGAGCATGAAAATTCCCCCTAGACAAAGCCGCACGGCCCCTGTTCTTGTTCCATCCTGCCACTCGTGATCACGAAACGGAAACAGTCAGTTCCAGTTCCGGTTTCGGATCACCGACACCGCTGCTGCTGCGATGGCCGATTGGGCCGCAGGACCGGGAATTGTTCCCAGGCTTATAGGCGTCGAGAGCTTCCCATCACCCATGCACGGGCCCGAAGTCCACCAATTGGGGCCGAATAATGAAGGCCCAGCAACGGTTTTCCATAGACAACCAAAAGCGAAAGAACTCGATTCCACAACGTCGATTCGCTCGGCCCACGATGCCCCAGACTCACGGACACCGACGACTGCTGCATCGATCTGAGCATTAATTGCGTCAGCAAGTACGACCTGTTGCCAAGGAAGCAACGCTGATAGTCGAGGCGACGCAGGCGAATAATGCGAATAGAGAAGTTTGGCGTTGATCGTGTGAGCGAGCAGATCAAATGAAATGGCCATGAGGCGTTGCTTCACTAATTGCCCAGCAAGAAGGCGGTTCACGCATTCAACGAACTGCGGACGTTGAGCTGGTTGATCGCTCCAACGAGCGCACGAACGGACGGCGCCTGCCGGTTGCTGCAGTAACGCCTCTCCCCCGAGGCTCGCCAGGACAATGTCGGGATCATCCTGCTCAATGCGTTCGAGAAGATTGTGTTGTGCGCCTTCGGCCGGGGCAGCGTCATCGTGAGGAAGATTGAGCCAACTAGCAAGCGAAGACCCAGTAACCGCGTAGTTCGCAAAGTCAACGGCACCGAGCGTCTGTGAAACCTGTGCAGCCCACGACGCGCCATTCGTGCGTCCAAAGTCGGCGCTGAAAGAGACATCATCGGGTGGCGAACCCGGACCATTTCTTCCGTTCGACGAGCATCGGGTGCCCGCCGAAGTTGCCGAACCATCGCCAATCCATACGGGACGACAATCGGTGGCATTTGTGATCGGCACCAAGGCGCCTGAGCTTGCGACACCGAAACCGGCAATCACCCCATCGCCAAACGCGCGAACGCGCAGACTTTGGGGAATCACTCGGGCGAGAGTCGAACTCGAGGTTTGCGCCGACACCGACATCGGGATCAAGACAAGTGCGAACGACGCAAGACCCACCAAAAGGAAACGTCGACCAGGCGAAGACAAGCGCACGGCCATTCACCCTACCGGTGGGCATCGGAGAGACCACAGCGCAGTCACCCTTAGACTCACTCCTCGTGTCTTCCGACGATGTCCCCGCCGACCTTCGTCCGGCCTATCCGCCACCTCGACATGCGATGAGCCTTCTGGCTCTTGAATCCGAACAAGACCTTTCTGGCGATGTCCGCGGATGGATGCCCGTCACCCCGTACACGGCGGCACCCGACGGCATGCCCCGCTTGGCCGCGGTGGCCATGCTTGTTGATGCACTCGGTGGATTGCGTTCGATCACCGCATCTGATCCCGAGTGGGCGTTTACCGCCGACATGTCGATCCACCTCCTTCCTGCCGGCCCCATCGAAGTCCTTCAGGCCGAGCTGCATGTTCGACGTCGTGGCCGGCGAACACTTGTCATCGAAGCTGAATTACTTGCCGACGGCGAGCGTCCTGCTGGTTCGGCTCTTCTCACGTTTGCTGTCGTTCCCCGACCAGAGCACCTCGTCAACATCACCATCGACATGACACCTGGTCGTCGAATGATGAACCGCAATTCCGAGCACGAACATCTCGAGATCGATTATCTCGACGAACTTCAATTACTGGTCACCGCACCTGGAAGTGCGAGGATCGAACTGCATCCCACGGTTTGTAACACCGTCGGAGCATTGCATGGTGCAGTTCATGCATCACTTGTCGACGAAGCCTCGGCATCGCTGGCTCGAGCGCTTCTCGGTCGCGATGTCGTCACTACCGACATGCACCTTGCCTATCTCGAACTGGGACGCGTAGGGCCATTGAGCGCAACAGCACTATCTGTTGGCGGTCCGTCCTCCGACCACGTCTCGGCGGTAGTTGAAATTCGCGATGGAAACGGAATGCTCGTTTCGTATGCAACGACTGAGGTGTGCGGACTATGAGCGGCTTTGGAAATCCCTCCGAAATAGGCGTCGCGCAATACCTGCTGATGACGATCGAGGAAATCGGCGATGGAACCGCGCTGCTTCCCCACACCCGCGGCTACTTTCCCGGAGCACCAAACACGTTCGACGCCAATGGTCGACTCGGCACTGATCTCCTCACGTGCATCATCGATTCGATCGGTGGAATGACTTCCGGTCTCGCCAGCCTCCCCGACTGGATCGTCACGACCAATCTGATGATTCGTCGCGCACCGGATTCACTCACGGGAAATCACGGCACCGGCGCACTCACGCTCGACACTCACGTTCTTCGACGCGGGCGCTCCTCGGTCGTTACGCGAGTCGACACCGCCGATGCTTCAGGCGCAACCGTGGCGACCGCGTGGATGTCGTGTGCGATCCTCGTTCCCACCAATGGTCCGCCGCCATTTAACCGACCGGTCAAACCCTTCGATCGCGCCGTCCCCAACGATCCGATCTTTGACACACCCCCGCATGAGTTCTTCAACCTTTCGGCCGGTTCAACCCCAGGGCTCGTTTCATTGACGGTCGATCAACGACTCCGAAATCCGTGGGGAATCCTTCATGGCGGAGCGAGCGCCGTCGTGCTCGATGCCGCGGCGCGCAGCCTTGTCGTCGGGAGGCCCACTGCCGAGGCCACCCCTGAGGCCATCGTCACCGATCTCGCTGTCCATTATTTGAGCCCGGGACGAGTCGGCCCCGTCGTGGCCTCCGCCACCACCACCGGCCATCGCGGTCAGGACCATCTTGTGAGGGTCGAGGTGAGAGACCAGGGCTCTGACAACCGACTCATGGCCCTTGCGATGACCACTGTTCGGTCGCTCGACTGAGGTTCGTTACCCACCGGTAGCAAGGAGGGCGCTCTGTCCCGTAGCGTCTCCCCCGACAACTGCCGGGAGGAACCACCATGGGTATGACATTTGAAGACGCAGTGGCAGTCCTCACTGGTCCCGGCTCGCCCTTCGAGATTGCAGAGGCCGAGGTGCTCGGCCGGCCCAGTCGAATCTTCACCCAGATTCCTCCGACGTTGCGCGACCTGTTTGACCTGATCCGCGCACGACCCGCAGATGACGTCTACATCGTTTTTGAAGACGAACGTTGGACGAACGCCGAGGTCCTCGAGAGCATCGACCAGATCGCCACTGTCTTGGTCGAGCGCTACGGAGTGACCAAAGGCGATCGCGTTGCTATCAACATGCGCAACTTCCCGGAATGGATCACTGCGTTTGGCGCCGTAACCTCAATCGGCGCAATCGCAGTGTCAGTGAACGCTTGGTGGACCGGACCGGAAATTGAATTTGGGCTTGTCGATGCAGACGCCAAAGTTCTGATCACCGACCGCGAGCGCGTCGACCGAATTGGCGACCGTCTCCAAGCGTTGAATATTCATGGACTCGTCGTACGCGCTGAGGGAGAACTCCCTGCAGGGTGCGACCATCTCGCCGATGTCGTTACACCCGGAGCGACAATGCCCGAGGTCGAGATCCACACCGACGATGACGCCACCATTCTTTTCACTTCAGGAACGACCGGTGTGCCAAAGGGTGCCGTTTCGACCAACCGTGGCGTGATCTCAGGCCTCTTCGCATTCGCCTGCCGTACAACGGTTGAGGCACTTCGGTGGGCGCCAGATACTCCGCCCGATCCAGCGACTGCGCCACCGTCAAACCCGGCATGCTTCATCCTCACCGTTCCGCTCTTTCATGTGACCGGTTGCGTTCCTGTCATGCTTGGTTCGGTCACAACCGGAGCGCGCCTTGTCATGATGCGCAAGTGGGACCCACTTCGCGCCCTGCAACTCATCGAACGCGAGAAGGTCACAAACTTCGTTGGCGTTCCCACCATGTCGCAGGACCTCATCAGCCATCCCGATTTCGCGAAGTACGACACCTCCAGCCTGAAAAATGTTGGTGGCGGTGGAGCGCCGATGGCGCCGGAACTTGTGCGCAAGATCGAAGGGTCCTTTGCCGGCAAAGCCAGCCCGCAACTCGGCTACGGCCTCACCGAAACCAACGGTTACGGACCCGGCAACACCGGCCCGGACTACATGGCCAAGCCTTCAAGTACGGGCCGCGTTGTTCCCATCATGGGCGTCAAGATCGTCGACCCCAATGGTTCGGAACAACCAAACGGCGAAGTCGGAGAGGTTTGTCTCTCTGGTCCGATGCTTATCCGTGGGTACTGGAATCGCCCTGAAGCAACCGCCGAATCGATTCGAGACGGCTGGCTCCATACCGGCGACCTTGGCTACATCGACGACGAAGGCTTCGTCTACGTCGTCGATCGCATCAAAGACATGGTGTTGCGCGGTGGCGAGAACATTTACTGCTCGGAAGTTGAAGCTGCGATCTTTGAACACAAAGACATCCATGAGGTCGCAGTGTTCGGTCTTCCGCACGAGCGTTTAGGTGAAGAAGTCGTTGCCGCGTTGCAGCCAACACCAGGCAAAACCATCGACATCGATGAACTCACGGCGTTTCTCGCCGAACGGATTGCCCCGTTCAAGATCCCGTCACAGTGGTTCGTGCGCGACGAGCCGTTACCTCGGGGAGCAACGGGGAAGATCCTCAAGCGTGAAATCCGCGACCTTGTGCTCGATGGAACGTTCTAAACGCCAACAAGCGCACGCCAACTCGATACAAAACGCGACAAAGGCCCCCACATTGTGGAGGCCTTTGTACATTCCCCCCGGAACTTTCAGGAACCAGGACGACCAGCGGTTCAGGCCGGTCGGCGGGTATTCAGTTCGGTGACGTTGTCGTGCATGATCAACTTCTGCACTTCAGGCGAGAACTCTTTGAGTTCATCGACGTAGTCCAGCGGTTCCGGCATGCCCTCGATATGTGGCCAATCGGAACCAAAAATCACGCGATCGGAACCCATGAGTTCGACAACCTCGTGCACGTCGTCTTCCCAAAACGGATTGATCCAGATTTGGCGACGGAAGGTTTCCGAGGGACTCTCGTGGAACCAGCCCGGCATTTTCTTCGCTGTGTTGTCAAGCTTCTTGAGCAAACCACGAAGGAATCCGGAACCATTTTCGACAGATGCAACTCGAACATTCGGGAAACGCTCAAACATTTTGTCGCACACGAGCGAACCAAGGAAGTCCTCGATCGGGCGATCGAACATCGTGGCCATACGGAGCGGCTGCGGACGTGACTGCTGGCTGAAGCCCGCAGAGAATCCGTTGTCTTCGCCGTAACCATGGGAGTTGTAACCCGAATCTCCAGCGTGGGCGACAACGGTGATGCCCGATTCATTCACAAGCCCCCAAAATGGATCAAACATGGGATCGGCAGGCGAACGCTGTCCATCGATGGTGTTGGGTGCTGCGGGACGCATCACAACCGTTGTTGCCCCGTTGTCGAGAGCGAACTTCAGTTCGCTCACGGCCCAGTCGACATCAACGAGAGTGATGTAGGGAGCAGTGAAAATGCGATCCTTGTGGTTGAAACCCCAGTCTTCAAGCATCCAACGGTTGAACGCAGTGAAAACCTGCATGACCGCCCACGGATCTTGGTGGAGTGGCTCTTCATAAATCATGCCGAGCGTCGGGAACAGCCAGCACTTCTCGAGACCGTAGTCATCGAGCGTCGCGATTCGCGCATCTTTGTCGCGGTACGCGGGACGGATTGGCTCACGCTGCTTGAGAAGTTCGATTGGATTTTCGTTGTTCGGATTGCCGCGGAAGTAATCCTTCAACACGCCAGGAAGCGCAACTGGATCAAAGGTCGGGTTGACCACGGCGTGGCTGACTTTGCCGCCAATGACGTGGTACTGACGTCCGTTGATCGTGCACCACTCAATGGTGCGCGATGCGGTACGGGGATCGAGATGACGAGTAAACGCATCGACCGCTTCGTAGTAGTGGTTATCGCAATCAAAGACGGGGAATCCAAGTTCGGTCATCACGACAATCTACGACACAACGGGCTCTTCACACAACCTTATGTAGTATGACGATGCCGCCTCGGCCCACTCGCTGAAACGGAGCTGGAAAACCTTCCGGGCTCGGGTTCCAACCCAGTCGGCCGGCAGCAGTTGCGGCGGCAAAGACGGGTCCACGCTCAGGAGATGGCGCCACTCGTGGGCTAACCGGGTTCGCAACGCGAACGCCTCACACTCATCCTCGGGCACGACCTTCTCGAACTCTTCCAGAAAGGCTTCATGGGCAGCCGCAGCCGTATCGAGGTCCCAGGCCAAGGCCACCACTTCGGCAGGAGTTTCCGCCCCATCAACAGTTTGGGCACTGAACAGCAAGGCCCGGTCCTGCAATCCGCAGGCAGAAAGAACCGAATCGGCCCCTTCGCGCGAGCCCTCGCCGACCGCCACCCACGTACCCGGTCCAAGCGTTCCGAATCCCTCGAAATCGAGGCCAACGGCCAAACGTTCACGCTCCTCGCGGTCAAGCGCGATGCCCGTGAGCGTTAACAGCAAAAACGTTCCGTCCCAGGTGCGGTCCGACACGATCGAACGTTGGACTCGAGGCACCGCTGAGCCGATCATTCGACGTCCAGAACTCGTGAGTCGCCAACGCGTGTAGCGACCGACCGATTCGCCTTCGAGCCACCCGTCTGCGGCCGTGCGATTCACCGCTTGGCGCGCCGCTCGGGCTTCAATGCCGAGGGCTTCGAGCGCGCCTACAAGCGTCGCTGTCCACACCGGCGTGTCGTTGGGTCCAACCCATTGACCCAACACACTGATGAGGAGCGACCGAGCGCTGGGGCCTCCGTCAGCGCGACGACGAGTAGCAGTGGCAACAACCATTACGGGAGATCGCCCTCGATCTCACTTGGAGAAATTCCGATATACCGCTCAAGCGCTAGCTGGTTGTTGAGAATGCGGCTTTCTTCCTGCGAAAGCGTGATCCGAGTGAATCCGGGTTGATGAAGCCCTCGCTGAGCAGTACGCAACATGTCGAAATCTTGATTGAACACAGTGCCGAATGCCATCGAATCAAGCGGTGCTTCCATTTTCATCGGCTTAGTACGCGCCGCGTTTGCGCCGGCGCGATCGAAACTGAAGATGTCGAGCCAACATTCGTCTGGATGATCACCAGGCCGAGTTCGTAACACCGACAACAGGTCCGGGTGCAACAACACCGTGATATTCGGAAACACGTTGTGTTGATCCATCATCATGATCTGAGTGTTGTCGTACGCCGCCAAATCGACGCCCTTCGCCGCTTGAGCATCTCGAACGCATTGAGCCATCACGTCAAAAAGTGTCGACCCATCAGGAATCGCAGGAACCGGGCCGGGGTTCACCGCATCGAGTCCCGCTCGACCGGAATAAACCGATGCAAACGCTTCCCAAACTTCTTGGTCGCTTGGCGTCGGACGAATGCGAGGGGACGGAACGCCATAGAGCTGACGACTACGCCCGACGTGATCCCAGAAGATCTGATGATTATCGAGGTCGGCAAACACCTTCAGCAGTTCTGGATGCAATCCCTGCACGTGATAGGTCTCGCTAAATCCATCAGCGGCGGTTTTCCAATTCGAAGGGACCTTCACGCTGATCTCAAAGCGACAGTGAAAATCGTCCATCTCGAGGTAGGCCGCATCGGCCGGAGCTCCGCCGAGATAGGCGGCCAAACTCATTGCATCGGTATCGAAATTAACGAAGACCAACGGCCCCCACGTATCGACGAGCACGGGCGCAAGCCCGTAGGCATCGTTGTCGATAACTCCGAAGTCGCGACGACTCGGAATTTCATTGAGCGAACCATCAAGGTTCCAACACCAACGATGGAATCCGCAGCGAAGTTCGGTGCGACCTGTGCCTGATCCTTTGCAAAGTTCGATACCGCGATGCATGCACACGTTCTGAAACGCTCGCAACGTTCCTTCTTGATCGCGAAGAATGATCGCCGACAGTTCCCCTACTGAGAACTCCGCCCAATCTCCAGGGTCGGAGACCGCATCGATCGTGGTCGCCAACTGCCAGACACGTGGCCACATGCGTTCCGTTTCGAGCGCAGCGAAATCGGGTGAGTAATAGCGGTTGGCAGGAATCGTGATCGGACGGCGCGTTGTTGGTCCCGAACCTTCAGCTCGGCTTCGCAGCGTTCCGATGTCTTTGACCGGAACTTCAGTTGGTTCTGTGAGATCAGTCATCGTGTCGGCCCCCCCGGATGTCGTGCGCCACGATCCTGCCACAGAGCGGTCAGGACAATCGCAGGACCATGTTCACGAAGCAGGGCGGTGATGAACCGTCACGACGTAGTCCGGGTCCTCGTCCAACATCTCGCCTTCCCACCCTGCCTTGTGCCCGGCCGGGACAAGGCCTTCACGTGCACACCATTCATCGAACTCAGCGATCGTCGTCCACGTGGCTTTGAGTTGATTCCCCATGACCAGCCAACCGCCGGGAGCGACATGGCGAGCGCAGTTCTGCACTGCATTGGAACGGTCGGCCACGTCGACGAAGCCGATGACGTTTCCGGCCGCCACAACAAGGTCGAACTGACGACCAATGTCCAGCGTTGCGAGGTCTGCATGTCGCCAATCGAGTTCCGGGGACCGACGCTTCGCCCGTCCAAGGAGGTCTGCATCGAGATCTACGCCAACAATCTCGACACCGCGGGCACTGAGTTCGATCCCGACCCGACCGAATCCGCACCCAGCATCAAGCGCTGACTTCGGTTCGAACCGCATCACGAAATCGACTTCACCGTGTGGGTTCTCGCCCTGTTCGGCCATGCGATCCCATCGAGATTCGTAATCGTCGAGATCAACTGCCTTGCGCCATTGCGCCCATTGCGTTGAACCAACGGCCGGATCGTCACTCATCGGGCCACCTCTGCTACTTCGAATCGAGAGTTGTCGATTGCGTCGATAAGTCCCCATGACATCGCCGTATCGGCCGAGATGGGTCGACCGGACAGTCCAAAGTACGCGGTGCGATGACGCCCGATTCGGCGCGGAATGCTCGAGGTTCCGCCCGCCCCAGGTACGAGGCCCATCGCGATTTCGGGCAGGAGAAACGACGTCTCTGAATGCGCGATCACCCTTGCAGCGAATGCAGGAAGTTCAACGCCAGCACCGACACAACTTCCATGAATAACGACCTCAACCCGATCGGCAATCGCCGCTAACGCAATGCCGGCATTTCTGCTGGTGCGAATGCTGTGCGCCATGACCGGCGCGGGTGCAGTGCCGAATTCATCGAGATCGCCACCACTACAAAACGAAGGGCCTGTTCCGCGAAGTACAACATTGACGATCGTCGGGTCTGCACCGACAAGGCGAAACGCTTCCACTAATTCATCACGCATTCGAGTTCCGTACGCATTGTGAACTTCGGGTCGATCAAGCGTGATGGAAAGCACATTGTCGTTCCGTTCAACCAGAACGACTGACGAGTCGGGACGAGGTCGCGCAGTTCGCGTTGAACGCGCGTCGAGCCATCGTGAGTGCGTATCGCCCCCTTGAAGGAGGCTGTAGACCCATGACTCGGCAATAACTGCTTCCGACGCCGATGATCGTTCTCCAACTCGGAGTAACTGCCCAAGAGCTACTGATGCGTCGGGAGACGCTTCAATCGCAGAAATGAGTTCGGAAAGCGTTTTATCGAGTGAGTTCCCGCACGAGACCCACGGTGCTGACGCATCATCACCCGAGCAAAGTGCAACGTCGAGACCAACGATCGCTGAACCGTCGATCGGACCGCCATCAGAGATCCCGATCAACACCACCGGCATCGTCGAAAGGAGCGAGGAAATGCGCAGCAAGTCCTGCGTCTCAAATGGTTCCGAGAGATCTACAACAACTGCAGGCGAGCCAACGACTACGCCAAGCGCCGTGTCATCGAGACCACCGGCGATAAACGCAAGCAATTCAGAAGGCGATCGAAGAACCGTCATGAGTACACCAGCCTGCCTCCAACCCACGTCATGCGCACATGCGCCGCGTTAGGAGCTGCCAACACTTCGTCAAGAGGTACATCAAGGAGACACAGATCTGCCGCTCCTCCGCACATCACTCGTCGTGGAGAACCACCAAGATCAAGCGGATCTGTGAGATACCAACCCAGCGCAGTGCGAGCATCAACTCTCTCAGATTCGCCGATGACGTTGCCCGAACGAGTCCGACGCGTCGTCGCGGTTGCAATCGTGACCCAAGGGTCTGCCGATGTCACCGGAGCGTCACTCCCAATTGCCACAGCGATCCCGGCGGACTGCAATGAAGCCGCCCGATGAAGAAATGGCAGGTCCTCACGGTCAACCGAACTCAGATAGTGATCACCGCGTTCGCCCACCAAGCCTGGCTGGATGACAACGGTGACGGAACCACTCGCGAGAATTGCATCGAGATCTTCAGGCAATACCGAACCGTGTTCGATGCGGTCGCCATGATGGGGCCCAGCCAGCGCCAGGGCCGTCACCGCAGTCACCGTTTCCGCTCGACTCACCGCATGAATCGCCACTGCGCGACCTTTGAGATGGTGAGCGGAAATGATGCGCGCAAGCGCGTCGGGGTCCAAGCCGGTTACTTCGTCGATAACGATCTTGGCCGGACCAACCTTTGCGAAATCTGCGACTGCTTGTGGGTCATCAACCCCCAGAAGCACCACACGCTGCGGCAGTGAACGATCGCTCACCGCAGAACGAAGGATCTCGAGTCGTCCTTGGCCGAGATTGGGCGTTGCATCGGTGACACCGGTGATCCCGAACGCGGCGAGTTCAGCCCCCACTTCTCGAAGCGACGGAGTGGTCGGCGGAATGCGACGTGCGATCCATTCATCGAGACGAAGAAGCCAGCCGGTTGGAACCCCATCGGCATCGAGCTCAACGCCATCTGGCAACTCGCCATTGAGGACGAGATCGAGACCAGCAGAAGACAGTACCCACGCAAGGCCCGACCGATGCTGCACGCGAAGAGCTCTGTTGCCAACGAGTGCATTGAGGCGACGGCAATCAAGAGTGCCGTGGCGATGTTCGTCGTAGCCAGAAGCGCGCAACCACCCGCTCTCTGAGTTCGCCGATGCTGATCGAAGCGCCTCATCGAATGACTGTGGCGTTTGAAGCGGATCGAGATCAATTCCTTCCCGACGAGCCGCCATCGCAAGTAGGTGCACATGGTGATCGTGCAGACCAGCAATCAATGCTCCGCCAGCGCCATCAACAACATCAGCACCAAGCGTCACTACGTCTTTATCAATTTCGACGATGCATCCATCCTCGATGACGACCGAGACGTGACGACCTTCAACTTCTGCATTTGTTATGACGGTTTTCATCGTCACCACACCACAGATGTCGAATGAGCGGCGCTTCTCGCTACTTCGCGAAGCGCTACGTCGATCGTGACTCCCCCGCCACGAGCAACCGATCCGGCAACAAGCGCGGCAGCGAGAAGACCGGTTAGCGGATCGGCGACGGCATCTCCTACGAAACTCGGAGTCCCATCGGCAGCAACGTCGACCAAACCGCCTGCGACCGCGGCATCGTCGCCGAAACCCACCCAGTTGCGCCAGGGACCACAGCGCCCGTAAGCCGTAATCGATAGCCACACCTTGCCCGGGCGCTTCTCGACAAACTCCGACGGAACGATGCCCAAACGTTCCAGTGCTCGCGGACGAGAACCTTCGATCACGATGTCGGCGTGTTCCAACAGTTCGACGAGTTCGGAACGCCCTGCCGCGGATTCAAACTCGATTGTTCGAAACTCGTGTCCGTCATGTAACCAATCAAAAAAATCCCGATCGCCATCACGAGACGCATCGGGGCGAGATGAAGATTCCACCTTTATGACTCGCGCTCCGGCAGTGGTCAGTATCCGAGAACACAGCGGACCCGCCCATAGCGAGGACAAGTCCACGACAACAGCATCATTGAGCGTCATGCCACTTTGACGCTGACCAACACTTCGCTGGATCCACGGCCGAGCAACATTCGTCGTGCTTCGATCAATCAATTGTTCGTCATCGCCACCGGGTAATGCCGCAACAGCCAAACCCAGTTCCTGCGCTGCTTCGACAAGTTCGCCCGAAGTCCTGGCCGCAAGAGCAGACTCAATTGCTTCCCATGGGATCTCTGTCGACTTCATTTCGATGCCAACCCAAGCGGGAAGCAATTCAAGATCATCTTCACGAGGCAGATGAACCGCACACCATCCATCGGCAGCAGGAATCAGTCGGCAGAACCCACCCATCGAAACTTGCTGGGCAAGGAACGGGTCGACGAACAGTTCGCGCTTCGATAGAAGTTCGGCCCCACTTGCACTACTCGGAACACCTAACGAGGAGAGTCGTTCGATAGCCCGATCGGCAAACGCGACCGCAGAATTCCAGCCCGACGATTCAGAAGTCACTGTTCAGGACTTGGCGGCAATCTGAGCCCGAAGTTGTGCGAGAAGTTCAACAAATGCCGCACCACCAAGTGAAGCCAGTTGCGGACCCAACTCTGCCGAAACCGCGTCTTCCGAATTCGTTACGGCGTCCATCCCAAGAACTGTGGCTTTCATAGAACGAACAACCTCGGGAGGGCCTGCTGCAGCCTTGGCCGCCATCGCATGAGCGATATCGAGGAGTTCCGCATCAGGCACGCACTTCCATACCAATCCAATTTCTGCGGCACGCGCTCCATCAACTACTTCACCGAAGAGCACAAGCGCCATCGTGGTCTGTAGATCGGTAATCCGGCGCAGTCGCCAGGTGTTCCCGCCGCCTGGATGGAGGCCAATCTGAAGAAAACGGGTATCGAACTTCGCCGACTGTCCAGCAAGGATCACGTCGCACGCCAACGCAAGATTTAGTCCTGCGCCAACAGCGGCGCCATTCACCGCCGCGACTGTGGGCAAGGGTGAATTGGCGAGTCGAAGAAAGCCTGAATAGATCGTGCGCAGCTTTTCTTCCGTGTCACACGCAGCGAGGTCATCGAGATCAGCGCCTGCGCAGAATGCCGGCGGCGCTCCAGTGACAACGATCGCACCGACATCGCCGCGAGATTCGAGTTCATCCATCCCCTCGAGCACAGCAGTGTTGAGCGCTGCGGAAACAATGTTCCGGCGTCCAGGGTCATTCAGGGTGATGGTGGCAACACGGTCAGAAACTTCGAGCGTGATCATGGCGTCATTGTTACCTGTCTCAGGCAGAAGTGCAGGGCCGTCAACGCGGAAGGCCCAAAACCCGGTCGCCCAGAATATTTCTCATCACGTTAGAGGTGCCCCCCATGATTGTGTAGGCCGGGGCATACGCGATTTCCGTCGACCATTCCGAATGCAACATTGCTTCTGGGCCCATGATCCGGGCGGCAAAGTCGGCGACTCGCTGTTCGTACTCGGTGCAGACACATTTCGTTCCGGCAGCGAAACCTGCAGGCGTCTGGCCAAGCACACTTCGGTAGACCAACAATCGGCCCACAATGAAGCCGATCTCGAGTTCGGCAATCTCCTGCCGAATGATCGGATCGGTCGTATCCGCCATCTCGCGGGCATGCAAGTACAGCGCTCGGTTCGAAACCAGTCGGTCGATTCCACCGCGCTCATGTTCAAGTTGACGCATTGTCTGAGAAAACGCGTTGCCCTCTACGCCAACAAGATTTCCGATCGGCACTCGTACGTTGTCGAACCACACTTCATTGAAGTGGCGAGCATCGACCATGTCGCGAATCGATCGGACTTCAATCCCCGGCGTGTCCATTGGCACGATGATTTCGCTGATGCCCAAGTGAGGTTTGTTGGGAACCGACTCCGTGCGACAGATCAAATAGCAATAGTCAGATTCATGGGCGAATGACGTCCAGATCTTTTGTCCGTTGATGACCCACTCGTCGCCATCGCGAACCGCCGAAGTCGTCAACGAGGCGAGGTCAGACCCACTATTTGGTTCCGACATACCGATGCACCACGTGACATCGCCCGCCAAAATTTCAGGAAGATACCGCTCACATTGTTCTGCAGTCCCAAACGTATAAAGCCCCGGACCCATCTGGCGATCAGCAAACCACGTGGCGCCGATTGGAACACCCGCCGTGATGAGCGCTTCGCTCACAATCAATCGGTCCACCGGAGAACGACCACCACCGCCGAATTCTTTCGGCCACGTCATTCCGATCCAGCCTCGTTGCGCCAACTCTTGCGAACACTCTCGTGAGAACGAACACAGCCACGAATCATTAAAGCGGCCGTACTTCGCAACAGCCGCGGACGCGAATGTTTCGGCCTCGGCTTTCAGCGCATGAAGATCGTCATCGAGAGTGAAATCCACAACTGTCAATCTAGGAGAAAGAACGCCAGATGCTCAGCCCAGGAGGTCGGCGAGGACCTCACGGCGAAGAAGCTTGCCGGTCGGCGTATGCGGTAATTCGTCGCGGAATTCAATGCGATAGGGAGTCTTTGAACTACGCAGATGCAACTGGCAATAGTCGTGGAGTTCGTCGACCGATACCGACGCACCCGGCTTCATGACAACTACAGCAGCGATCTGCTGACCCCATTCATCGTCGGGGATTCCTACAACCGCCGCATCGACAATCGCTTCGTGGCGACGCAAGACGTCTTCGATTTCCGCCGGGGCGATGTTCTCGCCGCCGCGAATAATGGTGTCATCGGCACGACCCTCAATGAAGAGGTAGTCGTCTTGATCGATCCAACCACGATCTTTAGTCGGGAACCATCCTTCGGCATCGACGACACTTCCACTTTCGTATTCGCCCGAAACCTGTTCACCCCGCAGGAAGACCAAACCGGGTTCGCCAACGGGAAGGACAGTGCCATCTTCGTCGCGCACTTCAACTTCGATACCAGGAAGCACCTTGCCAACCGAGCCAAGTCGAACTTTGGCAACTGGATCTCCAGCAAATGCCGCGTCGTGATCTTCGGGCCCGAGCAACGCGATTGTCGATGAGGTTTCCGTCAACCCATAGGCATTCACGAATCCCGTGCCGGCGAACAACTCAAGGGCTTGCTCAAGAACGGGAAGCGGCATGCGCGCTCCGCCATAAGAAAGCGTTGCCAGCGATGGCGCATCGGCCGGCGAACCATCGAGCAATTGAACAACACGAGCCAGCATCGTTGGAACAACCATCGCCTGAGTGATGCGTTCGTTACGAATTGTGTCGAGCCACACCTGAGCATCGAAGGATTCGAGATACACAATGCGACGGCCCGAGTACATGTTCGACAGAAGGTTGGCCAAACCAGCGATGTGATACGGCGGAACGGTGACAAGCGCAGCTTGTTCTGGGTCAGCCCCAGCGAATTCAACAGTGCCGATCACATAGGCAGTGAGATGGCGATGGCGAAGCAGCGCCGCTTTTGGCGTACCCGAAGTTCCAGACGTGTAGAGAACAATTGCGACATCTTCGGGATCGACGAAGGCCGGAAGT
>JAPLAE010000137.1 GCA_026393455.1 Actinomycetota bacterium
AAAGTGCGCCCTGATTCACCGCTACTGCAGGAAATTGCTCCCGGTCAGCGACTGAAGAAAAGCGCCTCTGAAGTGAAGGCAATGCTCGATGTTCCCGAACCGGCCAAGACGCCCGGTGGTCGTCCGAATTCGCGTAACCCGCGTTCGGCGACTCCGTCAGCGTCTGGTCGGCCGAAGCGTGGCGGCCCAAGCAGTGGACGCCGGGGTTCCGGCAGCGGTGCGAGTTCCGGCTCTGGTTCCAGCGCTCGCTCTGGTTCCGGTTCAAGTTCGCGATCTGGCTCAGGCGGTCGATCCTCCGGTGGTGCTGGTGGGTCAACCTCCGGTTCCCGTCAGGGATCAAGCCGTTCTGCCGGTCGACAGGGCGGACGCTCGCGATAGGCGCGATGATTCCCACCATGAATTTCTTCGAAGCGAACATGAAACTCGGCGAAGCCGAGACCCTCGATATCGAAACCGCCGAACTTCTCGTCCGAGTTGAAAACAGCGGCGATGTTCTCTACAACGAACTTGCAGCACGTTTGAATAACGAAGAGGCCGCCGAGCTTCTTCGTAAGAATGGGCGCGAAGAGGTCGGTCACGCTCGTCGCATCATGAAGGTGATTTCGCTCAAGACCGGCACCGAATACGTGCCGTCGGCCGAGGTGCTCGAGAAGTTCGAAGTTGATCTTCCCGATTCGGTCGACGCGTCGGCATTGCCGATGATCGTCGAGGGCGAACTCCAAGGAGACCTCGGCTACCAAAAGTGGGCCTCGCACGAAACCGATCCGGAAATCATCGAACTGTTGCTTCGCAACGGTCGTGAAGAAACCAAACATGCCGAGCGGATCAAGAAGGCAATTGAAATCTTGGCCTCGGCCGAGGCTGCGCAGTAGCGCACTAGCAACACACAACGTCGTCGCAGTACCTGCTCTAAATGGGGCAGAATCACATTCCACTTAGGGGAGGACATGACATGGCAATGACAATGATGCGTTTCAACTGCATCCAGCCCGGACTCGAGCCAAATGAGATGGCCGATCGATACAACGCCATGCTCGACATGGCTCAGGTTCTCGATGAACTTGGTGGCGGCATGGTGACGCTCGAAGAGCATCACGGCGCCGAAAATGGTTGGAGTTCCTCTCCGCTCACAATGGCGTCAGCAATTCTGAGCCGCACCAAGAACGTTTCTGTTTCTATTTCTGCACTCCTCGTACCGTTGCACGATCCGTTGCGCATTGCCGAAGACATTGCCGTCATCGACCTCATGTCGAAGGGTCGCCTCACCGTCATTGGCGGTCTTGGCTATCGCCCGAGCGAATACGCAGCACACGGCAAGTCATGGGCTGATCGCGGCAAGATCATGGACGAATGCGTCGATGTCATGCTCAAGGCATGGACCGGCGAACCATTTGAATATCGCGGCACCACCGTGCAGGTGACGCCCCGCCCGTTCACGCAACCACACCCGATGTTCCTTCTTGGCGGAACCTCAAAGCCCGCAGCTCGTCGTGCCGCGCGCTTTGGACTTCCCATCATGTGGGCGGCCCCGGTTCCTGAGATCGAGGCCCACTATTACGAAAAGTGCGCCGAGTACGGCACGCAGGGTTTCGCTATGGCTCCGCCTGATGACTTTCACCATGTCTTCTTTGCCGAAGACGTCGATGCCGGATGGGCCGCTATGGGCGAGCACATCCTTCATGAGGCCACGACCTATTCCTCATGGCAGACCTCCGACATCAAGTCTTCAGCTCATTCGCATGCCAAGACCGTTAGCGAACTGCGTGAAGAGGGTCTGTACCAGGTTGTCTCTCCGGCCCAGGCAGTCGAAGAAGCGAAGGCTGCAGGCGATTTTGCTGTCTTCGCAATGCACCCACTTTGCGGCGGGATGCCGATTTCGGAAAGTTGGAAGCAGATCAATCTGCTTCGTAACGAAATCCTTCCCGCACTGGCCTAAGCGATTCCGGCGGCAGCGATGCCGCCGGAGTTGTACCTTTCAGGAACTGACACACCGATCTACCGGGGGAACTCACATGAGCACGAATAACTGGGGCCGTTGGGGCGCCGACGACGAGCGCGGAGCGCTCAATCACCTGACACCTGAGGTCATCAAAGCTGCTGCAGCTTCGATCACCACGGGCAAGGTCTACAGCCTTGGTATTCCGATTCAGGGCCAAGGTGTTCCGTTGCTCGATTACCGCGGAACCCCGATGCGTCTGACGCTGCAAGACGGTACCGACGACGGCATCTACGAAAGTTACGGTGCAAAAGAAGGAACAGGCGCACACGAAGACGTGCTCGTCATGGCCTCGCACACCACTTCACACATGGACGCTCTTATCCATGTGTACGAGGACTATAAGCATTACAACGGCGTTCCTTACGGCGAGATGCGTGCACTTGGTGGTGCGGGCAAACTAGGTATCGAAAAGGTCGACAGTTTCGCGGCACGCTCGGTCATTCTCGACATCGTGAAGTTGAAGGGTGCCGATAAGTGGCTTGAGCCCGGAACCATGATCATGGCTGCCGATCTTCAGGCTGCAGCCGCTGCGCAGGGTGTTGAAGTTCGCGCTGGCGACGTTGTGCTTATTCGTACCGGTCACCTCGATATGTGGTGGGCAAATAATGCCGCTGGCGAACCCGAAGGTTTCGCGCAGGCTGGTATTGGTTCCGACGCTGCCGAGTGGCTTGCGTCAATGGATGTCACTGCCGTTGGTTCTGACAATGCTGCTGTCGAAGTTATTCCGTTCGATAACAACGACTTCCTTATCGTGCACAAGATCCTTCTTGTGCAGGCTGGCATCTTCCTGCTTGAGCATCTCGATCTTCGTCAACCGTGTGAAGACGGCAACTACGAAGGCGTCATTGCCGTGTCACCGCTCAAGGTCACTGGTGCAACCGGCTCGCCGATCAATCCGGTGTTCATTTCCTAAGCGTTTGTTTGTGCAACGGGCCCCGGCTTCGGTCGGGGCCCGTTTGCGTTTTGCGGTGCGCCGATGAACCGGGCATTCATTCCGTGAGTCAGAATGAATTCATGGCAATCACGACTGTGCTGTTTGATCTCGATGGAACGTTGATCGATAGCAGTCCAGGAATTCGTCGTTGTGTTGATGAGTCACTTGCGCATCACGGATTTCCCGCCATTACCGATGAACAGTTTTCTTCGTTCATAGGCCCTCCATTAACAACGGGATTTGGTTTCGTGAGTTCAGATGAAACCCTGATCGAGTCACTCATCACCGTGTATCGCGAGCACTACGGCGCCGGCGGAATGTACGAGTATTCGGTCTATGACGGAATTTCTGAACTGCTCAACCGTTTGAATGACGCGGGTTTTCGCCTTGCGGTGGCTACTTCGAAACGCACTGGGTTTGCTCGACCAGTCGTTGATCATGCCGGCATCGGTTCGCAGTTCGAAATAGTGGTGGGCTCAGAACGTGACGGTGCTGGTGCCGAGAAACCAGTGGTGATGAGGTCAGTGTTTGAGCAGCTTGAGATTGACGACCCGACCACGGTGGTGATGATCGGGGACCGAGAACATGACGGTTATGGCGCAGCGGCACTCGGAACTCACTTCATTGGAGTGTTGTGGGGCTTCGGGGACCGCGAGGAATTGCTGGCTGCTGGCGCATCTCGAATTGCCGATCACCCCGCGGAGATCGAGGCATTCGTGGCTTCGATCTCCTGACAATTTGCGAGAACTGCTCTGCATAACCATGTGGGGCGGAGTCTGATGTGGGAGTGTGTCGCCCATGTCAAAGCGCACCCGAATCCTTTCTGTTCCGGCTCTCGTCGTCATTGTGGGCTCCCTTCTTCTGGCGGCTTGCGGAGGAAGTAGTAGTTCAAAGGCCGCAACGCCGGCGCCGATGCCGGCTCGATCGGGCACCTACGCAGTTGGTCACGACACCATTTCCATTCCTGACCCAGCAACCGGAAAAACGATCAGCGCCGACCTTTGGTATCCGGCAGCTTCGGGAGCGACGGGAACGGCCACTCGTTACTCACTTCTCCCGACCGCGTATTTCGATTCGAAAGTCGCAATTGAAAAGGCGCCAATCAACAATGCGGGTGCTTTCCCGTTCGTTGTGTATTCGCACGGAAGTGGCGGCCAGAGTTTCGTTGCATCTTTCCTGACTGAAGACATCGCCAGCCATGGCTATGTCGTGCTGTCAGCGAATCACGCAGGTAACACCGCAGCCGATCAATTGCTTGGAACCTCCGTGTCAGAGGATCAAAATGATTTCCTTCGGCCGAATGTTGTCGAAGCGGAAATCAATTGGGCCCTTGCTCAGTCGTCGGGTTCGGCCAGCGCATACCCAGTACTGAAGGGCGCCATTGATGAAAAGCGCATCGGTCTCGTGGGTCACAGTTACGGCGGCTACACCGCGCTCGCAACCGCTGGTGGCCACACCGGTCCTGCCGGAACAACCAAGCCCGATCCGCGAATCAAGGCTGTTGTCGGTCAGGCCCCGTATACCCGTCGACTTTCTGACTCTGAACTCGCCGGAATCAAGATTCCTGTGATGTTGATGGTCGGCACGAAAGACATCACCACGACGCTTGCCAAAGATTCGCAACGACCATTTGATCTCATCACCGGTCCTCCCGTAGTGCTTGTGGTCATGACCGACGCTGCCCATCAGTCGTTCACCGATGTGTGCATGTACCTCGATGAAATTCCGAAGTTGCCTGCAGCGCCTGCAGCAGTTGCAGCCGCCATCCAGGTCCAGGCAAAAGAAGGATGCGGCGAAGGCTTCATGCCGTACGCCCGCGACCTCGAACTGGCATCAGGACTCACGGTTGCATTCCTCGATGAATTTGTTGCTGGCACACCCAATGCATCGTGGTTCTCGGGTAAAACCGCAACGATTAGCGCCCCCGACATCACCATTTCTGTCAAGCGATAGGTCAAACCGCTAAGAGCGACGCTTCACCATTTGAACGCCAACAGGTTTGGTAGGTTCGAAGCGTGAATCCAGTCGCTCTTGCAATTGCTGCGTTTATTACTGCGGCGATTGGAACTTTGGGTGGTTTGGGTGGAGCAATTCTTCTTGTTCCCATTCTTGTGCTGTCAGGAATGGAGGCGAAATACGCGGCGCCATTGGGCTTAGTTTCGGTTGCCGCCGGCTCGCTTGCCGCAGCGCCTCATCAACTCAAAGCCCAAGTTGTGAACCAGCGTCTTGGGGTCGCGACTGAAATTGCTGCTTCTTCTGCGGCATTGATCGGAGCACTTGTTTCTGGCCTTCTTGGCCATGCGTTGCTTTCTGTGCTGTTGGGCGTTGTTGCGTTAGTGGCTGCATTTGCAGGGGCGCGTCGTAAAGGGATCCGAAACATTCCTGATCCAGCGTTGTCGATTGCTGATGTTGGCGAAATCCCGGGAACGCTCGCCGGCGTCTATCCGTTGGGTGACGAGTTCGTGCCGTATCGCGCCAATCGCTTGCCTCTTGGTTTGTTGGGAATGGGGATGGCTGGTCTGATCTCAGGTCTGTCAGGCGTTGGCGGCGGATGGGTCAAAACTCCAACCGCGTCAGAGATCATGCATGTCCCTGTAAAAGTTGCGGCAGCGACATCGACTTTCACTGTTGGTGTCACAGCAGCGGTGGGGTTATTGGTTTATGAATCT
>JAPLAE010000084.1 GCA_026393455.1 Actinomycetota bacterium
AAACGCATGCTCATGTATTTCTGTTGCTTCACTGCGCACCGCAACAACTAGCGCTCGTTCGATTTCGGCGCCGGTGGCAACACCACCAGCATGAACAATGCGCGGCAGTGAGTGTCCACCTTCGCGCGCTAATTCGAACTGACCTTCAGCGTCGCGATCGAAACGCGCCCCGAGTGAGACGAGATCTCGAACCCGAACTGGACCTTCTTCAACCAGGATGCGCACCGCATCAACATCACAAAGCCCAGCCCCGGCGGCGAGTGTGTCGGCGAGATGGAGATCGGTGGAATCGGGATCACCACCGAGAACAGCAGCGACGCCACCTTGGGCCCATCTGGTCGTCGACTGCTCAAGCGGACCCTTAGTAAGGACGCCCACACGAACACCATCTCGGGCCGCGGCGCGCACGGCGGCCGAAAGTCCGGCAACGCCAGAACCGACAACAAGTAGATCGAGCTCGGCAGTCACAGGGGTGCAGTCTGACCGAAGAACGGCGTCAAGCCCGGAATCGAATAGGAAATTCTTGAGCAGCGATGGTCACGGCCTCGAATTCATCGACGATGCGATTCGTTCCGTCGACGTGCACAACACGAGGCCTGTAGTCCTCAAGTTCTACCTCGTCATAGTCGGCGTAGGTGATCACGATGATGCGGTCACCGGGCTGAACCAAACGTGCGGCGGCGCCGTTAAGGCACACCGTGCCCGGACCGCCTGGGATCGCGTAAGTCTCGAACCGCGCACCGTTATCGATATCGACGACCTGCACCTGCTCCCATTCGCGGATGTCGGCCTGCTCCATCAATTCCGTATCGAGGGTGATGGAACCCACGTAATGAAGATTGGCGTCAGTAATACAAGCGCGATGGATTTTTGACTTCATCATTCGACGATGCATCGTCTTCTCCTTCAGCTTGGCGCCGCGTGCGGTCACCGTGCGGGTACGGCTTCCTACGGTACGTCGACACCAAGGTTGTCGAGTAATCGTGGCGTTCCGACCTGCGCCACCATCAACAACCGAACGGTGGTTCCGCTCACCAGGTGATCGGGAGTGAGCAATGACTCGGGGTTCACCACGGCGGCGTAATCGAGGGCGGCAAGCGGTTCGGCTTCGATGATTGAGGCCATATGTGCTTCGATAACCGACGGATCGCTCTCCCCTGCTTCGATCATGGCGGCCCCGGCACGAAGCGCTCGGTTGATGACCGTGGCCGCTTCGCGTTCCGCTGAAGCCAGATAAACGTTCCGACTCGACATCGCTAGGCCATCGGTTTCGCGCACGATGGGACAACCCACGATTTCCACGGGCTGATCAAGATCGGCGGCCATTCGGCGAACGACCGCGAGCTGCTGAAAGTCCTTCTCGCCGAAATAGGCCCGGCAAGGACCAGCAATGTTGAACAACTTCGTGACGACCGTGGTGACGCCGTCGAAGTGTGTGGGTCGACTCGCGCCTTCCATTGAGGAAGTGAGCCGGTCGACATGAACGTTCGTCAGCGTCAGGCCTGGATACATCTCACTAGTTGTTGGCGTGAAGACAACATCGGCACCCGCCTCTTCTGCGAGTTCCAGATCGCGCTCAAGCGGACGAGGGTAGGCGTCGAGGTCTTCGCCTGCACCGAACTGGAGCGGGTTGACAAAAATCGTGAGCGCAACAACATCGCAATCGTTTGCGGCAGCACGAAGGAGCGACAAGTGCCCTTCATGCAGTGCGCCCATGGTCGGAACCAATCCGACCGTACGCCCGAGCGCGCGCACTGTTTCGAGGTGCTCGCGAAACTCTGATTTTGTGGAGAGGACCTGCATCAGTTTTCCGTTTCGGGAATTGGTGGCGTCAAATCATCGTTCGCTGATGGGCGAGAGTCCACCACGCGACGAGCGGCGTCCACCAATGCGTCATACAACGCAAGTTCTGAAGGGTCGATCGCATCTCGATGACGAGCGACCGTTTCCCAGTCGCCACGCGCCACAGGGCCTGTCAACGCATCGATAACTCCAAGGTCTTCGATGTTGTCGATGGTTGCACGAACGAGCTCTAAATACGCTTCGATCGGCACACCAGCTGCACGAGCCACTCGTTCCGCGGAACCGAGTAGGGCAACAACATGATTCGACGCAATCGCTGCAGCCGCGTGGTACGCAACTCGATGTTCATCGTCAACAACGAATGATCGCCCACCGAGCGACGCGACAACAGACTCCATGCACGCCTGCGCACTCGTTGTGTTCGCGTCAATAGCGAACCATGCCCCGCCAACTAATCGTTGGGCTCCGGCTTCTGGAGTGGGCATTGATGTCAGCGGATGCAGCGCTGCACGTTGCGGATGTGTTGCTAACGCTTCAAGACCAAGTGCACCAGAAAGATGGACAACAACGGTTGTTGGATCCGGCGTGATCTCGCGTGCGACCTCGGCGATGACGCCATCCGGGGTCGCAATTACCAAAAGATCAACTCCACTCGCTGCCCCCGAGAGCGACTCACCGCGATGAACAGGAGCAACCACCGTCCAACCAACCCGTGCCAGTGCAATCGCTAGCGCACCGCCCGCCCGGCCCGGCCCAATGATTCGGACCGAGCTGTTGGTGGTCATCCTGGTTCGGCGTCGATTGGTCCGACGCGATGTACGTGGCCCTCGGCCCGGTCGGACCAATCAGGTCCGGCAACGTCGGGAGCAAGATCGGCAAGCGGAGCCATGACGAAACGACGCAATTGCATTCGCGGATGGGGAACTTCGAGATCGGGTTCGGAAATCGTGACGCCGTCGATCCAAATGATGTCGACGTCGAGCGTGCGCGGACCCCACCGAACAGTGCGTACCCGGTTTGCCGCCGATTCGAGACGATGGCACACGCCCAACAATTCGCGCGCACTCAAATCCGTATCGAGTTCAATCACGATGTTGAGAAATGGATCTTGCTCAGGTCCACCAACCGGATCGGTGCGATACACCGGTGACACAGCGACGACCGAATCAAGGGAGTTCACCGCTTCACGCAAAAGAGACCATGAATCACCGATGTTCGGTGACACAGCGACGACCGAATCAAGGGAGTTCACCGCTTCACGCAAAAGAGACCATGAATCACCGATGTTCGAGCCGAGGCTCAAGAACGCACGCGACATTCAGCGTCCTCGGGTGATGGTGACGCCCGATGTGGCCAGAGCCTGCGGCACTGGTGGGCGCAACTTCCGCACAGAAACCGTGACGGACAATGCTCGGGGATCGGCGAGCACCGCGTCGGCGATGTTTTGGGCGAGGTGTTCAAGCAACTGCGGAGTTCCGTTGAGAATGACGCTCTCGACGGATGCCGTGATCGCTCCGTAATCGAGGGTGTCGGCAAGATTGTCCGATGATCCCGCCGCAGAGAGATCGGCGACAACGTCGAGGTCGACTTCGAGTGGCTGCGCTCGTTCACGCTCTTCGGGAAGCGCGCCACAAATACCGCTCACCACAAGTTGGCGAAGTTCAATTCGATCAGTCGGGGCCATTGGGCAGCGCTCCGGTTCAGGCAGGCGGGGGGATCGTCAGCGAAATCGCAACCAACTCACGACCAATGGGGCCGAGTTGGCGCTGCGTCAACTGTTCAATCACGGTAACAACACGCGGCGGGCTCTCGACCAAGCCGTTCCAGAGCAAGTAGCCGGCGATCAGACCACACACGCGATCGCTGAGTTCTTCAGCGTGGATGAGGATGCGTTCGCCGCGCTCGAGCAGGGTTCGCAATTCCGCGAAGAATGCCGACTCGAAAAGGCCGAGATCGTCTTCAGGCACGGGGCGATGGCGCCAGGTGACACCGAGCTCGTCGTAATTGTGGAGATTGAGGGGAGCGGTGATCATCGAGATGACACAGGTGAATCCCTGTTCGCGGACCCAGATGATTTCCTCTTGGCGGCGAACTTTTCGATGGTTCGCTCCATAGCCACCGGGTCGCTCACAGAGGGCGAGTCGCTCAGCGATCACCCAATGAAAGTTGCGGGGTCGGATTCCCTGCGCCCATTTACCTTTGCTGGCCAC
>JAPLAE010000100.1 GCA_026393455.1 Actinomycetota bacterium
GCCGAAGGTTCTTGTTGCCACCCAAACTCGCGTGATTGAAGCAGTCGCCGATCACGACGGATCGTTGTGGCCATCGGTCCCAGTTATTTCGGTATTGCCGATCGACAGTGACCCGGAGATCATCGATCTTTTGCTTGCCGCGCTCTTTGCTCCACCAGCGTCGGTGTGGGCGGCAAGATTGGCTGCGGGCACCGCTCGCAGCCCGGGTGCGATTCGGTTGAGCGCGACACAACTCGAGAACCTCCCTCTTCCTAGTGACCATGATCGATGGGCGGAAGGGTCCCGGCAGTTGCGAGAAGGCGAGTGGGACGCGGCTGCTGTGACACTCACCGGGGCCTACGGTCTCGAACCAGAAGCGGAGCAAGCCGTTCTGAACTGGTGGATTCCTCGATCTGTGCGGGCCCGTAAAGGCACTGTGTAAGCCGATTTCGCTGAAATCTTTGACCGCAGCCCCATTGGGCTGGCAACATTGCTGTTCACATCACGAGTGGCCCGGACTTCCGGGCTCGGCAACCTGGGGCGAACACCCAAGGTGCCAACCCACCATTTGGTGGGGATGCGGCTTCCACCTTCCGGTGGCGGCAACAACCAGTTCGAGGAGTTGCATTGACCGAAGTGAATGTTCGGGCGCCCCTGAGCCGAACCGCTGCCCGCCTCTGGCGCGTGGCAACCCGGTGACCCGGTCGGTCAACGGCGTTTTGTCGCGTTCGATGTGAATCGAAAGTTTCAACTTGAAGGAGGCGGTTCGCTTAAGGGCGTCACTGTTGCCTACGAAACCTGGGGCGAACTGAACGCAGATGCATCGAACGCCATCCTGGTTTGCCATGCGCTGACTGGCGACAGTCATGCAGCAGGTCCGAGCGGTCCGGGACACCCCACTGATGGTTGGTGGGATCCGCTCATTGGTCCGGGTCGAGCAATCGATACGAATCAGTACTTCGTTGTGTGCACGAACGTGCTTGGCGGGTGCCAAGGCACAACCGGGCCTTCGTCAATCGATCCCGACACTGGCCGTCCGTACGGCTCGTCATTCCCGGTCGTGACAATTCGCGACATCGTGCGAACCCAAGCCGCGGTTGCCGATGAACTCGGCATTGCAAAATGGTTCTCTGTCATCGGTGGATCAATGGGTGGAATGCAAGTTCTTGAATGGGGAATCATGTACCCCGATCGCGTGCGGTCACTTGCGCCGCTCGCGAGCTGTGTTGCTGCAAGCGCGTTTCAGATTGGTCAATCAAGCGTGCAGCGAAGCACGATCGTTCTTGATCCCAAATGGAATGGCGGCGACTACTACGACGCTGCTCCAAACGAAGGTCCGCACTTTGGTCTTGGGTTGGCGCGCGAACAAGCAACGCTCACCTATCAAAGTGAAGAACTGATCGACGTGAAACAAGGCCGTCACGAAAAAGATGTGATGGACCGAGGCTTCGCGCCGTGGCAACGCTTCGCGGTCGAGGGCTATCTCGATTACCAGGCCGAAAAACTGATTCGCCGATTCGATGCCAACTCGTATCTGGTGATTAACAAAGCCATGGACCTCCATGATGTCGGTCGTGGTCGTGGCGGGTTGCAGCGCGCCCTTGCTCGACTCTCGGCTCCGGTACTGACACTCTCCATCAGTAGCGATGGGCTCTATCCAACGCGCCAGCAACAGTTCCTTCACGATGAGATCGTGAGTAATGGCGGAAGTAGTCGCCACGAGATCATTCACTCCAAAGCGGGCCACGATGGTTTCCTCACCGAACATCAGGCTGTTGGTGCCGCGCTCAAACCTTTTCTCGCTGAGATTGAAACGAACCTTAAAAACTCATGACGAACAATCACGACAACTCCAAACTTCATCCCGAGACGCGCGCTATTCGTGCCGGTCGCGCCGATAACGACACCGCGCTCGCCCCGATCCTTTGGGCGACCACCACATTCGTCACGCCGACGGTCGCTGAAGCTCGTGAGATGGCGACCGGCGTTGGCTCTTCGCGGTTCTATGGCCGCTACGGCAACCCCACAGTTGCTGGCTTCGAAGATGCAATCGCCCAACTCGAGGGCGCAGAAAAGGCCCGCGCCTTTGCTTCGGGAATGGGTGCAATCAGCGCGGTGGTGTTGGGGCTGTGTTCGAAGGGCGATCACATCGTCACGCAGAACCAGCTTTATGGAGCAACGCAACTTCTGTTTCAAGCGGTATGTCCACGCTTCGGTATCGATGTCACGTTTGTCGATGGCACCGAGCCGGGCGCATTCGCTGCTGCGGTGATCCCTGGGCGAACCACCATGATCTATGCCGAGACCCCAGCCAACCCGCGCCTTGATCTGGTTGATCTTGCAGAACTTGGCGCTATCAAGGGGCCCATCAAGGTTGTCGATTCGACCTTTGCGACCCCTCTTGCTCAACGTCCGCTTGAGTTCGGTATCGATCTTGTGGTGCATTCGGCCACGAAGGGAATCGCCGGGCATAACGACGCAACAATCGGCGTCGTCGCTGGGTCTGCTGAGAACATCGATTGGCTGTATTCATTTGCAGTAATTCAGGGTGCGGTGGCGTCACCGTTCGATGCCATGAACGCGTTGCGTGGACTGCGAACCTTGGGCGTGCGGCTCGAGCGTCAAAGCAAGACAGCGGGCGTGTTGGCCCGTTTCCTTGAAGCAAACCCAAAAGTGAAGACTGTGCGTTGGCCGGGCCTTGCATCGCATCCGCAATATGAATTGGCACAGCGTCAGCTCGATCTGCCGGGTGGGCAGTTGGCCTTCGAACTCGAAGGCGGACTCGACGAGGGCCGCACCTTTGTCGAAGCGGTGCAGATTGCGCAGTTAGCCACGTCACTCGGTGGTCCGGAAACGCTTGTGACACATCCGGCGTCAACCACGCATGTTGGTCTGAGCCCTGAGGAACTCGCGGCGGCAGGGATCGAACCTTCAACCATTCGCGTATCGGTTGGGCTTGAGCACGCCGACGACCTCGTTGCCGATTTCGCGCAAGCCATCGATCAGATTAAGTAGTCGTTATGCCGGAGATGCTCGAGGTCGAGATCTACCGGCAGGCAGCGGCGGCAACGCTGGGTCGTCGCATCGTTACCGTTGACGCGCCTGATGCATGGTTTCTCAAAGGCGGTGCCGATCAAGGCTCTGTGGTCGCTGCGTTAGTTGGTCGCTCGTTTGTTTCTGATCGCCGTCGCGGAAAGTTGTTGTTACTTGACACGAGTGATGACGGACCCACGCTTAGCTTGCGTTTCGGTATGACCGGCGTGTTGGAACTTGATGGGGTTGCGGCAATCGATGGTCTCGAATATTCGAGCCATCGAAAAGATCCTGCGTGGGAACGATTCGTTGTTCATTTTGATGATGGGGGAGCGTTACGTCTTCGCGATCCGCGTCGTTTAGGTGGAGTGGAACTTGATCCCGACGAAGATCGACTCGGTCCTGATGCCGGCGATGTTTCGGTCGCGCAGTTAAAGGCGATTCTCGCTGACAGCAACGCTCCGTTAAAAGCTCGGCTTATGGATCAGGCGCGCATCGCCGGCTTAGGAAACCTCCTGACCGATGAAACCTTGTGGCGTGCGGGGTTCGATCCGGCTCGAGCCGCGGGTTCGCTGACTGCCGATGACGTTGCGAAGTTGAGGAAGACGATGCGCTCGACATTGCGAGTGTTGGGAAGACGGGGCGGGTCACATCTCGGTGATCTGCAGGATTCTCGCCGTCGCGGAGGGTTGTGCCCGACCGATGGAGCAGCGTTGCTGCGCAGGACTATTGGTGGCCGCACCACCTATTCCTGTCCTCAGCACCAGCGGTGACCGCCGGGGCCTCAGGTGTGTCCGGTCTAGGGTTGTTCCCGTGATGCGCCCGTCTTCCCCCCGCCGAGCCTCTGTCGCGGCTCTCAGCGGTGCGGTGTTGTTGCTCATGATTTCGATGTTCGTCATCGGCGCTGGTCCCGTTGGGGCGGTCGATCCACCAGATACAACCGTTCCGCCGACTACGACCACTACCTCGACAACCACAACGACCACGGTTGCGCCCACAACGACCACCGCGGCGCCGACTACCACCCAAGCTCCGCAGACCACCACCACCCAGCGCAGCACATCGACCACCCAGCGCAGCACATCGACGAGTTCCACCTCGAGCACGACGACATCAACGTCCACAACCACCACAATTGTGGCTGCAGTGGCGTCGGGCAGCAAAGGTTCAAGTGGCAAGGGTTCGCGGTTCTGGTCCACCGGAAAAAAGATTGCTGTTGTGGTCACGTTGTTGCTGCTGGCCGCCGTCGCGATGGCGGCGCTCACCTACTTCTACTGGCAAGCAACTCGGCCAGGGGGCGCGCCAAAGGGCGATGACAATGCCAGCGGCTCCGGAGGCATACCCGATACAACCGGCCCAGTTGGTCCCGTGAGTCCGATGTTGGCCGAGGCGTTACGACCAGATCCGTTTGTGACTCGCGACGATCTTGGTCTTGTCTGATCTAGCGTTGGGCTATGGCCAACGAACTTGATCTTGATGCAATGCTCCAGCGGTTCCGAGACCGGGCTGCAGCGGTGAAGGGTCGCAATCTTCCTCCTATTGGTGGCGATGAGCGGGCCCGCTTCATCGAACAAGCACAGAATGATTTTCAGGATTTCGCCATCATCGCTGACGCTGCCGCCACCCTTGACGACGGCATCCTGACGCTCACCATCGATCTTCGTCCCAAAAGCTGAGCGTCGCGCGCTATGAGTACACGTTTTGATGACGCCATTGCTGCGATCGATGCTGCGAATGCCGATGATCCATTCACTGTCACCTATGACGTCGATGGCGTTGAGGTGACTCGCCCCAAAGAACTCGCCCATTCAGAATTGATGTGCGAGTGGGTAAAGCAACTTGACCCCGAGGCCGACGACGGGCAATTGCTCGCCGCCCGTGCTCATCATTTGCGGCGCTGGGCCTACCCGCGCACCGAGCAGCCCGAAGGGCGCGCTGGCTATTTGAAGTGGCGCATCGAAGCGCGCAAGCGTCATACAACGTTGGTGGGGGAGATTCTCACTGGCGTTGGTTACGGCACCGACGGCGATGACACCATCGAACGCGTACAGGCGTTGGTCTCGAAACAAGGTCTTGGCAAAGGCGGACTTGCCGATGTTGATGGTCGGTCGCCAGCGGTGCAGGTGCATGAAGACTCGTTATGTCTGGTGTTCTTGCAGACGCAGTTTGTCCCTGTCGCCACGCAACTTGGTGATGAGAAGATGATCGACGTACTCGTTCGCACCGTGCCAAAGATGGGTCCTCGCGGCCAGGCCGCGGCGTTGGCACTCGACCTCGATGGCCATTGTGCGGGGCTCGTCGCCGCTGCCCTCGAGCGTTTGGGCGCCGAGTCGTAATTCGCTTCGGTTTTTCCCTCAGCGGCCGCCATTGGTAGGGTGTCTCCTTATGCGGACGTGGCTCAGCTGGTAGAGCATCACCTTGCCAAGGTGAGGGTCGCGAGTTCGAATCTCGTCGTCCGCTCCATAAGAAAAGCCCCGGCTTCGGTCGGGGCTTTTCTTATGGAATCGAAGGGTCAGTCGAATCTCGTCGTCCTGCCGGCGACGGACCGACGGTTTTCGCATTCAATCTCTGAACGAGGGCACATTTGGTAGGTACGGTTGCGATCCGTGGCCATGTTCGGAATGCAACTTATGCGGTTTGGTGCGTCGACTGCAGTCGTAGATGGTGACGGCGCGCAGTCCTATTTCGATCTCGACCGTGCTGCGAACGCAGTTGCCGCTGCACTCATCCAAGCAGGAGTGACATCGGGTTCTGTTATTGCAACCGTTTGTCCTGCTGGCCGATGGTGGTTGGCTGGATCGTTCGGTGTGTGGAGGGCAGGTGGCGTGTTGTTGCCGCTCGAATCATCACATCCTCCTGCTGAACTCCGTCACCCCGTCACGGACTCTGCCGTTACCCATGTGCTGTGTGCGCAGGAAACAATGGGTCTCGCGCAGGAACTCGCTACGTTTACCGGAGCGACGGTCATCGAGATTCGTGAAGCGGTTGCCCTGTCGCTCACCGCTGAAGTTCCATCAGTTCTTTCAGATGCCGATGCGATGATCATTTATACCAGCGGCACTACTGGCCTTCCGAAAGGTGTGGTGCACACGCATCGTTCACTCGCCGCGCAGTGTGCGGCAATGGTCGAGTCGTGGGGATGGAGCGCAACCGATCGCATCGTTTGCGTTCTTCCTCTTCATCATGTCCATGGCCTTGTGAATGTCACGTTCACGCCACTCACAATTGGCGCAACGGTTGAAACTCCTGGCGGCTTCGATGCGCTCGCGACCTGGGAACGGCTTGCTTCGGGCGAGGTCACGGTGTTCATGGCCGTTCCCACCGTCTATTCCCGTCTTGTTCGAGCCTGGCTCGAGGCCGATGACGCGACGAAGTCTCGTTGGTCGGCCGGTGCTGCGACGTTGCGATTGATGGTCTCAGGTTCGGCAGCGTTGCCAGTGTCGACGCTTGAGCAATGGCAAGAGATCAGCGGACATGTTCTGCTCGAGCGTTACGGAATGACCGAACTCGGAATGGCGCTCGGAAACACCCTTGATCGACGCGTGCCTGGGCACGTTGGTTGGCCATTTCCGGGGGTCGAGGTTCGAATCGTCGACGAGTCCGGAACTGATGTCGCCCATGATGAGAGCGGGGAACTACTCGTTCGTGGCGACCAAGTATTCAATCGCTATTTGAATCGACCCGATGCCACCGACGAATCATTTGTCGACGGATGGTTCCGCACCGGCGACGTTGCCCAACTCACATCCGATGGCTACCGCTTGCTTGGGCGCGCGTCGGTGGACATCATTAAGTCGGGGGGCGAAAAAGTCTCTGCTCTCGATATCGAAGAAGTGTTTCGCACCCACCCGGCCGTGGCCGATTGCGCCGTTGTCGGTTTGCCCGATGACGAGTGGGGCGAGCGAGTTGCCATGGCGTGGGTCGCCGATGACACAGAGCGTCCCACCGATGCCGATTTTCGATCGTGGGGTAAGGAACGGTTGGCACCAGCCAAGGTCCCATTCCGGTATGTCGTGGTCGACGAGTTGCCTCGCAATCCCATGGGCAAGGTCACCAAAGTGGCCGTTCGAGAACTGTTTTCCTAGCGAGTTCGGTGAGGTTCACTCTGGGTGGCACGATGTGAGTCACGCAGCGGTCTGGAAGCTCCGGGCGCTGAGGGGGACACCGTGCTCGAAATTACTGACGTCGATCGCATTCGGACCATCACGCTCAACCGGCCCGACGCGCTCAATGCATTCAACGAAGCGCTCTATGACGCAACTACCGATGCTCTTCTCGACGCTGCCGCTGACAACTCGGTTGCGGTCGTCATCATCACGGGAACCGGACGTTCATTCTCGGCCGGCACCGATGTTGTTGAAATGGCGATGCGCAACACCGGTGGTGTTGAGAATGGTCGTCATGGTTTCCCAGGACTCGTTGACAACCTTGTTGATTTTCCAAAGCCATTGATCTGTGCAGTGAACGGAATGGCACTTGGAATTGGCGCAACAATGCTTGCGCTTTCTGACCTTGTGTTCATGTCCACCGAAGCGCGTGTTCGATGCCCATTCACCGCGCTTGCAGTAGCCCCCGAAGCGGCGAGTAGCTACACGTTCCCCGCATTGATTGGTCGCCATAACGCAACCTGGGCGCTCATGAGCTCCGAGTGGTTAACCGCACAAGAATGTCTTGAGATGGGCATCACGTGGAAAGTATGCGAGCCGGACGCGCTTATGGAAGAAACGATGAAGCACGCACGTGTTCTTGCCTCGAAATCGATTTCTTCGTTGGTCGAGTCGAAGAAGACGATCATGGCTGCGATCAAACCGCAGATCGACGCGGCGCGCGCACGCGAGAACGCAGCGTTTGCTTATCTGATGGGGCGCCCCGCAAACATGGAAGCGATGGTCGCGTTGGCTGAACGTCGTCAACCCGACTTCGCCGCGATCGATTTGGCTGATTTCGCGCCGAATTCCTGAAGTTCGAAACTCTTTCGAACTTCTTCCGTAATTCTCACCTTTATTTCGGGGGCTCCTTACCCGTGGCGTTGATGCTGTGTCTGTCCGCAACGGACACCTCACACCAACACCCCCCACACTGAATCAAGGAGCCCCACTATGAATAAGAAACTCGTTTCCATCAGCCTCGGTGCCGGCCTCGTCGTCGGATCCGCCGCCGGCCTCATTGCTGTCCCGGCAATCTCCGGTGCACAGACGACCAACCCCACCGCAGCATCCGCCCCCGCCAATCGCCCTGATCCCTCAGTGCGTCTCAACGAGACCCTCAAGCCCCTCGTTGACGCTGGCACCATCACGCAGGCCCAGGCCGACGCAGTGGTCGCCGCACTCAAGGAAGCCGGACCCAAGGGCGCCAAGGGTGGTCCTGGACTCGATGTGGCCGCTCAGGCCCTCGGTATGACCACCGATGAGCTTCACACCGCACTTGATGGTGGCCAGACCCTCGCTCAGGTTGCGTCTGACAAGGGCGTGAACGTGCAGGTGGTCATCGACGCCCTCGTTGCGTCGGCAACCAACCACATCAATGAAGAAGTCACTTCAGGCGAACTCACTCAGGCCCAGGCCGATACGAAGCTTGCCGATCTCACGCAACATGTGACTGATCGAGTGAACAACCCTCGTCCCGAAGGTGGCCCCCGTGGCGATCACGGCCCGAAGGGTGCACCCGCTGGTCAGAAGCCCACCGCTCCGGCAATGAACTGAGCCCCCCGCAACACCCGCTCGTCTCTGACTCCGCCCCCCCGAATGAGACGAGAGTGCAAAGAAGGCCCGGCCAATCGGCCGGGCCTTCTTTCTGGAGGCGGCGCCCAGAGTCGAACTGGGGTACGGGCCTTTGCAGGGCCCTGCCTAAGCCACTCGGCCACGCCGCCATCGGCACATCACTCTAGCCGCCGGCAGGCAACGGCAAATAGTCCTCGATCGGAGCAATCGTGAGACCTTGTAGTGCGCACTGCCACAACAGAGCTCGAATGTTGTCATAAAGGTCGCTGCGAAAATGGGTGAGGATGATGTCACCCGGTTGAAGTTGGTTGCCCTGTTGATACTGGATGCGTCCGTCATTCAAGGCCGCATGCCAATACAACACAGCGTTGATTCCGCAACTACCTGCGGCTGTTTGTGTCGCCCCGTTACTCACGCCGTAGGGGGCACGGAACAAGTGCCCTGGAACGAACATGTGTTGACCAATGATGTCTCTCATGCCACAGATTTCATTGCGCTGCGACGCGGCACTGAGCCTTGTGAGTTGCGTATGAGACTTGGTGTGGGAGTTGATCGTTCCGCCCGAGGCACTAACGCGAAAGAAATAGTCGGGATCGGTGAGAAACGGACCTTGATTCAAAAACAGCGTGGCGGGCACCTTGAACTGTGCGAGCAATTCAGGTACTCGTGGATCGCGCACATTTCCGTCGTCGATGGTGAGGAAGACGACGGGGTCAGCAGTGGCAATCGTGGAGATCACTGGCACTGCGCCAGCGGCCGGGATGGTCAGCACCGGCCCTTTGGGCCAGGCCGCGGTGGTGGTGGTCGTCGTGGGAGGCAACGTCGTAGGGGGAAGTGTTGTCGTCTCGACCACGGTGGTTGAGGTGTTCTGACCGGGGGCTCCAAAGGCTCCGGCGCTATCAATTCCCGTTCGACCGCAGGCACTAACGACAAAGGCACCGACGATCAACGTCGTGATGCCAGCGATCATGGCGGCGATGGTGCGCGATCGA
This sequence comes from Actinomycetota bacterium, assembly GCA_026393455.1. GTDB lineage: Bacteria > Actinomycetota > Acidimicrobiia > Acidimicrobiales > Acidimicrobilacustridaceae > Acidimicrobilacustris. The sequence goes on from JAPLAE010000100.1 coordinate 9,725, forward strand.
ATCGAACTGCTCTGTCCAGACATGGGCTGCCGATGTTATTGCCCGGCCCGGCTTGAGGGAAGGGGGGAAGGGTGCTGCTAGGGTTCGGGGCCTTGTAAGGACCCGTAGCTCAGTTGGCTAGAGCACTTCCTCGACACGGAAGGGGTCGCTGGTTCGAGTCCAGTCGGGTCCACTCTCAAGCACTTCGGCCGCCCTCAGGCGGCCGTTGTCGCTTCAGGCCAATGTCATTCGTACGCAGTACAGGGGGAAGCACCATGATCACGCCATTCGACGATTTCCCGATCCATCAGACCGGGGATCCAATCGTCCAGACCGTCAGCGCCGATCCGAATCATTACGACCGTTACTTCTTTAACGGCTGTGATCGTGACGGTGCTTTCTTTATTGGCGGTGCCATGGGGCACTACCCCAATCGCGGCGTGATCGACGCGGCGTTCAGCGTCGTTATCGATGGAGTCGAGCACTCGATCTTCGCCTCTGGGGCAATGCCGCTGGGTCGTGAAACCACAATCGGCCCGATCTCCATTTCAGTGCCCGAACCGTTGAAAGAGATTCGGTTCACCGTCGCCCCCAATGACGAAAACATTTCATGTGACTTGTTGTTTCGTGCGCGCACCGCAGTGATTGAAGAGCCAAAGCAAACCATTGTTCGCAACAACGTCAAGATTATGGACTACACGCGGCTGACGCAGTGGGGAACATGGGAAGGCACGATCAACGTCAAGGGCCAGATCATTGACGTAAAGGCCGAATCCACATTCGGTGTTCGCGATCGTTCGTGGGGAGTTCGTGGTGTTGGCGTTCAAACACCAACAAACTTCACCCCTGGTGAAATGCAGATTTTCTGGTTGTGGGCCCCGTTGCACTTCGACGACATGTGCACCCATCTCGCCATGTTCGAACGCGCCGATGGAACGCGTTGGATGGAATCGGCACTTGTTGTTCCAGTGCTTGATTCGCCTGATGCTCCGACATGGGGTGATGACATTGTCGAACCTGAAGAGGTCGGCAACATTCGTTACGAACTCCAATGGCAAAAGGGCCGGCGCGAAATGGAATCGGCCGCCATTGAAGTGAGCCATGCCGATGGCACCGTCGATCGCATTGAATTCGAGCCCCTCTACACATTCCGTATGCGCGGTATCGGCTACAGCCACCCGCATTGGTCGCATGGTTCCTTGCACGGAACCCTTGAAGTTGGTAGCGAGTCCATTCCGCTGGGCGAGTTCAACCCGCAGGACCCTTCCTGCATCCACATCCAGACCCTGTGCAAGGTTCGTATGGGTGATCGAGTGGGTGTCGGCGTGCTCGAGCAACTTTCGTTTGGCCCTCACGAGCCCACAGGGCTTACTGGAATGGTCGATGGTTGGAATCCGGCCTAACCACTGATGTGGTCGCTGCTTCGCCGTAACCCTGCATTCCGAAAACTTTTCACCGCACAGGTCATTAGCTACGGCGGTGACTGGTTTGCCGCGGTTGCCGCTATCGGGCTCCTCCTTGAAGCAACCGGATCAGATTTTCTCGCATCCGCATTTTGGGTTGCCCAAACGCTTCCAACATTCATCATGGGACCGATTGCTGGTCCCGTGGCCGATCGGTTCGATCGCCGCAAGATTTTGATCATCGCCTCGTTCGCGCAGGCAATTATGGCCCTGACGTTCCTCCTTGCTGGTCACGGTGCGCCGTGGATCGTGTTTGTTGCCCAAGGTGGAGTCGCAGCATTGGGGTCGTTCTTTGGTCCTGCGGCGCAGGCCGGTGTCCCTAACATCGTGGAAGAAAAAGATCTGGCCACTGCGACCTCGATGATGGCCGCGACATGGGGAGCGATGCTCGCAGTGGGCGCAGCGCTTGGTGCACTGTTTACGGTCGCGTTTGGTCGCAATGCCGCCTTCATTGCTGATTCGGCGAGTTTTGTTATTGCGGCACTTCTCATTCTGAGTATTCGCGAGTCACTTCAAGCTTCGGGAACAGTGCGGGTCTACACCGAGCGGATGCATCCGATTCGTGACACTCGTGAGGCTCTCGCTCATGCTCGGCGACACCCAGCGATTATGGCGTTGATTGGGTCGCATATTGGGTTCGGTTTCGGCGCTGGCGTTGTTGGCATGTTGGCCGTGCTGGCAACAGTGAAATTCCATGGAAGCGATGGCGCCATCGGGCTTTTGCTCGCTGGTCGAGGGGTCGGCGTCGTTCTCGGTCCGCTCCTCATCACCCGCCTTGTTGCTCGGGGTATTCATGGAGTGCTGCTGGCGTGTGGGTTCGCGGCGATCGGGTACGGAACGATGTATCTGGGCGTCGCTATCGCTCCGTGGCTGGTGCTTGCGGCGATTGGTGTGATGCTGGCCCACCTCGGTGGCGGCGCGCAGTGGGCGCTGACGATCTACGGACTGCAGTTGCTTACGCCAGATGAACTCCGAGGTCGGATCTTTGCTGCAGATGCTGCACTCGTGACGTTGGCGATGAGCCTGTCACTTGTGTTCTCGGGGCTTATGAGCGGCGTTATTGGCCCATCGGCAACGATCGCCATCATCGGCGGTGGAAGCCTTCTGTGGGGCATCGTGTTCTTGTTCCTGACTCGGGCACTTCGAGCGGAGGCTGAGGCGGAAGCACTCGCTGTTCATCCTCCAGCGATCGAAACCGAACTGACCTGATTCTCAGAACTGTGGCGAGGCGGGAACAACAGTGACGGGAATGCCATTGAGCACCGCATTGCCCGATAACGGATCGAGAAGTTCCGGATCGGTGAGCAGATTCGAGTTCACGCCCGGTCGTCTCGATGCAATCTGCGAAACGGTGCCGGCCATATCGTGGCCCCAGCCGTGAGGAAGGCTCACGACGCCAACCGGAACTTCGTCGGTGACCTCAATAGGTGCAGTGACCGAGCCAACTCGTGAGGCAATGACTGCGTCGGAACCATCGACGAGTGAAAGTCGCGCCGCGTCGGTCGGATGAACAAGCAGTGTGCAGCGGACTTTGCCCTTCACGAGCGCTTCAACGTTGTGCATCCAGGAGTTGTTGGACTGCAGATGACGTCGACTAATGAGCACCAATCCGTCTGTATCGATTGGTGTTTTGAGAGTGGTAGCGAGACGAGCTAACTCGTCGACAATGATCTGCGGCGCAAGTTCAATGGTGCCTGATTCGGTACGCAGCGCTTCAGGCAATCGGGGTTGCAGCGCTCCGAGGTCGATTCCGTGTGGGTTCTGTTCGAACACGTCGAGCGAAAGCCCATCGGGGACCGCACCGAACCAGTCGCCACTTGAGCCAGTGCGGATCATGACATCGAGAATGTGATCGATGGCGGTGCGCGACGGATTGGTTCGCACAATCGCCCTCAACTCGTCCACGGAACGATCGGCAAGAGGGGAGTCGGTGGAATCGATTGCTGACTGCAGCGCGCCGTCGAGCAACATCGCATCGATCACGGCAGGGTCGTTGCCGGCATCGGGGCCAGTGAAGATGAGCGAGAGTCGCCCAAGAATTTCGTGTTCTTGTAAGCAGTCGCTGTCGAACATAGGCGGTGCCCATTGTGCGAAGTTGCGCACCGCCAACCCGATAAACGCCATTTGATATTCACTACGCTCAAGGGCTGTTGGCGGGGGAAGGATCACATTTGCATGACGGGTGGTTTCGTTCAGGTACGGGTCGACACTGACCATGAACTCCAATTCCCGCATAGCTACATCGAGACGCGCCGAATGCGGGGTGGAAAGTACGGGGTTTCCGCCCACGGTGACCATGGCGCGGATCTGACCATCGCCGGGGGTAGTGATTTCTTCCGCAAGCCCGGCAACTGGGTACTCGCTGCGCACTTCGGGGTAGTTGCGCACACGGCTGTGGCGTCGTCCGATTCGGAATCCGCGCCCGCGGCCTTTGCCTCGACCGCTTTCATGTGGCGTAAGCGGGAACATTGCGCCACCAGGAGAATCGAGATTTCCCGTTACGAGGTTGAGGGCGTCGACGGCCCATGCGGCAAGAGTTCCGAAGCCGACGGTTTGTGTTCCGATGCGGCCGTACACAACGGCGGTAGGCGCGGCTGCAAGTTCGCGGGCCATGCGGGTAATGGTGTCGGCATCGATTCCAATTCGGGGCGCAACGACAGACGGAGCAAACGGCTCCACCGCATCGGCGATCTCGCGAAGGCCAGTGGTCATGCCCGGCGCTCGTCCGGCATCGATCAGATCTTCGGCAAACAACACGTGCAACATTGCACATAACAACAGTGCATCGCCGCCGGGACGAATGGAATGCCATTCATCGGCATTGGCGGCGGTCTTCGTATGACGAGGATCGACAACCACGATCTTTCCGCCGCGCTCGCGGATGGCTTTCATCCGGCCAGGCCAATCGGGTGCGGTGGCCAGTGAACCATTTGATTCGTACGGGTTCGCCCCGAGGATCAACAGATGATCGGTGCGGTCAATGTCGGGTACCGCAATCAGGATTGGATTTCCAAACATCAAGCCACTGGAAACATGCTTGGGCATCTGATCAACGGTCGACGCGGAATACATCTGCGGACTGGCCATTGCCTGAATGAGCACGCGGTTGTAAATGACGGTGCCGAGTGAATGAACACTTGGATTACCGAAATATGCGCCCACCGCATAGCGGCCATGCCGGTCGATGACGCCTTGGATGCCATCAGCAACGACGGCAAAGGCTTCGTCCCACGAAACTTCTTCCCATGTGGCCGTTTCCGGGTCTTCGCCGCGTCGCACGATCGGTGCGCGTAAACGGTCAGGGTCGGCGTGCAACTTGTGAAGTACTGATCCCTTCGGGCAGATGAAGCCCTTTGAGAAGGTGTTGTCGCGGTCGCCACGGACACGAAGAACAGCGCCATCACGAACGGTCAACTCAAGACCGCAGGTCGCTTCGCAAAGCGGGCAGGTGCGGTAGTGCGTTGTGTCCGACGTCATGACACAAGCGTAGGCTGCGGCGATGAAAGCTGTCGTTCTCACTGCTTATGGCGATCTCGATGTCCTCACGATTACCGACATTGCTGATCCTGTGCCTGGTCCCGAGGAAGTTCTCGTTGACATCGTGGCCACGGCATTGAATCGTGCCGATCTTCTTCAGCGTCGAGGTTTGTATCCCAGTCCGCCATTGGCCGGATTCACGCCGCCCGCTCCGGAGATTCCTGGAATGGAGTTTTCCGGTCGTGTCGCTGCACTCGGCGAGCGAGTCACGTCATGGTCAGTGGGCGACGAGGTCATGGGCATCGTTGGCGGCGGTTCCTACGCGCAACGGCTCGTCATTCACGAACATCAACTTTTGCACATTCCGACCACGGTGGCGGTCGAAGATGCCGCTGCGATTCCCGAGGTCTGGATCACTGCGTTCGATGCACTGATTGTGCAGGGTGGGCTGACCTCTGGTCGTACTGCACTCGTGCATGCTGGCGCCTCTGGTGTCGGCACTGCGGCCATTCAAATCTGCAAAGCACTCGGAGCGCGAGTGGTTGTTACGGCATCGGCGGGGAAGCTCGCAGCATGTCGTGAACTCGGTGCTGATCTTGCGATTGATTACGCCGCAAGCGATTTCGTTGCTGAATGCATGTCATTCACAAATGGTGTTGGCGTCGATGTTGTTCTCGACGTGATCGGTGGCGACTACGTCGACAAGAACATCGCTGCGATTCGTGTTGGCGGCCGCATTGTTCAGGTGGGCACGATGGGCGGTGGCCGCACCGAAGTAAACATCGGCATGCTGTTACCGAAGCGGGCCAGCCTGATTGGCACCGTTCTGCGAGCTCGACCGCTGGCTGAGAAGATCGCGATCACTCAACGATTCGCGAAAGAGATTCTGCCGCTGTTCGACTCCGGTCTCGTGAAACCGGTAATTGATTCTCGCTACCCGTTGTCGGCAATTGCGGATGCGCACTCGTACATGGAGACCAATGCGAACGTTGGCAAGATCCTGATCGACGTGTAATTGCCGCGTGGGCTTAGCGCTGAGCGATCGGGACGTAGTCGCGAGCGCCTGAGCCGGTATAGAGCTGACGGGGGCGAGCGATGCGTGAGTTTTGATCGAGCATTTCGCTCCAGTGAGCAAGCCAACCCGACATGCGCGGGATAGCGAACAGCACGGTGTACATCTCGATCGGAAAGCCCATGGCCTGGTAGATAAGGCCCGAGTAGAAGTCGACATTCGGGTAGAGCTTGCGGCTGACGAAGTAATCGTCGGCCAGAGCGGTTTCTTCAAGCTTGAGGGCGATATCGAGAAGTTCGTTCTTGCCGGTGACTTCGAAGACGTCGTAGGCGATCTTCTTGATGATCTTCGCCCGCGGGTCGTAGTTCTTGTACACGCGGTGGCCGAAACCTTGAAGCACCATCTTGCCTTCGCGAACGTCTTTGACGTAGGCGTCGACGTTGTCGAGCGTGCCAATGGAGTTGAGCATGCGCAGCACTGCTTCGTTGGCGCCGCCGTGGCGAGGGCCGTACAACGCGGCAGCAGCAGCAGCCGAGGATGAATACGGGTCGGCATGGGCGGAACCGACAACACGCATGGCCGTGGTTGAGCAGTTCTGCTCGTGGTCGGCGTGGAGGATGAACAGCACATCGAGGGCCTTGGCCAGAACCGGGTTTGGTTCGTAGTTGGGCTCGGCGACGCGCCACATCATGGAAAGGAAGTTCGAGGTGAAGTCGAGACTGTTGTCGGGATAGACGAAGGGCATGCCAACGCTGTGGCGATGGGCGCCGGCTGCGATGGTTGGCATCTTGGCGATCAGACGAATGATCTGCTTCTGGCGACTTTCGAGATCGAAGATGTTCTTGGCATCGGGATAGAAGGTGGAAAGTGCGGCAAGCGTTGAAACGAGAATGCCCATGGGGTGGGCATCGCGATGGAAGCCCTCCATGAAGCGCTTGCGCACGTTTTCGTGAATGAACGTGTGGTACGTGATCTCGTGTGTCCACTCGGCCATTTCGGTTTCGGTGGGGAGCTGACCATTGAGGAGCAGGTAGGCAACTTCGAGATAGGTCGACTGTTCGGCTAACTGCTCAATCGGGTAGCCGCGGTAGCGCAGGATTCCGTTTTCGCCGTCGAGTTCGGTGATGGAACTCTCGGCCGCAGCAGTTGTAGAGAACGACGGGTCGTAGAACCAGGTCCCCGGCATCAACTTCGACCATGCCGCTGAGTCAACGCCGCCATTGACGATCGGGATTTCAACCGATTCGCCAGTGCGGTTGTCGGTGATGGTCACACTCTCGGCCACTCGTCGAACTCCTGTATTTCGTCGTGTTTTCGGATCCCCTGCACAGCCATCCTAGTGGCCCCAGAGCGGCTATCGGTCGGCCGAGCGTGAACGATTCGTAAACAGCACCCCACCGAACTCCAAAGCGTAGGAACCGATGACGCCTGACGACGTCAGATGAGGTCAGATGAGGTCAGAGGGGAGTGTTGTCGTGCGAACGGGGCTGGAGGCGTTCTCGCTTGTGCTCGAGCGCACCGAGTGCGGCGGCAATCTCCGTGCGAGTATCGGCCGGATCGATGACGGCATCGATAAATCCGCGATCGGCAGCGATATAGGGGTTGAGAAGGCGCGCTTCGTAGGCATCTTCAAGAGCTTGGCGGTCGTCGTCGGCGATACCGCGATTGAGGATCTCCACCGCGCCCTTGGCTCCCATGACCGCGATTTCTGCCGATGGCCACGCAAGCGCAAGGTCATTTCCCATGCGCTTTGAGTCCATGACGATGTAGGCACCGCCGTAGCTTTTGCGGAGCGTGACATTGATTCGCGGCACAGTTGCTCGGGCGTAGGCAAACGCCATTTGAGCGCCATGGCGGATCATTCCTCGCCATTCGAGATCTTTGCCCGGGTAGAAGCCGGGCGTATCAACAAGAGTGATGAGCGGGATATTGAACGCATCGCAGAATGAAACGAATCGAGCGCCCTTTTGCGATGCCGGAATATCAAGCGTGCCGGCGAGCGCGCAGGGTTGGTTGGCAACAACGCCAACTGGTCGTCCGCCGATTGAGGCGAACGCCGTCACAAGGTTCGCCGCCCATGCGGCCCGCAACTCGAAAAGTTCTCCGTCGTCGGCGATCGCTCGAATCACGGTGCGAACGTCGTAGGAGCCAGTGGCGGTTGCGGGGATGATGGCGCCGGCCTCGGGGGTCAAGCGATCGACGGGATCATTGGTGACTAAGCGAGGCGGAAGCTCATCGTTATGGCCGGGCAGATAGTCGAACAGGTTTGTGACCCAGTCCATCGCCGCTGCTGCATCGGCAACAACTGCGGAAGCAACGCCGGTTGTGCGACTGTGGGCGCCGGCTCCTCCGAGGTCCATCTTGTCGATAGGGACGCCGGTGAATTGGCGGACCATGTTTGGGCCACTAACAAACGCGTACGCGCTTTCTGTCATCACAACGTGATCGGCGAGGCCAAGAAGCAGCGCAGGTCCAGACACCGCTGGTCCGGAAACGGCCATCACTGTCGGGACAATTCCGGAACAGGAACTCAACGCTTTCGCGGCCTGACCCCAACCGTGCAATGCCGCGAGCCCTTCACTGATGTCGGCACCGGTTGACGAAAGTTCAACAACAACGGGAAGTCGTTCCGCTAACGCAACGTGCGCGGCATTCGCAATGCTTTCGCCGTCACGTGGTGAAAGTGCGCCGCCTTTGCCATCGTCGCTTGTATCGCCACCGATGCGCACGCGAACGATGGGGCGAGGCCCGCTCATCGTTTCCAGAACGTCGATGTCGGCGTGGACGACGCCAGGGACCTTTGCTCGGAGATTGACTGCTCGTCCGGTGTTGGACGCGAACCTGCCGCTATCGGGGGCGGAGGTGGCGCGAGGTGTCATCAACCGGAAGGGGTGGTGGAGGCAATGGCCGGGTGAATCCCGGGACGGCGGTCGCCCTGGGCGGCGACGACATCTCGGAGGACATCGGCGACCACTCGGGCTGGAGCCGAGAGTAACGCCTGCCGACGGGTGGCGAGTCCTACTGCTCGGCCGGGAAGCCCCTCGACCGGAGCGGTATGCCAGCCAAGGTCCGATCGTGTCGACACCGCGCTGGCAGGAAGAATCGCCGCGCCGAATCCTTCGAAGGCCAGCGAGGCCATGAGCCGAGTGCCATCCACCTCGGCTTTCACTGCCAAGACATACCCACGTTCTGCGAACAACGCATCGAGTTGGTCGCGGAATGGACGGCCAGGCGGTTCGATAATGAGATTTACGCCATTGAGATCGGCCAGTGTGATGTGGTCACGTCCAAACAACGGATGGCCCACCGGGGTCGCAAGGATGCGGTCCTCGGTGAATAGTGAGGTCGAGACCACTCCAGGATCGTTGGTGGGTGTCGTGAGAACGGCGAGATCGATGGCGCCGGAGTCGAGTTTGAGAAGAAGCGAGGCCGTAGTGGCATCGTGAACCTCAATTCGGACAAGTGGATGCCTTGTTGCTGTGGTCTCGATGAGCAACGGGGCGAGCCAACGCGCAGTTGTCCCGATGATCCCTATACGAGCCGTACCTGAGACCTCGGATCTGACCGAGTGCACATCGGCGCTGAGGGCACTGAGCTCCGCGTAGATCCGCCGGGCTCGTTCCACCACGACGGTTCCCTCGGCGGTGGGGAGGCCGGTGGAACGATCGATCAGGGTCGCTCCGAGTTCCTTCTCAAGCCGAGAGATATGGGCAGAAACGTTGGATTGCACGGTATGGAGCGATCGGGCGGCAGCGGTAAAGCCACCGTGATCAACCACGGCGAGCAGCGTAGAGAGCTGACGAAGGTCCATCACAAATAATGATGGCATAGATCACAACAAACAGTTGGACCGATGGGTAACATGGGAGCACACTCTCTTTAGAAAGTGTCGGACTCAAGAAGCGGATCCCCCTCTGCAGAGTCCGTAGATGGTGTTGAGACTGTCCCCCCGGTTTCCACCTCCGCTCCGAAGTCGGCCCAAAGGGCCGGCTTCGGTCGTTTTCGGCCTACTGTCGCCGCTATGGAACGCGGACCAGTCATCATCGAAGCAGCGATCAACGGGAATCGGACCAAGGAGCACAATCCGAATGTCCCGAGGTCGCATGAAGAACTCGCAAACGACACGCTTGAGACACTCGCTGCAGGCGCGTCGGTCATTCACAATCACGGTGCCGTCTTTGGCGATCCCCGTGAAGTCGCCGATGATTATTTAGCGGGGTGGATGCCGGTGTTTGCCGAGCGCCCCGATGCGTTGTTGTACCCAACAGCAAATTTCACAAACGGTGGACTTGATTTCGAGCACTTGCATTTGCTCGCGGAAACCGGACTCATGAAAGTGAGTTTGTGCGATCCAGGTTCCACCAATCTTGGTGGCGTCGATGCTGACGGCATTCCGAACGCAGGCATCGTGTACTCGAACAGTTACGACTCGATCCGCATTCAGATGGAACAAGCTTCCGCTGATCGCGTTGGTCCAAGTCTCGCGATCTACGAACCAGCGTTCATGCGCACCACGATGTTGTACTGGAAGGCAGGGAAGCTTCCGGCCGGCACGATGATCAAGTTCTACCTGTCAACTGATCGTGGGTACATGGGAGCGCCATTCGGTCTACCGCCAACACGTTTGGCGCTTGATGCCTATCTCGAGATGCTGGGCGATTGTCCGGTGCCGTGGGCATTGTCGGTTGTTGGTGGAGATCCGGTTGAAGCCGGACTCGCCGAATACGCGATTGAACGCGGTGGTCACCTTCACCTTGGCCTCGAGTTCTACGGTGGCGATCGTCAGCCGACGAATGCCGAACTCACGCGCAACGCCGCCGAAGTGTGCGAGCGCATGGGTGTTGCGGTCGCAACTTGTGACGAAGCAGCAGCAATCCTCGGATTGCCTCGCGCCTAGCCGTTAACTGTTCTGGTTGTATTCGTCGCTGGTTGGGTCGCCCGGAGCGCCCGACTGACATGAATTGATCGGCATCGCCACAAGTTCATCATCGCTGAGTCGGTAGTAGGTGCCGTCTGAGCACCCAAGTTTCGGGTTCTCTTCAGCGAATACGCCACCCGCGTTGTTGTCCCAACCCGGAACCGACCAGACATGCACCATCCACTGTGTCGTGTTGAGCATGAAGCCGCCGACGCCTTTGCACATGTCTACGGTGACATCACCGCGGTCGGCCCCAAAGGGAGCTTCTGTGCCTGCCGCAGTCATTTTGACGCAGACATTCGAGTGGTAATGCCACGTGTCGTTCGTTCCTGGGAAACCCGTCGGTTCGATTTTCGACATCGAGTAATACATGAAACCGGCAATCGGGGAGTTGGGTTCGGTTCCCGCGTAAATGAGTGACTGCGGGTGACGAAGTGTTTCATCGGTCATTGTTCCCGCAGGGTTGAGTTCCGCCATTCCGCTGCGGATGTAATGGGTGCCAAGACCAGGTGAATACGGTCCGGCGCGGCGATACCCAGCAGCGGCAGCATCGGCAAGGGTTGGGAACTTTGCCGCGACTTCGCGAGTGATCGCGAGTTGACGATCGAGTTCAGCTTGGGTCGCGGGGTCAAGCGGATCGTTCCGGATCGCATGGTGGTGACCGTTCGTGAGTGAAGCGAAGCCCTTGTCATCGATATCGGGGACGCAGGCCGAGGTGTCGTGGACATGGCCATCAGTGGCAACGAGCTCGGGATTCACTTTGGTGCCTTTGGGGCACGCATTACCACCGTGCACATGGTGCGACGCGCTGGGCGAAGCAACAGCCGATGTAGCGAGAACAATGAGAGCGACGGGAATAATCGAGGCAAAGACCAAACCTTCGGTGCGCCATCCCGTAGTAAACGTCGGACGCCAAATCGTGAGCACCGCAACCACAACAGTGAGAGCCTCAAGAGCAACGCACGCGAGATCGACAAACGACTTGGGTTGAGCAATGCCGGATCCGGGACCAAACGGTGCACCCCACACGCGCGTGATTGCCCACGCAGCGACAAATATGACCGAAGCAGCCACGGTCACCCACAACATCCAACGTTTTGGTCGCATGACGATGCCGATGGCGAGCGCAACCTGCACCCAGCCGGTCATGATGAACGCGATGCCTTCGGGAGCCCATTCGGTCATGTGCTGGGGCACCATGGCGAAATGAATGATGGCCGCGCCGAGCAATGCCGCTGCCAGCGTTGCTCGCACAAAAGAACTTGGTGATGTGGCGTTGTCCACGTTGACCCCCCCGGTCGTTCGGGGTCAGCGTAGCGAGGGCTAGACGCCTTGGCGTTGACGGATGATGTTGAGCGCACCGCCGGCCTTAAACCAGCCGATTTGCTCGTTATTCATTGTCTGAATGCCTTCGAAGTCGATGGTGGTGCCGTCGGGCTTCACGATCTGACACTTCACCGGAACATCGGGAGTGAGGTCGGCCAGGCCCAACACGTTGATGCGGTCGTCTTGTTCGATGAGGTCATAGACCTTGGGATCGGCGAAGACGAGCGGCAACACACCCTGCTTTTTGAGGTTCGTTTCGTGGATACGAGCGAACGAACGGGTGAGCACGACCTTGGCACCGCGGTAACGCGGTTCCATTGCGGCATGTTCCCGCGACGAACCTTCGCCGTAGTTCTCGTCGCCAATAGCGATCCAACCTTGACCAGCAGCGTGGTAGCTCTTGCCGATGTCAGGGAACGACTTGGTGGTTCCGTCGAGTTGATCTTTACCTTGACCAACTTCGTCGGTGAAGGCGTTGACGGCACCGATGAACATGTTGCCCGAGATGTTCTCGAGGTGACCTCGGTACTTCAGCCACGGACCGGCGGCAGAAATGTGATCGGTGGTGCACTTGCCCTTGGCCTTCATGAGGATCGGAAGGTTGAGAAAGTCGTTGCCGTCCCACGCGTCGAACGGTTCGAGAAGTTGAAGTCGATCAGAGGAGGGCGACACCCTGATGACAACCCTCGATGAATCGGCCGGGGGCGCGATGAAGGTGTTCTCGCCAGTGGTGAATCCCTTGGGCGGAAGCTCAACGCCAACGGGAACCGGGATGGTGACCTGTTCGCCCGAAGCGTTCGTGAGTGAATCGGTGATCGGGTCGAAATCGACGCGCCCAGCCAATGCCATTGCCACAACGGTTTCTGGTGAGGTGACGAAGGCAAGGGTTGATGCGAGCCCGTCGTTGCGCTTCGGGAAGTTGCGGTTGTACGAGGTGATGATGATGTTTTCGGTGCCCTCTTCAACGTCGCTACGTGACCACTGACCGATGCACGGGCCACAAGCATTCGCCAGCACAGTGGCGCCGATCTGCTCGAGGTCGGCGAGGAACCCATCCCGCTCGATGGTGGCGCGCACCTGTTCCGAGCCGGGGGTGACCAGCAATGGCGTCTTGGTGCTCAGCCCGTTCTGATGTGCGAATCGAGCGATGGCTGCAGCGCGACTGATGTCTTCGTACGAAGAGTTGGTGCACGAGCCAATGAGCGCCGAAGAAATTTCCATCGGCCAACCTTCGGCTTTGGCCTCGGCGCCGAGTTCGCTGACCTTGCGAGCACGGTCTGGTGTGTGTGGGCCATTGATGAGCGGCTTGAGTGACGAAAGATCGATCTCGATGACCTCGTCGAAGTACGAAGCAGGATCGGCGAAAACTTCGTCGTCAGCACGAAGGTCGGCAGCAACTGCATCGGCAGCCTCGGCGACATCGGCTCGGCCAGTTGACGCGAGATAACGCGACATCGCTGGGTCGTAGGGGAACAGCGAGGTGGTCGCACCAATTTCTGCACCCATATTGCAGATCGTGGCCTTACCGGTGCACGAAATGGATTCAGCGCCGGGACCGAAGTACTCGACGATGGCACCAGTTCCGCCCTTGACGGTGAGGATGCGAGCGACCTCAAGGATGATGTCTTTCGGGGCGGACCAACCGGCAAGCGTGCCGGTGAGTTTCACACCGATGAGCTTTGGCCAACGAACGTTGAATGGATAGCCGGTCATGACATCGACGGCGTCGGCGCCACCAACACCAATTGCGATCATGCCAAGACCGCCGGCGTTGGGCGTGTGGCTGTCGGTGCCGATCATCATTCCGCCCGGGAATGCGTACTGCTCGAGCACTACCTGATGGATGATGCCGGATCCTGGCTTCCAGAAACCGATGCCGTATTTGGCGGAAACCGATTCAAGGAAGTCGTACACCTCAGCGTTGACATCGTTTGCCGTCGCGAGATCGATGCGCGCGTTGCTCTTTGCTTGAATGAGATGGTCGCAGTGAACTGTTGATGGCACGGCTGCTTCGGGAAGACCAGCGGTCATGAACTGCAGCAATGCCATCTGCGCAGTTGCGTCTTGCATGGCAACGCGATCGGGGTCGAGATCGGCGTAGCTGCGACCGCGTTCAAGTTCTTGGGTACGCGGGTCGCGCAAGTGATTGATGAGCACCTTCTCAGCGAAGGTGAGAGGCCGCCCGAGGCGCTCGCGTCCGATGGCAACGTTGGTTGCGAGACGGCCGTAGACGCCGTTGATTAGTTCGATGGGGGTACTGGCGAAAACTGCCATTGGGGGAGCCTTTCCGATGCTCTGCGAAACACTACGAGTCTACGGCTCAGGCGCCCTGCAGTTTTCCGGCCGTGGTCGTGGTGGTTGTGAGGTTGTTCACGAAGTCGGTGATGAAGTTCGGGTTCTTGAGCAAGAAGATCAGATAGACGATTGAGAACACGATCCCGATGACGCCAAGCACGATGCCCGTGGTGGCCATGCCGTCGCCCTTTTTCCAACCATTTGAGCGAGCGATTACTCGACGACCGTTGATGCCAAGGCCGAGCGCAGTAGGGCCGAGGATGATGCCAACAAATCCAGTGCAGGTAATGGAAAGGATCCCGCACACCATGGCCGCAATAGCGAGACCGGAGAATTTTGGGCCCTGCCAAGTGGGCTGGGCCGGCGCTGGTTGTGGTGGCGCCGGGTAGCCCGGCCATGCCGGATTCGGTGTGGCCTCGGGCGTGCGCGGCTCAGGGCGCGGAGCCGTTTTTGGTTGGTCCTCGGCGGGAAGAGGGTTGCCCCATGGATCAGTCATTGTGATCGGACCCTACCGGCCAGATGTAGCGCTCCACCGACAACCGCGATGGCCACAATTACGACGAGAGCGTCAAGTGCGGAAATTCTCGTCGGGCGATCAGTGGCGAGAACAGCAGCGGCTAGCGCCATCAATCCAAAATTTCGAATGACATCGAGCAATGAGATTGGTCTCGCGCGTGACGCGCCGAAGCACGCGCACGGTGCACGAACGCCGGCGCGCAGTCGACCGAGAAGGAATGTCGTGAAGAACGCAAGCGAAATAAGCGCGCCGATTGCCCCGGCAGGGGGAACGATGAGGAGAAGCGCAACGATAGAAAGTTCAACGAGCGGAACGAAGCGCGCAAAGAACGACGCACGCGGAAGACCCAGCCCAGCGAATTCACGCTCGGTGGCGGCGAGATCGCGAAGCTTCGCAACGGCCGCGATCGCAAAGATCGCTGCAAGCGCAACTGCGGCTGCGTAACCGATTCCTGAACTGTTCACTTCACCATTGTGGTCGCATGGGAGCCG
>JAPLAE010000132.1 GCA_026393455.1 Actinomycetota bacterium
GAACCCTTCTCACCACACTCTCCCCACCCGCTGGTGAGGTTTCGCGCCCATAGGCGCGAGTAGGTTGATTTTTCGTATGGAACGTAAACGGATCAAAGGCCCACATCTGGTTCTCGTCACCGGTCTCGCCTTCGCGATCGTGACTGCCCTTTCGGGTGTCGCAGCGACGGTGTTCCAGCAACACGACGAATCTCCGACCACTCGCGAGGTCTTCGGAGGCATTCCGCCCTCGCTCAAGATCGCGTTCTACGTCATGGTGTCGATCCTGCTCGTCTACGGAGCGGTGCTGTTCTCGCAACGAGTCAAGAACTGGACCCGCGGTAAGCCCGACAACCGTCGCACGACCCCGAAGAACGTCAAGCGTCGCCTCGGCGATTTCCGCGCCGGTGTCTACATGCAGACCCTGTTGCGCGATCCCGCTGCCGGCATCATGCATTCACTCATCTACTTCTCGTTCCTCGTGCTGCTTGCCGTCACCACAATCCTCGAGATCAATCACCAGATCCCCGAGTCCTGGAAATTCCTTAACGGCAACGTGTACATGGCGTACTCGTTCATCGGTGATCTTGCGGGACTTTGTCTCTTCATTGGCGTGATGTGGGCCATTGTGCGCCGCTACATCCAGCGCCCGTATCGCATCCGCATCAAGACCAAGCCCGAACACGCCGTCATCCTCGGCGTCTTCCTTGCCATCACGATTACCGGCTTCGGAACCGAAGCCTGGCGCATTGCGGAAACCGGAATGCCTGCGTTTGAGAAGTGGTCGTTCGTTAGTTGGCCCATCGCCAACCTCATCAAGAACAACTCGAACCTTGCTGGCGGACATCAGGTGTGGTGGATCCTCCACATCTTTTCGTTCTTCGCTTTCCTCGTAATCCTTCCCGTCACGATGCTTCGCCACATGTTCACCTCACCGCTGAACATGTACCTGAAAGATCGTGAGCGCCCCAAGGGTGCAATGAAGCCGATGCCGAACCTTTTGGAAACCGAACTCGAATCGTTCGGTGCCTCCACGATCGAAGACTTCACCTGGAAGCAGTTGCTCGATCTTGATGCCTGCACCATGTGTGGTCGTTGCACTTCAGTGTGTCCCGCACACGCAACCGGCAAGTCGCTTGACCCGCGCGAAATCGTTCTCAAGTCCGGTGAAGTCATGGCCGCTACGGGAACGCCACAGGTTTCGCCGCCCCTCGGTGTTGTCGCCGAAATCACCGTCTCTGCCAATTCCCTTTTCGAACGGGTCACACCCGAAGAGGTGTGGGCCTGTACGTCGTGCAAGGCCTGCGACGAAATCTGCCCAGTGAATATTGAGATCCTCGACAAGATCCTCGACATGCGTCGTTATCTGTCGCTCATGGAATCAAACTTCCCCACCGAACTCGGCAACGCGTATCGCTCGATGGAAAACACCGGCAACCCGTGGGGCATGAGCCAGGCCGATCGTGGCGATTGGGCCCAAAAGTTCGAAGGCATCGAAATCCTCGATGGTTCCAGCCCGCTTGAGGCCGAGTACCTCTACTGGGTCGGCTGCGCTGGTTCGTTCGATGACAAGAACAAAAAAGTCACCCAAGCAATGGCTCAACTTCTGCAGCGCTCGGGTATTTCCTTCTCGATTCTTGGCCCATCAGAAATGTGCACGGGCGATCCAGCACGACGTTCGGGCAACGAATACATCTTCCAGATGCTCGCAACGCAGAACATCGAAACGCTCAATGGCATGGGCGTGAAGAAAATCATCACGCAGTGCCCACATTGCTTCAACACACTTGCCAACGAATACCCACAAATGGGTGGCAACTACGAAGTCGTGCATCACAGCCAGTTCCTTGAGTTCCTGATCGACAGCGGCAAGCTTGATCTTTCCAACGCGAAACTTGAAGAGCGCGTTGTGTACCACGACTCGTGTTACCTCGGTCGACACAACGACGTATACATGGCACCGCGAAACGTCATCGGTTCACTCGGTGGCATTGAAATCGTTGAAGCCAGTCGCAATGGCACGCAGGGAATGTGCTGCGGTGCTGGTGGCGGTCGCATGTGGATGGAAGAAAGCACTGGCAAGCAGATCAACATCGAACGTTCGCAAGAACTGCTGCGAACTGGTGCAACCAAGATCGCTGTTGCGTGCCCGTTCTGCTACATCATGATCGACGATGGCGTGAAAGCACAGGGCATCGATGAAGACCAAGTGAAGGTCGCCGACATTTCGATGCATATCCTCGATGCGATCGAACGCTCCGAGGCAGAAGCCGAAGCTACAAAGTAATCAGCGGAAGTTTTCCCAGTAGCGACTGGGGCGCGGGCCGATCTGGCCTTGATACTTCGAGCCGACAGCCGACGAACCGTAGGGGTTGTCTGCTGGCGTGGTCATGCGGATGAAAGAGATCTGCCCGATCTTCATTCCCGGATACAACGTGATCGGAAGACTGGCCACGTTCGAAAGTTCAAGCGTGAGCTGACCGTCCCAACCGGCGTCGACAAAGCCAGCGGTTGAGTGAATCAGTAGACCGAGTCGACCAAGCGATGACTTGCCTTCAAGCCGAGCAACGAGATCGGCGGGGAGTCCAACGCGTTCGCTGGTGGACCCAAGAACAAATTCGCCTGGGTGAAGCATGAACGTGTCGTCCGGACCGATCTCGACGAGTTCGGTGAGATCCTCAAGGTTCTGCTTGACGTCGATGTGGCCCATCGTGTGATTCCGGAACACCCGGAAAAAACGATCGATATGAAGATCGACCGATGATGGCTGGACGCAGCTGGGGTCGTACGGCTCAATAACAATGCGGCCGGCTTCGACCTCTTCACGGATGGTGCGGTCAGAGAGGATCACGGCTGCGCAGGTTAGCCGTGGATTACTCGGTCAGGAGATCCTCGACCTGTTCGCCCACGAATTGGAAGTCCTGCTCTTGAACATCGGTGGCTCGAGCTCGGGCAGGGAGGAAGAGCAGCACCATCACGACCCCGATCGCGGTTGCAGCGGCAGCAGTAAGCACGCCCCAATGCACGGCGCTCACAAAGGCGGAATTGGCCTCGGCACTAACGGTTGCGGCCTTGTCGTTCAGACCCAGTTCCTGCAATTTGGGAACGATCCCGTTTTGCACTGCACCAATGCTGTTGTGGGCCGCATCAATGAATGCCTGCGGGAGGGGAAGGCCAAGGCCACTGAGGAAATCACGTACCTGATTGCCATAGGTGGTCGCGAGAACCGAACCGATAACAGCCACGCCCAAGGCACCGCCCATCTGGCGAGTGGTGTCATTGACTGCCGAACCCACCCCGGCTTTGAAAAGCGGCAGCGATCCCATGACCGACTCGGTTGCCGGGGCCATGGTCAGACCCATCCCGGCCGACATCAACATAAGTCGCCAAAAGATATTGGAATACGGCGTATCGACCTGCAGCCCCACCATGGTCACTAATCCGAGCGTGACGAGGCCAAGACCGAGAGCGACCGTGAACTTGGAGCCGATGCGGTCAACCACTCGTGAACTGAGCGGAGCAATGACCATCATCGCTGCAGCAAACGGCAACATCCGAATGCCAGTTTCAAGCGGGGTGTACCCAAGAACGAACTGGAAGTACTGCGTCAACAAGAACAACGAACCAAACATCGAGAAGAACACCAGGGTGATCGCACCAGCCGCAGCGGTGAAACGCGCTTTTTTGAAGAACGTGACATCGAGCATCGGATGATCGCTCTTTGCTTCCCAAATTCCGAACACGATGAGCAGCCCAATACCCAAACCACCGTAAAGGAGTGTCTGGCTCGAACCCCAACCGTTATCGGGCGCTTCGATGATGGCGAACAGGAGCAGCGCCAGACCGACGATCGAAAGAACCGCGCCCACCGGATCGAGTCGGGGCGCCGAGGGATCTTTCGATGTTGGGATGAGGAAGATGCCAGCGATAAGACCAATCGTCACGATCGGAATATTCACGAGGAATACCGAGCCCCAATAGAAATGCTGCACCAGAAAGCCGCCCGTTAAGGGGCCTAATGCGCCACCAAGACCTGCGGTTCCGGCCCACACCCCAATTGCCTTTGAACGTTCTTCGGGTGGGAACACATTCGTGATGATCGACAATGTGGCCGGCATGATGAGCGCGCCACCAATACCCATGAAGGCACGAGTTGAAATCAACTGGCCAGAAGTTGTGGCCAACGCTGATGCGACGGAACCAATACCGAAGAGAATGAAACCGACTTGCATTGCTCCACGCCGACCGAATTTGTCGCCGAGTGCGCCAGCTGTGAGCAACAAACCAGCGAAAACTAACGTGTAGGAATCAACGATCCATTGCAGATCACTCGACGATGCGTTGAGATCCTTCTGGATCGTCGGAAGAGCAACGTTGAGAATTGAGTTGTCCAGAACA
>JAPLAE010000032.1 GCA_026393455.1 Actinomycetota bacterium
CCGTCAATTCCTTTGAGTTTTAGCCTTGCGGCCGTACTCCCCAGGCGGGGCACTTAATGCGTTAGCTACGGCACGGAAAGGGTTGATCCTCCCCACACCTAGTGCCCAACGTTTACGGTGTGGACTACCAGGGTATCTAATCCTGTTTGCTACCCACACTTTCGCTCCTCAGCGTCAATTCCAGCCCAGAGTGCCGCCTTCGCCGCTGGTGTTCTTCCTGATATCTGCGCATTTCACCGCTACACCAGGAGTTCCACACTCCCCTACCGGACTCTAGTCACAGCAGTATCAGGTGGCGTCTCCAGGTTGAGCCTGGAGGTTTCACACCCGACTTACCGAACCGCCTACGAGCTCTTTACGCCCAATAAATCCGGACAACGCTCGCCCCCTACGTGTTACCGCGGCTGCTGGCACGTAGTTGGCCGGGGCTTCTTCTGCAGGTACCGTCAATTTCTTCCCTGCTGAAAGCGGTTTACAACCCGAAGGCCTTCATCCCGCACGCGGCGTTGCTGCGTCAGGCTTTCGCCCATTGCGCAAGATTCCCCACTGCTGCCTCCCGTAGGAGTCTGGGCCGTGTCTCAGTCCCAGTGTGGCTGATCGTCCTCTCAGACCAGCTACCCGTCGATGCCTTGGTGGGCCATTACCCCGCCAACTAGCTGATAGGCCGCGAGACCCTCCCAAACCGATAAATCTTTCTTCATCTGACCATGCGGTCAAAAGAAGGTATCCGGTATTAGCACGGGTTTCCTCGTGTTATCCCAGAGTCCGGGGCAGGTTTCTCACGTGTTACTCACCCGTTCGCCGCTAGATCTTCACCAGTATTGCTACTGGATGGATCCCGCTCGACTTGCATGTGTTAGGCACGCCGCCAGCGTTCGTCCTGAGCCAGGATCAAACTCTCCATCGAAACCGTGTCCACATCCCGCCATACCCGAAGGCGTGGAAAGACATGACTCGATCATGAAAAGTCCGAGAGAGAGGGGCTCACCTCTCTGAATCTCGAAGTGGTTTGGTTCTTTCGAACCGCTCCGTGGCTTCCCCCATACACATGGGTTCGGCCGGAATTGCTTGGTGAACGATCACGACTCGTACCTTCTCCCCATTCCCGATCCGGCAAGCCGGGGCGCGAATGAGCACGGGGAAGGCCGGTTGCGGTGATCGCCCGCACTGGCTTTTTCGTCCTCTGTTCCGTTTTCAAGGAGCACAACCCGAGGGGGCTCAGTCAAGAACGACCGGCCAGAACTCGGTGCACCCGAAGGTGCGGCAGCCGACGAACGTACATTCGTCGGAAACGACTTAGCTACCGGAGCAACTTCCAGTTGAGGAAGCCGCCTCAGGAGCGGAGAGCCACCCTAGCGGGCGGGTCCGACCCACGCAACTCAACAGCGCAAGAAGCTCACGATTGTTGAAATCAGGGGGGTCGACCGCCCCAATGCGGCGAGGCCGCTCCGAGGTGGTCAGGACAACATAGCGGTCCCTTCCGACAAATGCACATCGACAACTGCTCGTCCCCCCGCCGAGGTTCGCTTCGATCCCGTGAAACTTCAGGGTTTTGAAGGAAAGTGCAGAAGAAAACGCTGTTTTTTGCCCCTACGCGCCAGTGCGTAGCCATCGGCATTGAAGTCTTCGACCGAGAGCACCCTGGCGTCAGTGACCACCGCGTCGTTGAATGTCAGTCCCGATTGCGCGATGAGCCGGCGACCTTCACTGCGAGAGGAAATGGCGCCGTTCTCCGCCAAGAATTCCACGAGATCACGGCCCAGATCGGATGGAGTGACCTCGAAGGTCGGCAGGCTTGTTGCCAACTCGGCCCAATCGGCGCCGGAAAACTCCCCGACCGCCCGAGTGAATCCCTGCGATGCGCCCGCGGCTTGCTCGGCCTCGGCCTGGCCGTGGACTAGCGCAGTCACCGCCTTGGCCAGAACCTGCTGCGCGTGACGCTTTCCTGGGTCGGCCTGGTGGTCGCTCAGCACCGAAGCAACCTCGTCAACTGGTATCAGCGTCATCTGCAACAAAAAGCGCTCAACATCTCGGTCATCGACGTTGACAAAATATTGAAAGAAGGCGTAGGGCGTGGTGCGCTCTGGCGACAACCACACAGCTCCATCAGCCGACTTTCCGAACTTCTGCCCATCGGCTCGAGTCACGAGTGGAACGGTCAATCCGTGGACGTGTGCTGCTTCTTTACGACGAATGAGATCGATACCAGCAGTGATGTTGCCCCACTGATCAGAACCACCGACCTGCAATTCCACCTTCATTTCATTGAACAAATGATGAAAGTCGTTGGCCTGAAGGAGCATGTAACTGAATTCTGTAAATGAGATACCCGCATCGGATTCAACGCGTGATTTCACGGAATCCTTCGCCAACATCGTGTTGACGGTGACGTGCTTGCCGACATCACGAAGAAATTCAAGGACGCCCATGGGGGCAGTCCAGTCACGGTTGTCGACCAGCGAGGCCTGGGTGTCGCCCGGGGTGAAATCCAACAACATCTCTAACTGCGGTTTGATCGCAGCGAGATTGCTGTCGAGCGTTGTGGCATCGAGCAACGATCGTTCCGATGACCGTCCCCCGGGGTCGCCAATCATTCCGGTAGCGCCTCCGGCGAGAGCAACCGGTTTATGACCAAAGAGCTGGAACCGACGCAGCAACAACAGCGGGACGAGATTTCCGACATGAAGGCTGTCGGCGGTGGGATCGAACCCGGCGTAGACCGACATCGGCCCCTGACTCATGCGGTCACGGAGGGCATCGATATCGGTTGTGTCGTGGATCAAACCGCGGGCGGCAAGATCATCAAGAATGTCGGCGGTACTCACAGGGGGTCACTCTCTCCCGTCTTGGTGATCTAGTCCAGCCGGTATTGCCTCGAACATGGCGGATACGCGCTCTGGCGGCTGCCCGCTTTGCCAGCAGAGGTCCCACGGGCAACAGTTAGAGGCCATGGACATCGATGACTCCGCCTCCCCTGTCTCTGACGAGGAAAGCGAACCGATGTCGTTCCGGGCACGAACCGCGAGAATTCTCGCGCTGCTCGCTGTTTTCGTCATTCTGTTTCTTTGGGGATGGGCGCTGTTTTTCCCACCGTCCACCAAGGCGCCAGGAACGCTGCAGGACCGGACGTTCCCCGTGGCCGCCGATCAGATCTGCACCACGGCTGCCGGAGAGCTGGCCCTGCTGCCGAAGTCGTACCAAACCACCGACCCAGTTTCTCGGTCGGAAGTGGTTACGAAGACCGACGTCATCCTCAACACAATGCTCGACAACTTGAAGAGCATTGCTCCCCCGGCCGATACCCACGATGGAAAGAACATTTCCGAGTGGCTCGCGGACTGGCGATCATTTGTTGGTAATCGCGAATCCTACGCAGAGGCGCTTCTCGTCAACCCGAAGGCGCGTTTCTATGTGTCGTTAAAAGACAAGGGTCAAGTCACACGCCCCATCGACTTTTTCGCCACGTTCAACAAGATGTACAACTGCGTGACTCCCGACGACATCGAATAGGCGTCGGTTTCGTTCTACAAATTCTGCAGAAGCGGTAATCCCTGGCGCACGAGACGGCGCACGCTTTCATCGACATCGAAGTCATCCAGTTCACGTTCGGTGACCCAGCGAAGTTCACGAGATTCATGGTTGCCGACAGGAATAGAACCGTTGGGAGCAAGAACCACGAACCGGATGTCGAGATGAAGGTGAGGTGGTTCATTCGGAGGCCGAACCTCGTGAATGTCTAAATCGAAAGCTGGGCGCACCACTCGGAGTCCTTCGATGCCGGTCTCTTCCTGCGCCTCACGCAGCGCCGAGGCCGGAAGGTTTGCATTGCCATCGACGTGTCCTCCTGGCTGCAACCACTTCTGCAACTTCGTGTGGAACAGGAGGATGAACCGTTCGGCACCCTCTTCAACAACGAGTGCTGATCCGGTGAAATGTGCTTCAGGGCAGGTGCGGAAAAGTGCATCGTCGTGAGCTCGTGCAAACTCCGTCATTCGTTGCGCGATTGCGCGCTGTGTCGGATCATCGGTGTCGTGATGGTCGAGGCGATCGATAAGCATCGTGAGATCCTCCGAAGGAGCAAGACCTTCCTCGGACACGATCACCGGAGACGCCAAGGTCGGTCGCGGACCAACCTCACTGTTCCCTGAATGGTTCATCGCCGGCTAAACCCGCGCTTGGTCGGCGGCGACTCTTGCGCTGAACGCCTTGAGCTGTGTTGCAACGGGGGCGGGCCCGCCACCGCCTGGAGTGGTCCGGCGTGTCACGGCAACGCCGGGATCAACAAGGAACACTGCATCAGGCCCAAGCTCAGGTGACGCAGCAACAAGTTCACGGAGAGCGACGCCTTCATCGAGGCTTCTGCGCACCAATGCACCGACGATTGCATGGGCGTCACGGAAGGGCGTGCCGTTGACGACGAGCCATTCGGCGAGGTCGGTAGCGGCGGCTGTTGGCGCGTTCGCAGCGGCAGTCATTGCATCGAAGTGGAAGGTCGACGAAGCCAACAACCCAGCCATTGCGCCAAGAGCAAGAACAACCGTGTCGAGGGAATCGAACAGCGGCTCTTTGTCTTCTTGTAGGTCTCTGTTGTACGCCAACGGAAGGGCCTTCAACGTCGCGAGAAGACCAGTCAGATTTCCGATGAGTCGCCCAGTCTTGCCACGCGTGAGTTCCGCGATGTCGGGATTCTTTTTCTGGGGAAGCATCGATGACCCCGTGGAATAGGCATCGGCAAGGCCAAGGAATCCGAACTCGTCGGTCGACCAAAGAATGATTTCCTCGGCGAGCCGCGACAGGTGCACCCCCAACAGCGCGAGCACGAAGAGCGACTCAGCCACAAAATCGCGATCACTCACAGCGTCGAGCGAGTTTGCGAACACTCCAGCGAAACCAAGATCGGCTGCGGTGGCAGCAGGGTCAAGCGGTAACGACGATCCTGCGAGCGCGCCGGCACCAAGCGGAGAAACGTCGAGCCGTGTGCGCGCATCGATGAGTCGATCGATATCTCGGGCGAATGACCAGCCGTGGGCCAGTAGATGATGTGCGAGCAGAACTGGCTGCGCCCGCTGCATATGGGTGTAACCAGGCAGAGCAGCGTCTCCGACTTCGCCGGCGCGATCGAGCAATACCTGTTGAAGATGGAGAACCTTCGAGATGACGGTTCCGATCTCGCGTTTGGTAAAGAGCCGCAGATCTGTTGCCACCTGATCGTTTCGACTCCGCCCGGTGTGGAGCTTTGCCCCCGCTGAACCAGCGAGTTCGGTGACGCGACGCTCTATCGCTGTATGAATATCTTCGTCAGAAGCAACGAAAATGAATGAACCGTCACGAAGTTCCTTCTCGACTGCGTCAAGGGCATCCAAAACCGATTTGCCCTCATCATCGGAGATGATCCCGGCACGAACCAGGCCGCGCACATGCGCGCGCGATCCTGTGAGGTCATCAGCGGCCAACCGAGAGTCGAACGGAAGACTTACGGTAAATGCCATCAATTCCTCGGCTGGTCCGCCTTCGAACCGGCCGTGCCAAAGAGTGCTCATGTGTGGTTACTTTCCGTCGGTGGCGGTTGACTGTCGAGCCGCCCAGGTTTGAATGCCAAGCCCCCAAAGCTTTACGAAGCCTTCGGAATCAGCGTGATTAAACGTGTCTTCCGCGTCGTAGGTTGCCAGTCCGTAGTCGTAGAGGCTCCAAGGGCTCCGACGACCAACCACATAGCAACGACCCGGCTCGAGGCGGAGTCGAACCTCACCGGTGACGTACTGCTGCGTCGACTCAACAAACGCATCGAGGGCATTCTTGAGCGGCGAGTACCACATGCCGTCATAGACAAGATCGGCGTAACGACCTTCAAGCCGTTGCTTCTCATGCATGACGTCGCGCTCAAGGCACAACGATTCAAGATCTTGATGAGCGAGGATGAGCGCAAGCGCACCAGGGGCCTCATAGGTTTCACGGCTCTTAATGCCAACGCGACGATTCTCGACCATGTCGAGCCGGCCCCAACCATAGGAACCAACGATGTCGTTCATCTCAACGATGAGCGATGCAAGTGTGCGGGCGTTGCCGTCGATTGAGACGGGAATGCCCCGTTCGAAGCCGATCACGACCTCACGAGCCTCTGATGCCTTCACCGTTGTCATCGACCACACACCTTCGGGTGGGCGCGACCACGGATCTTCCATCTCGCCGCATTCGATGGCGCGGCCATAGAGATTGTCGTCGATTGAGTAGAGCTTTTCCTTCGTGGCGAGAACAGGAATGTTGTGCTTCTCGGCGTAGTCGATCGACATCTCACGAGTCATTCCCCAGTTACGAACCGGAGCGAGAATCTCAAGATCGGGGGCGAGAGCCCGCGTTGCAACTTCGAAGCGGACCTGGTCGTTGCCCTTGCCAGTACATCCATGCGCCACAGCGTCAGCGCCATGAAGCCGGGCTGCCGCAACGAGGTGCTTGACAATCACAGGACGCGACAACGCCGACACGAGCGGGTACTTACCTTCATAAAGCGCATTGGCCTTAAGCGACGGAGCGAGGAACTCGTCGGCAAACTCTTCTTGACAATCGACGACGATCGCTTCGATTGCGCCAGCGGCGAACGCCTTGGCTTGAAGACCTTCCCAGTCGCCCTCTTGGCCGAGATTGCACGCGACGGTGACTACCTCAACACCATAATTTTCGATCATCCATCGCACAGCGACCGACGTATCGAGACCACCGCTGTATGCCAACACCACTCGTTGTGCCATTGCTCTTCCTTCGTTGAATCGAATGTGACTAGGAACTGGTTTCAAAGACCAGCAAGATCAGAAAGCTGTGCAGCAATCGTTGAACCACCGATTTCGGAGGCCACCACGATCAGGATCGTGTCGTCACCGGCAACGGTTCCGAGAATTCCGGCCAAACCAGAACGATCGAGGGCCGATGCGACCACGTGAGCAGAACCGGGTGGGGTACGGATGACGACGAGGTTGTCTGACGTGGAAACTTCAACAACCCAGTCACCAAACACGCGGCGCAGGTGATCCTCGGGGGCTCGCTGCTCTTTCGGCAATGCGGGGATGGCATAGGCCGACTCGCCACCAGGCATTCGCACTTTGATCGCACCGAGGTCTTCGAGATCACGAGAAACTGTTGCTTGCGTTGCAAGTACGCCTTCAGTCGCCAATAACTCGACCAGCGCTAACTGGTTCGCGACAACCTGTGACTCGATGAGTCGGGCCACCAAATGCTGACGCTGCGTCTTTCCCAACTTCGACGGTTCTTTGGTATCAGTCATCGTTGCTCCAGCAGCCAGACCAACGCGCCTCGTGCGGCGTGCATACGATTTTCGGCTTGAGGCCACACTCGACTCTGTGACCCCTCGAGAACTTCGGAAGAGACTTCCTCTCCCCTGTGCGCTGGGAGACAATGCATGAATATTGCTTCGGAAGCAGCGTTAGCCATCATTGCGTTATCGACGGTGAAACCGGCAAACGCGGTTCGACGCTGATCGGCCTCTGACTCTTGACCCATCGAGGCCCAGACGTCGGTGTAAACAATGCTTGCGCCCGCCACCGCAGCGAACGGATCATTAGATGTGTGGAGATCGGCGCCCGTGGCAACAATCCGTGCAACATCGCGCTCTGAAAGTTCGTAACCCACCGGAGTGGCGACATGAACGTTCATGCCCAACATGCCGGCGCCAATGGCCAAACTTCGAGCGACATTATTGCCGTCGCCCACATAGGCAATGGTCCGACCGGCAAGCGCGCTCACGCCACCAAACTCATCGACCATGGTCAGTAGATCAGCAAGAGCCTGAAGCGGATGAGCTTCGTCGGAAAGCATGTTCACGACAGGGACAGAACTGACGGCGGTCATTCGTTCGAGTTTCGAATGTTCGAAGACTCGCGCTCCAATTGCCGCGTGATAGCAGCACAACGTCCGCGTCACATCTTCGACGCTCTCGCGAGTATCGAGTCCAACCTCGTCTGGCCGGATGGTGAGCGGGTGGCCACCGAGTTGAACGACCGCCATCTCCATCGAGTTGCGTGTTCGCGCCGAGGGCTTCTCGAAAAGCAACGCCATACCGAGGCCATCGAGGCTTCTTGGCACTGTTGCGGCCCGACTCAGGTCGAGTATGTCCACAAGTTCAGTTGTTGAAAGGTCATCGACCTCGAGGAGATGTCTCATGACTGAGCCTTAGTGAGATGAGTGGCAAGAACCGATGAAAGAAGTTCAACGGCTTGCGCTATTTCGGATTCAGAAACGATGAGCGGCGGAGCGAACCGCAATGCGGTCGGTGATACCGCATTAACGATTAATCCCTTGCTCAGGAGATCGCCCGCAACTGCCTTGGCATCGATGCCTTCGGCGAGTTGTGCAGCAAGCAACAACCCGAGTCCGCGAACTTCGACCACACCATCAATAATTTCGAGCGAATGCCGCAGTTGAGCACCAGCTTGTTCAGCGAGTTGCGGGGCGTTGATCCGCTCAAGAATTGCAAGAGTCGCCCGAGCTGCCGATGCAGCAAGTGGTTGGCCTCCGTAGGTCGTCCCGTGATCGCCAGGCTGGAAAACCGCGGCGACATCCTTCTTCGCCCAACACGCACCAATAGGCATTCCGTTACCAAGTGCTTTTGCCATGGTGACAACATCGGGTTCGACGCCAAAGTGCTCGAAGCCGAACCACTCACCGGTCCGACCGAGGCCGGTCTGGATTTCGTCGACGATCATGAGAAGGCCGCGTTCGTCGCAGAGTCTCCGCACGCCTTCGAAGTATTCGGCTGTGGCCGGATATACGCCACCTTCGCCCTGAATTGGCTCGAGCAGGACCGCGGCAACGGTTGGATCGATTGCCGCTTCGAGCGCCTCGAGATCGTTCCATGCAACGTGACGGAAACCTTCAGGCAGCGGTTGAAACCCCTCCCACTTCGCGGGCTGGCCAGTGGCATGAAGAGCACCAAGGGTGCGTCCATGGAACGAGCCATACGCGCTAACGACTCCATAACGACCGTGGCCGCCCCATTTGCGCGCCAGTTTGATGGCGCATTCGATGGCTTCTGCTCCGGAGTTCGTAAAGAAAATCTGTCCGCCACCACCGAGCAGCCGATCAAGAGTGATCGCAACCTCGGTACCGGGAACGCTGCCGTAGAGATTTGAAACGTGCACCAACGTGCGCGCTTGTTCTGCGATCGCGTCGGCAATCTCGGGATTTGCGTGGCCTACGCCAACGACGGCGATACCAGCGAGGAAATCGAGATACTCGTTCCCGTCTTCATCCCAAAGTCGACAGCCTTCACCCCGAACCATCCGCACCGCTGGAGCGCCATAGGTGGGCATGAATGGGCAGTGATCGAGACCGACTGGTGCTTGCATTGCTTCTGAGTGATTGCTCATGCGACGCCCTCCGATGTGATCATCGTTCCGACGCCCGCTTTGGTGAACAGTTCAAGGAGCACGACGTGCGGAACTCTTCCGTCGAGCATGTGTGCAGCAGGAACTCCGGCGTTGATCGCTTCGAGACAAGCTTCAACCTTCGGAATCATCCCGCCCGAAAGCACACCATCGGCAATCAGTCCTGCAATTTCTGACGGTGTTGTTTCCGCAATAAGGCTGGATTGGTCATCGACATCACGCAACAAGCCAGCGATATCGGTGAGATAAATGACTTTGGTTGCACCGAGCGCGCCGGCGATTGCACCAGCGACTGTGTCGGCGTTGATGTTGTAGGACTGACCGCTGAGGTCGGCGCCGATGGTGGAAACCACGGGGATGAGGTTCTGAGCCAACAGCGACTCGACGATGGCGGGATTGATATTGGCGACGTCGCCAACAAAACCAAGTTCTGGATCACGCCGATTGGCCTCGATGAGCCCTCCGTCTTCGCCCGAGAGTCCGACGGCCAACGCTCCGTGAGTATTGATCGACGCGACGATGTCCCGGTTGACCTTGCCCACGAGCACCATGCGCGCCACATCGAGCGTGTCGGCATCGGTGATCCGCAGACCATCTTTAAATTCAGATTTGATGCCAAGCCGCGCAAGAAGATCGCCGATCTGAGGGCCGCCACCATGCACAACAACCACCCGAATGCCGACCGAGTGCAACAGTACGATGTCGGCCGCGAATGATTCCGCCAACGCTGAGTCAGCCATGGCGTTGCCGCCATATTTCACAACGATGGTTTTTCCCCAAAACTCACGAATGAACGGCAAAGCTTCGATGAGAACTTCAGCGGTGGCCATTGCCGGACCAGCGTGCGATGAAGGTGCCGATGCTCCTGGCTTCTTTGCGTTATTCGCGCTCATGAGGTGCCCATATTTTCGTCGATGTATGCGTGAGAAAGATCGTTAGTGAGGATCGTTGCGGTGCCTGTACCAAGACCGAGATCGGCAACGATTTCGAGGTTGCGTCCTGCCATGTGCGCAACAACGGCCGCAACGTCGTGATCGGCATCGATTGCGCCGCGACACACCGTGACTCCACCGTAGGAAACAGAGAACATTGCAGGATCGAACTCGATGCCACAGGAACCGAGGTCACTGGCGATCCGACCCCAATACGGATCACATCCGTACCAGGAACACTTCACCAGATTGCTTCTGGACACGTACCGAGCCCCAATGAGCGCTTCAGCGTCAGATGCTGCACCTGTAACGGTCATGCGAACCACTTTCGTGGCACCTTCAGCATCGGCACACATCTGTGCAGCCAGACTCGCGCACGCCTCGGCGACAGCGGAATTGAGGGCGTTCTCGTCAATAGGACCAGCTAGCCCGCTGGCAAGCAGCAAGACCGTGTCGTTCGTTGACGTACAACCATCGACATCGAGGGCATTGAACGAATTAGCAACGCCGTAAACAAGTGCTGCCTTGAGTTGCTCTGGCGTTGCAGCGGCATCGGTCGTAAGTACTGCGAGCATCGTGGCCATGTTCGGCGAGAGCATCGCCGCCCCCTTGGCCATTCCACCGACGACAAACCCATTGCCTTCCACAATTACCTGCTTGGCCACAGTGTCAGTCGTCATGATGGCGGTTGCTGCGGCTTGGCCGCCGTCAGCACAAAGAGCCGCGACAACTGATGGAATGCCGGCGGCGATGACATCGATCGGCATAGGGATGCCGATGAGGCCTGTCGAGCACACCAGTACTTGGCTGGCATCAATACCGAGTTCGGCTGCAACCGACGCGCACATTGCTTCGGCATCGTCGAGACCTTGTTGCCCAGTGGCCGCGTTCGCGTTGCCGCTATTAAGAACAACAGCGACGGCATGACCGGCGGTGGCCTCGAGATGTGAGCGCGTGGTGATTACCGGCGCGGCTGTCATCTTGTTGCGCGTGAACACTCCTGCCGCAGAGACCGGAAGTCCGTCGGCAGTTGCAACAAGTGAAAGATCGGGCTTGCCCGATGCCTTGATTCCGGCAGCAACACCGGCCGCAACGAATCCGGGTGCAGCGGTGACGCTCATGGGTAGACCCCAATCGAAGAAAGACCGGTTGCTTCAGAAATACCAGTGAGGATGTTGGCGCACTGCACGGCCTGACCGGAAGCGCCCTTTGTGAGGTTGTCGATTGCTCCTATCGCGACGATGTGACCCGTCCGTTCATCGGCTATCACCGTTACGTGTGCGGTGTTGGAGCCCAAGCAGGCTTTTGTCGAAGGAGAACCGTCGGTAACAACAACGAATTGTTCGTCGGCGTAGAAATCTTCGTAGATTTCGAGCAACTGCTCAGTTGTCTGCGATCCAGTCGGCTTCAGATAGCAGGTGGCGAGCATTCCCCGATTCATTGGAGCCAGGTGAGGCGTGAAAAGGACCGACACCTCAGAACTCTTCGATGACGCCAATGTCGCGATGTTCTGTTCAATCTCTGGCGTATGCCTGTGGTTCAGCAAGCCATAGGCGGTGTAGTCCTCGTCGACCGTGCAAAACGTTGTGTTTGGTTTCGGTGGCCGACCAGCACCAGAAACGCCGCTCGCCGCGTCGACGACGATGCTGTCGAGATGCACTAGGCCGTTTGTGATCAGTGGCGCAATCGCGAGAGACGTACAGGTGGGGTAACAACCCGGAACCGCAACCGCTGAAGCTCCGAAAATTTGCGACCGATACAACTCGGGCAATCCGTAGGCGAACTTCGGAAGCAACTCAGGACAAGGGTGAACATCGCCGTACCACTGCGGATAAAGGGCAGCATCCTGCAACCGAAAATCGGCTGCGAGGTCGACAACCCATTTCACGTTGTCAACAAGAGTCGGCATAAGCGATTGAGAAGCGCCGTGCGGAAGGCCACAGAAAACTAGATCGACGCCGTCGAGCAGCGAGGGTTCGAACAACTTGAACTCCACATCGGCATAGGCCGCCGAAAGACTTGGATAGAGATCGCCAACAGCTACCCCCGCTTGGCTCTCCCCTGTCGCGAACGCGAGGTCGAACTCAGGATGGTTGGCGAGAAGCCGAAGAAGTTCCGCCCCGGTAAAGCCCGAAGCGCCGAGAATGCCGACGGAAGTCACCTGCACACCTTACAAGGTCATGCACAAGGATGCAAGATTATGCACAATCCCGTCATTTCTGTCCTTGCCCTCAAGGTTCAGCCTCGGAGACTGGCTCCTATGGCGCCAAGTGCCTCGACCACCGAGCGCTGAACGCCGCCGATGTCGTCATCGGTCAGGGTCCGATCGGGCGCCTGCAAACGCAAACGGTAGGCCAGACTCCGTCGCCCATCGGGGATCGGGTGGCCCCGGAAGACATCAAAGAGGTTCACGGTCACAAGCAACGGGCCTGCAGCGGACCGGACCGCGGCTTCGATCGAAGCCGCGGGCACAGCGTTGTCGACCTCGAAGGCCAGATCGAGGTCGCTCGACGGATAGCGGCTGATGTGGTGATAGCGGTGTTCTCCATGAGGCGCGGCTAACGCCACAGCGAGGTCGAGCTGCAACCAGGCAACCCGCTCACGAAGTCCGAGGGCATCGAGGACACCTGGGTCGATCTCGCCGATCTCGCCGAGTTGCTCTCCCCCACGACGCAGCACGCCACTACGACCCGGATGGAGACCGGCCGGAGGTGCCGATTGATCGATAACAACATCGTTGAGGCCAAGCGTCTGGGCGAGCAGTGCCCAAACATTGGCAGCAGCCGTTGCATCACGGCCGGCGAGAGCCACCGCGAGGTGCTCGCGCTCATCAGGAAGTGTTTCGCCAGATGCCGGAAGCGCAAAAACTTTGCCGAGTTCGAATAACGAAACACCATCGGTCCGGTGCGACTCGTTATACGCAATGGCACGCAACAATCCAGGACGAAGCGACGTGCGCAAGATGCTTTCTTCTGCTGCAAGTGGATTCGTGACTGTCACTGCTTCGGCGGGAAGTCCGCAACGGGCGAGATCGCCTGGCGCCAAGAATGGCAGCGGCATTGCTTCGTGGATTCCTCGTCCAACGAGGACTTGGCGAATGCTGCGGCGATCGCGCTGGATGGGCGTGAGCGAACCGGTGTGAGCAGAGGTCGGAGCGCGACCGACGATCTTGCTGTAGCCGTAATGACGGGCGATCTCTTCGATGACGTCGGTTTCGTTCGTTGTATCGGGGCGGAACGTGGGAACGGTCACCAGCAGAACATCGGCATCGGCCCCGGCGGCACAAACGAACCCGATCGGAGTCAGCAACGAAACGATCTCGTCGGTTGCAATGGCGGTGCCGAGCAACTGGTTGACGCGCGTTGTTCGCACTCGTACCGCTGGCGTAACAGACAGGTCGCCATCGACCGAGACGGAACCCTGAACAAGACGGGCACCCGACGGGGCCAGCAATTCAGCAAGCCGGCGAGCAGCGAGATCAACAATTTCCGGATCGACACCTCGTTCGAAACGAGCAGACGCTTCGGAACGAAGACCCATGAACTTTGAAGAGCGTGCAATTGCCATCGGCTGCCACCACGCACATTCGAGCAGCACGGTTGTGGTGGTCTCAGAAATTTCCGTGGACGCGCCACCCATGACGCCTGCGATCCCAACTGCGGAATCGGTCACATCGGCGATGACGCCATCGCGACCACCGGTGAGCGTGCGCTCGATGCCATCGAGAGTGGTGATGGTTTCGCCATCACGTGCCCAACGAACTCGGAGCGCTCCACCCGGAACCTTCGCGAGGTCATATGTGTGATTGGGCTGGCCCAGTTCAAGCATCACGTAGTTCGATGCATCGACCACGTTGTTGATGGGGCGCATACCCAGTGCTGAAAGTCGATCGGCAATCCAGCGTGGAGAAGGTTCGACCTTGATGCCTTCGATCACTCGAATATGAAAAAGGCCGCAGAGGTCGGGATCGACGATGTCTACCGAAGCGATTGAGCCTGCATCGCCAGCGAGTTCTTCAACAGTTGGTACAGGAATCGCAAATGGCAGACCGAGTCGAGCTGCAAGGTCGCGCGCGACGCCAGCCACCGACATCGCGTCGGGACGATTGGGGTTGATTTCGAGATCGAACAAAACATCGGGCGTGATGCCGAGCGCTTCGACGACGGGCATGCCCAGCGCAAGGGAAGGATCGAGAATGTAAATACCGGAATGGTCTTCGCCAAGGGCAAGTTCGCGTCCCGAGCACAACATTCCGTTCGACCATTCACCGCGCATTTTGCGACGAGCGATTTCCATGCCATCGGGCATTGTTGTACCGAGCGTGGCTAATGGAACAACATCACCAACCGTGAGGTTGGTTGCGCCGCAACAAATCTGCAGGGCCTCGCCATCGCCAAGATCGACGTCGACAAGCTGAATCTTGTCGGCATCGGGGTGCTTGCGAAGTTCAAGAACCTTGACCGTGACGATGCCATCGAGGCCTTCACCAATGCGTTCGATGGATTCAACGGCCATACCGAGATCGCTCATGACGCCGCCAAGCGCGACGGGATCGTCGCCTGGGAACGGAGCAAACTCCTGCAACCACGACAGCAGCACCTTCATGACGGGAACTGCTCCAAGAATCGAACATCACCGGTGTACATCTCGCGAATGTCATCGACGCCGTGACGCATCAGCGCCAGACGATCGAGGCCGAAACCGAACGCGAATCCCGACCATTCCTCGGGATCGAGTCCGACATTGGTGAGCACAGTTGGGTGCACCATTCCGCACCCACCGAGTTCGAGCCAACCGGTTTGTCCGCATGTGCGGCATCCGTTTCCTTCACAGAATACGCAGTTGATGTCGTATTCAGCAGAGGGTTCGGTGAATGGGAAATAGGAAGGACGCAAGCGCGAATGGATCGAACCACCGAAGTACGCGCTTGTGAATGCCTCAAGAGTTCCAGCGAGATCGGCAAACGAGATGTTGCGGTCGACGACAAGCCCTTCGATCTGATGGAAGACGGGCATATGCGACGCGTCGGCAGTGTCGCGTCGATAGACGCGACCAGGCATGACTGCATAGATCGGCGGTTCGCCATCGGTCATCACACGGATCTGCACTGGAGACGTATGAGTGCGCAGAAGGACAGTTTCGGGATCGCCGAGATCGACATAGAGCGTGTCCCACATGCCGCGTGCGGGGTGTGCTGCGGGAATATTGAGCGCTTCAAAGTTGTACCAGTCGGTCTCGACCTCTGGACCCTCGGCGACGGTGAACCCCATACCGATGAAAACATCAACGAGCCGGTCCCATGTTTGCGTGACCAGATGCAGCGATCCCCGTTCGGGAAGTTCGAGAAGTTCTGTGAGGTCAAGTTGCTCTGTGGCAACCATTGATGCTCGCTCGGCGCGCTCAAGATCGGTTCGACGAACACCAAGCGCGGCCTCGATGGATTCACGCGCATCGTTCAGTACGGCACCCGCGGCCTTGCGACCTTCGGGATCGAGACCACCCATGCCCTTCTTGAGGAGGGTGAGTTCGCTCTTCTTGCCGAGCAGATCAGCCTCAACTGCACGCAACTCTTCAACAGAGCTTGCGCCCGCGATCAGAGCGGGAGCTGCGCCTACGATTCGGGTGATGTCATCGATCATCGGAGGATGAGCCTTCTAGCCACGGGTGGGTGGGTCCAATTCTTTTTGCGACTCATCATGAGTGGCGACGCTGACGGGCACACTCGAAGAGTACGACGGCACCGGCCACTGCAGCGTTAATGGACTCAACGGCGGACTCCATGGGGATGGTGACCGAGACAGGGCACTGATCGATGACCTCGGCGGGCAGCCCGTGGGCCTCGGATCCGATGAGCAGCGCCACCGATCCGGAAAGGTCGATCGTTTCGGGTGCTACTCCCCCGTCGACCACCGTGGCCACCAGAACTCGGCCACTTGAACGGAGTTCGGCCATGACCTCGGTGATTTCGCTGGACTCGGCAACGGGAAGCCGAACGATGGAACCAGCAGCAGCGCGAACCGCCTTCGGCCCGAACGCGTCGGTGGAAGAACCCGCAAAAATCACACCGACACACCCTGCGGCTTCGGCCGCGCGCACCAGCGTTCCGGCATTTCCTGGATCAGAAAGATCGACAAGAACGAGGACGGGTCCGTCGGCAGCAAGGAGTTCAGAAATCGTGGAGACGGAACGAACCGCACGTGCAAGCGCCCCTTGCGGCGAATTCGTATCGCTCACTGATGCGAATACCGATGACGTGAGCCCCCAGACCGACACTCCGGCTTCGTGGGCGTCGCGCACCACCTCTCGCAATGGTGCTCGATCGTCGCGCGAGGACCACTGATCGA
>JAPLAE010000070.1 GCA_026393455.1 Actinomycetota bacterium
GTTGGCGCATTGTGACAACTGGTGCCATGAGGGTGTTCCTTCCCATCGGTTCGGAGGATCGCAGGCCCGTGCTGGCGTCTTCCAGGATGGAGACGACCGTGGGGTGCACGGCTGCGGGGTGTCTAGAGGTATGTCGATCGGGTGATCAACATGCCCAACGGTCGTTGGGCCGGGTTGTGAGTGTATGGGAGCACTAGGGAAAGGGGCCAGCCCACCGATTAGTCGGCCGGCGGGATGGCCAACACGCCGGCTCCGATGGCCACATTGGCGCTGGCCACGGTCTCGCCATATCGGACCGATTCGGCTGTCAGAAAGCCTGAAAGGGCCACGCCGAAGCTTTGACACGTGGGCCCCATTCCCGCCACGGCAAGGCCGATTTCCCTTGTGGCCTCAGGCGTGGAGGGAAGCAAACCATGAGCCTCTTTCCCAAGGGGCGTGGGCAAAATGATTGAGGCATCGGCAACGACATCTCCTGCCGAAGACCCCGGAACCACCAAATCGCCCGAGCCACCGATCGTGACGAACCGAACCCCGCTGGGCATCGGCCGGCTGTGGAGTTCGTCCATCGTTGCCGAGGTTTCCGCCAAATCGGTCAACGCCGGCAACCGGTTATCGAGCTCATCGGCCATGCCGGCAGCGCGCACCTGCGACAACGCCGCGGCGCCACCGGGAGTGTCGCCGAGAGCGACAACGCCGGTGGCCAACGGCGCCCCTTGTTGAGGAGAGGACACCGTCACCAACGTTTCGACCTCCGATGGAAGTCGATTCTCTGCCCCAGAGCGCTCCAGAGCGAGACGCGCCACAACGCCACCTTGCGAATGACCAACGACGTCAATCGGAATGCCCGGCTGCGCAATCGCAACCGACTGCAAAAGAACACCTAAACGATCTGCGGAAGTTCCTAGCGATTGTTGGCTGTCGGCGGCATCGAACGGACGAGTTGTGATTGCGTCGAGCGGGTGCGACGCGACCGAACGCACAGGAGAATCTTGATCGCTACCAACTCGTGGCGCTTGTCCACCTTCGTAGGAGTAACGAACGACGTCGGCGTCGGCATAGCCGAGTGATTTCGTATCGATCTCCCACGCCGTATTCGCGTCACTCGAAGTGCCCAGTCCACTCACCAAGACGACGATACGTCGTGACGTATGTGAAGGAACAGGGGTTGAAGTCTTTGTGCATGCTTGGCGGTCCTTGAACCATTTTCCCACCGCATACGCGAGTCGCGCTGCATGAGTTTCCGGATTTAGCTCAACGACATAATGAGCAAGCAACGCAGACGTTCGTGAAGAAAAACTCGCTGCTACCGAGAGCGCTGCAACTCCGTCGTCGAGAAACGTCTCCAGCAAGGAACGCCGCTCTTGTGCCCCAAGGCGCTCGAGACCTTGATCGGTGCCAGGTACGAGTCGCACTGATGGTCGAAGAGAACCCGCAAGAAGCGCTTCGGGATCGAAATAGGAATTATCGGGCGCACGAACACCAAAATGGAATGGCCCTCCTGCGATTCCAACAACATCGCCGGCATGAACCCGATAACCCACGCCAACGGAAATCGATTCCAAGAATGAATAACTGGTGCGCAATCCATCGGGATGCTCAACGGTGACATGCAGTTGGCCACCAACCTGCCCTGCAAAAATCACACGACCATCGCCAGCCGCCCAGACTTGCGCGCCTGGTTCAGTGCCGTAATCGATGCCACGGTTACCAGCCA
Organism: Actinomycetota bacterium; assembly: GCA_026393455.1. Classification (GTDB taxonomy): domain Bacteria; phylum Actinomycetota; class Acidimicrobiia; order Acidimicrobiales; family Acidimicrobilacustridaceae; genus Acidimicrobilacustris. The sequence continues at coordinate 1,715 of JAPLAE010000070.1, forward strand.
TCCACGGCTTCGGAGGCGGCCGAAAGTGGTCGACAATCGGAGCATCGCTCGGCGGGCGGTAGTCGCCCGATGACGATGCCGCAACAGCAGTGACCGGTGTCAGGCCCACAAACATCGAACATCCAACTGCAAAAACAAGAGCGAGCCTGACAACTCGCGCCCGCAAAGTGAACGGCACTGATCGCACACTGATCCTTCCGGTTATGAGTTCTCACCGGGGAAGGAAGATGCGATGTTGTTTCTTCAAGCGCGCGGATGGGTTGAATCGACCACTGTCCGTAGGCGTTCTTTGCTCACATGTGTGTAGTGCTGCGTCGTGGCGAGATCGGAGTGACCGAGCAGTTCCTGCACCGCCCGAAGATCGGCTCCACCATCGAGCAAATGTGTTGCGAAGGTGTGGCGCAACGCATGCGGGTGCGTCGGGGAAGGCGCGCGGCGGTCGAGCAAACGACGGACATCTCGAGTGCCGAGGCGAGTGCCTTTGCGATTGAGAAACACCGCATCGGATGGTGACGAAGCCGTGGCCAGCACTCGCCGACCATGGCCAAGCCATTGTTCAAGCGCTTCGACTGCGGGAGCACTCAGCGGCACGACACGCTGTTTGGAACCTTTACCCCACACCACCACGCGTCGCCGAGCAAGGTCGAGGTCTTCGGGGCGAAGGCTGCACACTTCCGATACGCGCAATCCACTTCCGTAAAGAAGTTCAAGCACCGCGTCGTCGCGAGAGCGAATCGCTGGGGGATCATTCGCGATTGTCCCTGGCGGATTGTCGAGAACCTGCGTGAGCTCGTCGTCACGAAGAACGCGTGGCAGTCGACCAGTTGAACCGGGGGCACTGAGACCAGCCGAGGGGTCGGCACTGAGGTGACCACTTCGAACAAGCCATGCGAAATAGCGGCGTAACGCGGAGGCTTTTCGAGCAATCGAACGCCGCGCAAGTTTTCTCGTGGTCATCGCACCGATGTAGCGCCGCAAAATCGTGCGGCTCACGTCGGCTGGCATTTCGATGTCTTGGCGTCCAACCCATTCGACAAACTGATCGATGTCACTTCGATAAGCGCGCAAAGTTGCGGCAGAGACCGACGTCAGCGACGCCTGGAACTCATCAAGAAACCACGGGTCTGCGTCGCGAGCCACAAACAAAACTGTAACGGCGAGCGTTGAACGTTCCCTCGGATACTTGGCGATGTCGGCGCACGCCGTCATCTCGCTCCCCCGCGGCCAATCCGTTCGATCCATCCGGAGCGTTGCGAGACCCAACCATCGTTCTCGAGTTGCTCGAGCACGAGCATGACCAAACCCAATTCGAGACCTGTCGCAGAGAGGACCCGTTCCACGGGAATCGCCTGCCAAGGCAAGGCGTCCAGCACATCCTTGGCAGTTCCGATTGGAGTCGGACGCTGCTCGGCTGCGACTCGTCGGCGTTCGGGTTCACGACCCAGTGCGAGCAGGACATCATCAACATCGCGAACGGGACCGCAGCCATCGAATAACAGTTGATTCGTTCCCGCTGAGCTTGGTGCCGTGATTGGCCCAGGGACGGCGAGAACTGTTCGGCCCCGTCGGGCTGCTTCAACTGCAGTTCCCAATGCTCCCCCGGTCGATTGCGACTCGACCACCACAACAACATCGGAAAGCGCAGCGATGATTCGATTGCGAGCCGGGAACTGCCAGGCGACTGCCGACGAGCCCAACGGGTATTCACTCAACACAACGCCGCGTTCGGCCACTGCTCTCCATAAGGAGCGATGCGCACGGGGATAGACACGATCGAGTCCGCTTCCGACCACGGCAATTGGCGGGGCTCCTTCGACGGCAAGTGCACCAGCATGCGCGGCTCCATCAATTCCTAGCGCCAATCCCGAGACGACAGAGACGCCGGCAAGTGAAAGTTCTCGAGCAAACTCATTCGCAACATCGATGCCATAGCGACTGGCCCGACGTGTGCCGACGATTGCGACACGTGTCCCGGCCAAACGATCGATGTCGCCGAGCCAAAACAAGATGGCTGGCGCGTCATCGTCTTCGGCGAGTTCTTCTGGAAATGAGGGAGACCATCGAAGCATCACGCCGATACCGGCTTCGACGTGCGCTTTCCAATACGCCTCGGGATCAATTGTTCTTGATGCGGATCGCCATTGATCACGAAGCGCTTGAGGAAGTCGAAGCCCGGCACCGTTAGAACTCACACCAGAAGGAAGTTCGTTTGGAAGTGTGCCGTTACACACCGAACGCCAAAGAGACGCAGGTTCGTCACTCGCAAGAAGTGCTCGCAACCGAGCCGGCCCTACCCCGGGCACGCGCGAGAGCGCAACAACCCATGCTTCGTCGGGAAGTCGCGCCTTGACCACTTAGTTCACCAACGAACGAACAAGAAATGCCGGATCAGTTCGCAGATGAAGTGCGCTGGCCACATGTTCTGCGGTGAGAGCGCCATCGTGGCCTTGGAGATCAGCGATCGTGCGCGCTACCCGCCACACTCGCCGCATTCCACGCGCCGAAAGACGGCCAGATTCAAGTGACCGTTCAATAAGCGCAGACGCATCGGTTTCAAGTGGAGACGTGCGCTCAAGAGCGGAAGATGAAAGTTCGGCATTACATCGAACTCCACGCTCGATGGCGCGACATCGAGCGTTGCGAACACGGTTAGCAACGACAGCACTTGATTCCGCCGCGCTTCCACCAAGTAACTGCCGAGAATCTGGCCGATGCACATCGATACGAAGGTCGAAGCGATCGAGCAACGGGCCTGAGAGGCGTCTGCGATACCGCTCAAGTGCTCGATCGGAACACCGACACGCTGCCGGAACCACACCCTCGCCGCACGGGCACGGGTTCATCGCCCCAACGAGCAGAAAGCGTGCTGGCAATTCCACACGCGTCTCGGCTCGTGCCAAACGGATAACGCCTTCTTCAAGGGGCTGTCTCAACGAGTCGAGAACAACGGCACCGAACTCCCCCATTTCATCGAGGAAAAGCACACCGCCATGCGCCATCGAAATTTCGCCCGGGCGCAGCCGATGCGAGCCGCCGCCAACCATGGCTACAGCGCTCATTCCATGATGCGGAGCTCGCAATGGTGGACGCCGAACCAAACCGCCAACGATTGATTCACCCGCGGCTGAATGCACACGCGTGGTATCGAACGCGGTGTGATCATCGAGATCGGGCAAGAGACCAGGAAGACGTTCGGCCAACATCGTCTTGCCCGAACCAGGCGGGCCAACCATCAGGATGTGGTGACCACCGGCAGCCGCGACTTCGAGGCCGAAGCGAACCAGCCGATGGCCACGAACATCGGCAAGATCGGCATCGCCAACGTTTGACGCGGTAATGGGTTCGTCGGGAGGCCGCGGCCATGGCGCTTCTGCGAGCAACGCGTCGACCAACGTTCGTAAATCTGCGGCGCATCGGAACTTTGGACCAGCCACAAGCGATGCTTCGGAATAGGAAGCAGGCGCAACGATGATTTCGGGCTGCGAACACGCGGCGGCAAGTGAAAGAGCCCCTGGGACATGACGCAGAGAACCGTCGAGACCTACTTCAGCAAGAAAGGCTCGGTCGGCGACCACATCGGCGGGGAGTTGTTCACTGGCCACAAGCACACCGATCGCGATCGCAAGATCTAACGACGCCCCGACTTTGCGCACTGAAGTTGGCGCGAGATTTACCGTTGTTCGTCGGTCGGGCCATGAGTAGCCCGATGTGAGAAGTGCAGCGCGCACACGATCTCGAGCTTCGCGACATGACGCATCGGGCAATCCGACCACAGTGAATCCGGGCAACCCGTTGGCAACGTGTACTTCAACGGTGACAGGTACACCATCGATACCTGACAACGTTGCCGACCCGATGGTGGCAAGCATCCAACCTCCGCGACAACGACTCGATCGAAGGGCGATGACTGCCGCCGAGGCGCAGACACTACGAACTGCTGAGATGACATACACGGGCCGTTCGCACTGTTGTGAGCGAATGGCTACTTGGTTACAAGAACCTCGCGCGAGTACCGGGTGACCGCAGTGATCTGGTCAGCCGTCAACTTCTTTGAGAACGACGGCATCGCGCCCTTCCCATTTGTGATCAGAGCAATTTGATCGTCGATGTTCGGATATTTCACCGTCACGACTCCCGCCAGTTTCGGCCCATACGCGCCGCCACCGGCGGCACCATGGCACCCGGCGCAGTTCTGCGAGTACACCTTCTGTCCTTCGACCAGCACCACATCACCCGCTGGTGCGGCCGGCGTGGAACTCCCACTCGAGCAGGCGGCAACGATCGTCACGCCAGCAACCAGCATCAATCCAGCGGCAAGAACTCGGGGGGAACGCATGGTTTGCGACGATACCAGTGGACGCCTCGCAACCCGCGTGCGGGGGCGGGTCATTCTCGGGGAATACTTGGACAGTGGGATTCAATCCGCATCGCCAACAACGCCGCACACCGTTCGACTATGTCATGGTCAGTGCGGCGATCGTTATCTGCCTGGGTCTCGTCATCTGGGCGTTGTTCGGTTGATATGACCAACGAACCCGAGCGCGACCCAATGGGGCTCGAAGTCGAGGTTCGCCGAGTGCAACCCTACGAAGCGAACAAGACCTATGTGTGTCCTGGATGCAACCGTGACATTCCCTCAGGGACGGGACACATCGTCGCAGTCCCGTTGGATGCTCCAGACCTTCGCCGCCACTGGCACCATGGGTGTTGGAGTAATCGCCATCGCCGCCGACCTGGTCGCGGCTGACCCTTGGACTAACTATGGAACTGATCTTCATTCGTCACGGACAACCACAATGGGAAATCGACGGGGGTGGCGTCGATGACCCGGTGCTCACCGACATTGGCCATCGTCAGGCTGAACTCATTCCCTCGTTCTTTGCCGATCGTCCGATCGACCGTTTGGTCGTCTCGCCACTTGTTCGCGCGCAACAAACGGCTCAGCCCTTAATCAAGGCGTTCAATCTCGAACCCGAAAATCATGACTGGATCGCCGAGATTCGTGCGCCCGAATGGCAGGGGACTCCGTCGGAAGTCATCGAGAAGGCGTTCGCTCAACAACGACGCCGACCGCTTAATGAGCAGTGGGAAGCTATTCCTGGTGCGGAATCGTTTCGCGAATTCCACGACCGTGTTGTCGGCGGGCTCACGGCGTTCCTTTCTGACATCGGCTGCACCCGAGCGCGTCAGTTCCCGCCGCTCTGGGACATGAACCACGAAGGACCTCGAATCGTTTTCGTGGCTCACTCCGGTGCAAACGCTGTAAGTCTCGGACACCTTCTTGGAATCGAACCTGTTCCGTGGGAATGGGAACGTTTCGTTGCCTTCCACGCGTCGATCAGCGTGGTTCGACCGATGCATATTGCATCGTCGCTGTCGTTCAGCCTGTTTCGATTTTCCGATACGGCTCATCTGCCAACGGAACTTCACACCCGCTGAGAACGTTCTTCTACTTCTTTTTTCCCAAGTGAGACTGGCCGTCGGTTCCATGTTTTTCGCGATGACGGCTTACGGCAAGTGCGCCGCCAACTATCCCGGCCGCGTTGCGAAGCGTTGCTGGCAGGACCGGCGTCTGACAGGTCAGATTCGGAATGAATTTTTCGGCCTTCTTTGAGACTCCGCCGCCGATGATGAAAAGGTCGGGCCAGAACAATTTTTCGACTGAGCACAAATATTCATCGACGCGAGCTGTCCATTCCTGCCAATCAAGTTCAAGACGTTCACGAACCGAAGCTGCCGCCCACTTCTCGGCATCGCCACCACGCAACCACAAGTGACCAAGTTCGGTATTCGGAACAAGCGTTCCGTCGATCACCAATGCTGAACCGATGCCGGTCCCCAAAGTGATCGTCAAGATGACTCCAGATTTTCCGCGTGCCGCGCCAAAACGAGTTTCCGCTTCGCCCGCAGCATCTGCATCATTCACGATCGTCACAGGACACCCAGTTGCGTCCCCGATGATGCGAGCTGCATCGGCATTAATCCATGAGTGATCGACATTGGCCGCGGTGTAAACCACCCCACCCTTCACTACCCCAGGAAAGGTGCAACCAATCGGACCACTCCATTCGAAATGCTTTGCAATTTCCGCAACAGTCGTGCCCACCGCATCGGGCGTTGCCGGATCAGGTGTGAGCAGTCGAAGCCGATCAGTGACGAGATGACCTTTCTTGGTATCGACAACGGCACCCTTGATGCCTGTGCCGCCGATATCGATCCCAAGAACCTTCATCTGTCATCCTCCTCACCTAGGGACGAGGAGTCTGCCACGGACGCCCAGCGCTGTGCCGGGCCCCACTCAGGCCCGGCCGCGGGCCTTGCGGTAGCGACGGATCAATGCACTCGTCGACGAATCGTGGGCCAGTTCCGGGGCCATTTCGGTCGTGAGCTCAGGAATGATTGCTTGGGCCAGTTTCTTTCCCAACTCCACTCCCCACTGGTCAAAAGAATCGATACCCCACACCGCGCCCTGAACAAATGTCTTGTGCTCATAGAGGGCGATCAACTGGCCGAGCACTCTCGGCGAAAGTTCCGGCACGAGAATTGACGTGGTCGGATGATTTCCCGAGAAGGTGCGGGCGGCAACCTGTGCTTCGGGCACGCCATCGGCCCGAACTTGTTCAGCAGTTCGACCGAACGCCAAGGCTTCAGGCTGCGCAAAAAAGTTCGCCATAAAGATGTCTTGGTGGCCGCCAATCTCATGCGCAGCCGAAATCACACCGATGAAATCGGCAGGAATCAATTTCGTTCCCTGATGAATGAGTTGGTAATACGCGTGTTGACCGTTCGTGCCCGGTTGACCCCAAACAATCTCGCCCGTTTGCGTCCCTACTGTGCGACCCCAACGATCGACCGACTTGCCGTTGCTTTCCATGGCGAGTTGTTGGAGGTACGGCGTGAGATGAGCGAGGTAGTGGCTGTAGGGCAACACGGCGAGGGTTTGTGCGCCAAAGAAGTTGTTGTACCAAATGCCGATGAGGCCAAGGATGATCGGGAGATTTCGCTCCATCGGTGCAGTCCGGAAGTGCTCGTCGATCAGTCGAAATCCTTCAAGCATTTCGGTGAAGTTGCCAGGACCAATTGCGATCACCAGCGAAAGCCCAATCGCTGAGTCGTAGCTGTAACGGCCACCAACCCAATCCCAGAAGCCGAACATGTTGTCGGTATCGATACCGAATTTCGATACCTCGGCAGCGTTCGTAGATACGGCAACAAAGTGCTTTGCAATTGCGGCCTCATCACCAAGTGATGCAAGTGCCCACGCTCGAGCGCTATTCGCGTTTGTCATTGTCTCGAGAGTCGTGAAGGTCTTCGACGCAATGATGAAGAGCGTTTCAGCGGGATCGAGATCATGGGTGAGTTGATAGAACTCATTGCCGTCGACGTTGGAGACAAACCGAACGTCAATATTTTCCTGTGCGTAAGGCAGGAGCGCTTCGTGGGCCATGCGCGGACCGAGATCGCTGCCGCCAATCCCGACATTGACCACTGTACGAATGCGTTTGCCGGTGTGCCCGACCCATTCGCCTGAACGAATCCGCTCTGAGAACGCCGCCATGCGTTCAAGGACTTCGTGGACATCGGGAACAACGTTCTGACCTTCATCAGTGAACACCGCGCCCTTCGGTGCCCGAAGGGCAATGTGAAGCACCGCTCGGTCTTCGGTGACGTTGATGTGTTCGCCAGCCCACATTGCGTCGCGCAGACCTTCGACATCAGCTCGACGCGCGAGCGCGAACAGCTTTGTTAATGTCTCGTCATTAAGACGATGTTTGGCGTAATCAACGTACAGGTCGCCAACTTCCACATTGAGTCGTTCACCACGACTTGGATCAGACGCAAAAAGATCGCGCAGGTGTACGTCAGCGATCTCGGCCTGATGTGAAGCCAGTTCCCACCATTCAGTCGATCGTTCGATTGGTTGCGGCGCAGCAGACATTTGAACTCCTGAGTTCATGTGAGGGAAACAACGAAACGGGCGGTGAAGCGCTCGCCTGGAGAGACCATTGGCGTGGTCCCTTGGCAAAGCGCATTCGTGGGAGCCGTCATTGGCTCAAGAGCAATGAAGTCTGCCCCGGGCGGCGCATAGAACTGCGCGTAGGAATACTTTCGATCAAAGACAACGGTCAGACGGCGTCGCCCTGAGGCGAGGAGCATCTGTCGATCTGATCCGAGGCGATAGGCATCATCAAAAGAACGTTCTCCGATTCGAACGATCGATGCTGGTTCGAAAACCTCTTCACCCGTTGGGAGTCCACGCTCATCGAGTACCAGGCGATGGCGAGCAGGCGCACCGAATCGAATACGGCCACGTTCGACATCAGGAAGGCAAAAATACGGGTGCCAGCCGAAACTCACGGGCACTGAGCGCTTGCCAGCTGCAGTCAGGGTGGTCGAGACCATCAGTCGACCGGGAGTCACGGTAAATCCAACAGTGAGTTCATGAGGAAACGGAAACGCTGCCATCACCGCCTCGTCGGCGCCGGCGTCGAACCTCGCGACCATCGACGCCGAACCGGGCTGGCCTTTGACCGAAACGAGTTCCCAACCTGGCCGCCCGACAAGCATTCCGTGAATTGGAAGGCCATTGCCATCGCGATGCAAGGGAACGTCGGAAAGGTCAACGGTATGAGAACCAACTCGATACGAAGAGCGTTCGAGTCGATTCGCCCAGGGCGCAAGGAGTGGAAGCCCGGTGGTGTGACCGGCCCTTGCGTTTTTGGGTCCGCCATGAAAGTCGAGGTAGTGACGACCCTTATGCGTCAGCGATGCACCGACCAGTCCCACTTCAGGAAGAACTGAAAAGACAGTTGGTCCGGCTTCAAGAGTGACGGCGGCAACGCCATCAATCGTTGAGACATGGACGGAACCGTCAATAGAAGCGTCAGCTGCCACTCGCCGACTTCTCGTCGTGGCCACCAAATTGCTTACGCATTGCCGAAAGCAACTTGTAGGCGTAATCGGCTTCGCCCCGAGAGGTGAAACGCTCGTAGAGAGACGTCGTAAGAATCGGAGCCGGTGCACCAATGTCGATGGCAGCAAGGCTGGTCCAACGCCCTTCACCAGAATCACTCACGCGACCAGCAAACGTGTCGAGTTGTGGATCTTCCACCAAAGCCGCAGCCGTGAGGTCGAGCAACCAAGAAGCGACAACGCTTCCGCGGCGCCAGACTTCAGACACTGACTCAATATCAATGTCGTACTGGTAATACTTCGGCTCACGCAGCGGTGTTGTCTCTGCATCGTTTTCTCGAACGACTTTGCCAGCATTGGCGTGCTTGAGAATGTTGAGGCCTTCGGCATAAGCAGCCATAAGGGCGTACTCGATGCCGTTATGGACCATTTTTACGA
>JAPLAE010000108.1 GCA_026393455.1 Actinomycetota bacterium
GATCGCACCATCGGTGAGGACGACTCGAACGAACTCGTCGACATTCTCCCCGATTCTCTTCCCGGGCCAGAAGAAATTGTGCTCGAACAGATCGATCACGAGATGGTTGCTTCGCTGCTTTCTGTCCTCGACTCCCGTGCCCGACTCGCGGTTGAACAGCGATTCGGACTCCACGACGGACGTCGTCGCTCCTATCGCGAGGTCGGCGACGAACTTGGCGTCACCGCCGAAGCCGCTCGCCGTCTCGTGAAACGGGCCATGGCCTCGGTCCGAGAAAACGCCCCAGACACCATTGACGCAGTCTGATCTGAGCCTCGCCAGTAATGGCTTTGCGCTCAGGGGCATGAGTCAATCAACCTTGTGTCCGTGACACGCGAATGGACCCCTTCTTCTTGGCAGGCTCTCGAGGCCGTGCAGCAACCCAATTGGGTCGACACTGACGCGCTCAATGACGTCGTCAAGCGCCTCAGCGCGATGCCTCCATTGGTCTTCGCTGGTGAAGCTCGCAGTCTGACCAACGACCTAGCCAAGGTCGCCAACGGTGAAGCGTTTCTCTTGCAAGCCGGAGATTGCGCCGAGTCATTCGACGCGTTCAGTGCTGATTCGATTCGCGACAAGCTCAAAGTCATTCTGCAAATGGCTGTCGTCCTCATGTACTCCTCAGGAGTTCCCGTCGTAAAAGTCGGCCGGATCGCCGGACAATTCGCGAAGCCTCGTTCCGCCGGCACAGAGACCATCGACGGTGTTGAACTCCCCTCGTTTCGCGGGCACATGGTCAACGACATCGACTTCACCGCTCAAGCGCGTGTAGCCGATCCTGAACGTCTGATCACCGCGTACCAACAATCAGCGTCAACACTGAACCTTGTTCGCGCCTTCACCAAGGGTGGCTTCGGGGACCTTTCACGCGTTCACGCATGGAATCAAGAGTTCGTTGCCTCAAGCGCAGAAGGACAGCGTTACGAAGAGGTTGCGGAAGGAATCGAGCGAACGCTGCAGTTCATGGCGGCGTGCGGCATCGATACCGAATCAACACCGCAACTTCATACCGTTGATGTAGCCACGAGCCACGAAGCACTCATTCTCGGTTATGAACAAGCGCTTACTCGTCAAGACTCACTTACCGGCGACTGGTACGACTGTTCCGCTCACATGCTCTGGATTGGCGAACGCACTCGCCAACTCGATGGCGCTCATGTTCATTTCCTTTCCGGTGTCGGCAACCCCATCGGCTGCAAAGTCGGACCATCGATCACTCCCGACGAAGTCCTGGCGCTCTGTGAAGCGCTCAACCCCAATCGCATTCCCGGTCGCCTCACGCTCATTAGTCGGATGGGCGCCGATACCGTCCGAACCGCGCTGCCTCCTCTGCTCGCAGCAGTTCGAGATTCGGGTCATCCCGTGGCTTGGGCCTGCGACCCGATGCACGGCAATACATTCACGGCACCGAGCGGTCGCAAGACTCGTCATTTCGACGCGGTCTTGGCCGAAATCGCCGGCTTCTTCGCTGCTCACCGCGCCGAAGGAACCTGGCCAGGCGGCGTCCACATCGAACTCACCGGCGACAACGTCACCGAATGCTTGGGCGGAGCCGAAGAGATCCTCGATGCCGACCTCGACACCCGCTACGAGACCATGTGCGACCCGAGACTTAATGCTCGCCAGTCGCTCGATCTTGCTTTCCGGGTGGCTGAACTCCTCCAGCAGGGCTGACCTCAGCGAAACATGACCCATGGGGTCGACAATTGGATCGGGATGCGGTTAGATTCCTGACTCGTCTAGTCAGGTTTCCCTCCCCTGGCCCAAGAGAGCCCAAATGTCTGAGTTCACAATCGATGCCGAATCCGCTGCCGACATCGCGAAATTTGAAATTCAGCTAGCTCGCTACCTTTCGGGCGATCTCGACGACGACGTCTTTCGTGTCTTCCGTCTGAACAATGGCATTTATGGCCAGCGCCAAGGCGGCCACAACCAAATGATCCGTATCAAGGCGCCATACGGAACGATCACCGCAGCACAACTCGACCGCATGGGTGATCTGGCCGTCGAATACTCGCGTGGCTGGGGTCATCTCACGACTCGCCAAGCCATCCAGTTTCATTACGTGCAACTCGAACGCGTTCCCGATCTGCTTCGCGACATCGCCATGGTTGGTCTCACTAGTCGCGAGGCCTGCGGCGACACCGTCCGCAACGTTCAGGGCTGCCACCTTGCCGGAGCATGCCCGAGCGAGATTCTCGACATCACCCCGTGGGCCGAAGCGACGTTCAAACACTTCTTGCGCAATCCACTCGGCCAGCGCTTGCCCCGGAAGTTCAAAATCAATTTCTCTGGCTGTGCCACCGACTGCGGCCAAGCGATGTTCAATGATGTTGGAATCATCGCTGTCACCCGAACAACTGACGCCGGTGACATCGAACCGGGTTTCCGTGTATTCATTGCCGGCGGGCTCGGGGCTAATCCTCACGCCGCACTTGCTCTTGAACCGTTTACGGCCAAGGAAGACCTTCTCCCAACCATCGAATCGGTGTTGAGGGTCTTCGAACAGACCGGTAATCGCGACAACAAACTTCGCGCCCGCATGAAATGGGTTGTCGACAACCTGGGTTTCGAAGAAGTGCAACGCCGAGTACTCACCGTCCGCAAGTTCCTTCTTGGCTCATCAACTTGGCCGGGCGGGATTCCGATGGAAGTCATCGAGGCTGGAGATTCCCCCGCCGGCCGTGCTGATCTCGTCGACGCAACGGCAATGGGCCAGGGAACACCGGTCGTGCTTCGTCGTCCGGGAGCCTTTGAACGTTGGGAAGACTCAAATGTCATTCGTGGTGCGGCCAAAGGCACCGTGTCGGCAATCGCTCACGCTCGACTGGGCGATGTTACCGCTGAACAATTCCGCGGGCTCGCTGCAATTGTTCGTGAATTCGGTGTCGAGGTGCGCGTCACCAATCGGCAGAACTTTGCGCTACGCAATCTCAGTGAAGAGCAAGTCCCGCTCGTCTTCGATCGACTCACAGCGCTCGACATGGCAAGCCCTTCAGCCGAGTTAGTAAGCGATGTTGTGGCCTGCCCTGGCGCCGACACCTGCAATCTTGCGGTCACACAAAGTCGCGGCCTGGCCGATGCGATCGAGAAGGAACTTCACGCTGAGGGGTTGGCTGAAGTTGGTGGACTTCGCATCAACATCTCGGGCTGCCCGAACTCCTGCGGCCAACATCACGTGGCCGATATCGGGTTCCATGGCGCAGAACGTCGCGCTCACGGAAAGTCTGCTCCGGGCTACACAATGTTGCTCGGCGGTTTTGTTGGCGAAGAGCGGGTGGAATTCGGCGAGCGCGCCACACGCCTTCCTGCCAAAGCCGCACCACAAGCTGTTGTTCAGGTTGTTCGACGCTTCAACGACGAGCGTCTTGCTGGCGAATCATTCCGAGGTTGGATCGACCGATCCGGCGGGATCGCGACGCTTGGTACAGAGTTGAAGAAACTTGATCATTTCCCAACGCCTGAAGACGGACCCGACTTCTACGTCGATTACGACGAAACCGGCCCATATACCGCTGAGGTTGGCGAATCCGAGTGTGCAACATGAGCCTCACCAGCCTCTCTGCTCCTGACTTCAGCAACGGCGAACTCGCAGAACTCAGTCGCGATTTCGAAACTTGGTCAGCCGAAGAGATCATCGGATGGGCAGTGGAAACGTTCGGACCTCATCTCGCGCTCACCGCGTCGATGACCGATGCGGTGCTGATCGATCTCGCTACCAAGGTGTACCCAGCGATCGAAGTCGTCTTTATTGACACCGGCTATCACTTCCCAGAAACACTCGAAACAGTTGAACGAGTTCGCCAACATTACGGACTCAATCTTCGAATGATGACCGTCGCACTGCAGAACGAACCTCTGTGGAAGGCCGATCCTGAGGGTTGCTGTTCTGCAGTCAAGGTCGGGCAGCTCGATCGTGCGCTTTCTGGCAAGGCCGCCTGGATGAGCGGACTCCGTCGCGCTGAAGCCGACTCTCGTGTTACGGCTCCTCTGGTCGCTCGAGATCTTCGTGGGTTGATCAAGATCAATCCCATCGCCGCGTGGTCCGACCAAGACATCGCCCACTACATCGAGAACAACAATGTGATTGTAAATCCACTCCTGCTCGACGGATTCACATCAATCGGTTGCCAGCCCTGCACACAACGCCCCACCGATCCCAATGATCCACGCTCGGGCAGATGGTCAGGGCAGTCGAAAACAGAATGTGGTCTTCACCTGATGTGACGTCGGCTTTGGCTGCAATCGCGACCCTTAGCGGTGTCACGGAACGAGTTCGCCTCGATTCCACCCAGGATGCCGCAGGGCAACAATTGTGCTGACATGGCTACGAGGGCATCATTCACCAGCCCAGAGAGCAAACGGGCGGCTCTTGACGCGTCTGGAGGCCATTCACGGGTTGCAGGGCAGAGACACCACTGCTCGCCGCTATTCGAGGATGTCGACGAACTTCTCGAGTTGACGAAGGTTCCTGCACTCGAAAACACCATCGGTGTGCGCGCCGTAGTCACTGACGATTGAATCACCCGTGTCCCAGTAGGCCTTGGGTTCAGGGTTAAGCCAATACACATGGCGAGCTTTCTTGCTCATCTCTTTGATGACCCACGACTGCGACGCGTGGTAATTATTCCGAGCGTCGCCCAAGATCAACACGGTGGTTTTCGGGCTGATTTCACGCCCGTACTTTTCCCAGAAGACCTCGAAGGCGTGGCCATAATCGGAGTGCCCGTCGACCCAAACAACATCGGCCTCGGTATTCACTCGGTGAATGGCGACGCTGATGTCTTCGACACCCTCAAAGAATCGAGTGACTTCGTCGATTCCGTCAATGAACACAAATGAGCGCACCCGAGAGAACTGTCCCGAAATTGCATAAACGAGTTGCAGGGTAAATCGAGCGAATGCTGCGACTGATCCGGAAATGTCGGCAACGACGAAGATCTCGGGCTTGGAAGGTCGTGGGTAGCGGAACCGTGGATCGGCAGGAACACCGCCGTAGCTCAACGACTGTCGAACAGTGGCACGGAAATCGAGGGGTCCTTTACGACCGTGTCGACGTTTACGAGCCAACCGAACCGCAAGCTTTCTTGTCAGCGGATACATCGCCTTGCGCAGACCTACTAACTCTTCGCGATTGGCGTGCATGAAGTCGACATCTTCGGGAAGAGGCTTCCGCAGTGTTTTGGCCATCGCCTCAACCCCGCGATCGGCAACGAGGCGGCGACGGATTTCCGCTTCGATTTCCTTCTTCATGCGATCGATACGCGATTCGAATTCGTCGCGTTCGAGTCGCTCTTCCAGTTGCGTCAATGGTGAAGGACTTTGTTCTTGTGCTTCTTCCATCAGTCGCTCAAGAACACCATCAAGATCGAGGTTTCGGAGCGTGCGGTAGAGGTAATACGTACCGCCGACCGGTCGTCCCGGCTCCATCCCGGCGAAACGCGTGACTGCCTGACGAGCTAACGCCCGCATCAGACCATCGTCGCCGTTACGCATTGCTTGAAACAGCATCTCGGCCATCTGCTCGGGCGACATCGCCTCACCGGCACCGCCTGCTCCGGCGCCTCCAGCATCGGGATTCATGGGAGCTTCGTCGTCTTCGGTGATTTCTGGAAGATCGTCGACGCCGCCGCCGAGCGAATACTCACTCCCCCTCAACGAGAAATACACCTCGAAAACTGTGTCGAACGCACGCCAATGTGAATTGTTCTTCACCAGCGTCGCCGCGAGCGCGTATTTAAACGCGTCACGGTTCTCGATCGGGATATGCGTAATGGCCTCCATTGCGTCGAGGTTCTCGGTGAGACTCACCGGCAAACCCGCAGCACGAAGTTCGACAATGAACCCCGACAGAAGTTCAAGCATTGGCGAAGAGGGCACCTCAGTGGAGGTCATAACGATCCAGGGCTACCAATCAGCTCGTACGCGGGACGCCAGGACGCTTGGCCCCACTATCGCCCTGTAGCTCTTTCGAGGCTTTCGTGATATCGCTCTGATACTTCAGCAGAATATTGAGGGTCTCAATAGCGTCGGCTTCGGTAACGGAGTCGACACCCAGAAGAAGCAACGTTCGTGCCCAATCAAGTGTCTCGGAGACCGACGGCGACTTCTTCAGTTCAAGCTGGCGGATCGAGCGCACGATTCGAGCAACCTGATCGGCAAGGCTGTCGGTAATTTCCGGAATCTTGGTGAGAACGATTTCCTTTTCTCGGTCCATATCGGGATAGTCGATATGAAGAAAGAGACAACGACGCTTCAGCGCTTCGGAGAGCTCACGGGTGTTGTTTGAGGTGAGGAAAACCATCGGAATTTGGCGAGCCGCAATCGTTCCGAGTTCCGGAATTGAAACTTGGTAGTCCGAGAGGATCTCGAGAAGTAACGCCTCGGTTTCAACTTCCACCCTGTCGACCTCATCGATCAAGAGAACGACGGGATCTTCGGACAGAATTGCTTCGAGAAGGGGACGAGTCAGAAGGAACTCGTCAGAGAAGATGTCGGTCTCGATGTCTTCCCAACTTGAATCGGAATTTCGTTCCGCCTGGATACGAAGCAGCTGCTTTTTGTAGTTCCATTCGTAGAGAGCCTTTGACTCGTCGAGGCCCTCGTAACACTGGAGACGGATGAGTCGAGCGCCGAGAATCTCGGCGACAGACTTTGCCAACTGTGTCTTGCCGGTACCGGCTGGTCCCTCGACCAGAATCGGCTTGCCCAGCCGATCGGCAAGGAACACAACTCCGGCAATGGCCTCGTTAGAGAGGTAGTCGACGTCGCGCAACCGGGTGCTGACACTCGCGGGGGTTTCGAAGCGATAATCCATTTCCCGACGTTACCGGCCGGTGAACCCCCGGCTTGCACCCGCGGGCCATCAGCCTCGAGTTTGTCCCTGACCTCTCACGATGAACTTGGCTGTGGTGAGTTCACGGAGCCCCATCGGGCCTCGGGCGTGCAGTTTCTGGGTCGAGATACCAATCTCGGCACCGAATCCGAACTCTTCACCATCGACAAATCGGGTCGAAGCGTTGACGAGCACGGCGGCCGCATCGACCTCGTGAGTGAAGCGGTCGGCGGCCTCAAGTGAACGAGTGATGATTGCTTCAGAGTGCCCCGAGCTATTGCGAGCGATGTGATCGATCGCGGCATCGAGATCGTCGACGATACCGACAGCCAAGGTGAGGTCGAGGAATTCGGTGGACCAATCTTCTGCGGTTGCCAGGGTCGCTCCTGGAAGGAGCTCAAGGGCACGCTTGTCAGCGCGGAGTTCTACGCCCTCTAAGGCTGAAGCAGCACGCGGGAGGAACTCACCAGCTACATCTCGATGCACAAGCAGCGTCTCGGCCGCATTACACACCGACGGTCGTTGCATCTTGGCGTTCACGATGATCTTGATCGCTACTTCAAGATCAGCATCGGCATCGACGTACACATGGCAATTTCCGTCGCCATCGATCACATAGGGAACAGTCGCGTTCTCGAGAATCGAAGCGATGAGCGAAGGACCCCCGCGGGGAATCAGACAATCAATCGTGTCGCGCTGGCGCATGAATTCAACAGCGGCCTCGCGTGACGTGTCGGCAACGAGAATTACTGAATCAGCAGGCAACGACGCTTCAGCAATCGCCGAACGTAAAACAGTTTCAATAGCGATATTCGAATCAATCGCACCCGAAGAGCCTCGAAGGAAGGCTGCGTTGCCTGATTTCAAACAGAGTCCGGCAGCATCTGAAGTGACGTTGGGACGGTTCTCATAGATGATCGCAACAACACCAAGCGGAACTCTCACTCGTGAGATGCGAAGGCCATTCGGTCGCACCCAACCATCGATGATTTCACCGACGGGATCAGCCAAGGATGCGACTTGGCGCAGTCCCCCAGCCATCGAAGCGATTCGCTTTTCGTCGAGTCGCAGTCGATCGACCACGGTGGGACTCACACCATCGGCTTCGGCGCGGGTCACATCGACAGCATTCGCGCTGAGGACTGCGTCAGAAGAAACAACGAGTCGATCTGCAGCAGCATGCAGTGCGTGATTCTTCTGCTCCGTGGATGCGGTAGCTAACGCCCTTGACGCAGCCTTTGAACGACGACCAAGTTCGGCAATAGGCGTCGAAGCATCATGTGTACTCATGCCCGAAAGGGTACTCGCCGAGACATTCCGGTCAGTGGGGCTCACGTCGGCGAGGAACGGTGGGAACTAGCGTTATCGCCGATGAGCAGCTCTGCCGAGGACGTGACAGCACAGAGAACCCGTCATCTCGTGCGCTCAAGCGCCGTGGTCGCTGTTGGCACCGGTCTCAGCCGGCTGACTGGGTTTCTCCGTGTCGGGGTGATGGCCTACGCCCTCGGCGCCACCGCACTTGCCGAGGCCTACAACCTGGCCAACAACACTCCAAACCTCCTCTACGACCTCGTACTTGGCGGAATTCTCTCCGCAACACTCGTTCCCGTGGTGGTGGCCCACACGGGGCGTGACGACAACCGCGGCATCGACGCATTAGCAACGGTCATCAGCGTCGTGCTGGTGGTTGCCACTGTTGTCGGCATCGCCCTCTCCCCCATCATCATCCGTCTGTACAACCTCTCCTCTTCAAGCGCCGATGCATCGACACAAGCAAAGGTTGCCGTCCCGCTTCTGATGATGTTTGCTCCCCAGATTCTTTTCTACGGACTCACCAGTCTGGGAACATCGCTGCTGAATGCGCGGCGCTCATTTGCCGTTCCCGCGTTCGCTCCGGTTCTCAACAACGTGGTTGTCATTTGTCTCTTTGTCGCCCTGCCTCATCTCGCTACCGGCAAGGCTCTGACCTTCGATCAGGTCAGTCACGACACGGGACTGTTGCTCCTGCTTGGATTCGGCACCACTGCCGGACTACTGGCGATGACCTTGGTTCTTTGGCCAGCAATGCGCTCGGCTGGCATTCGTCTCCATTGGAATTTCGACCTTCACGACCCGGCGGTACGCGAGGTCGGCCGCCTTTCAGGGTGGACGTTTGGCTACGTCGTCTCGAACCTCATTGCCTACGGAATCATTCAAACGTTGGCCAATGGCGTCGATGGTGTTTCGATCTATGCCTACGCCTGGCTCTTTTTCCAGCTCCCATATGGACTCTGGACCGTCTCGGTCATGACCTCCTACACGCCTGAACTCTCAGCGCTGCATGCTGCCGCCGACGCTTCTGGCCTTCGACGCCGATTCAGTTCTGGCCTGCGACTTGTGCTTGTTCTCGCTCTTCCGGCCACTATCGGCATGATTTTGCTTGCGGGACCAATCATTCGACTAGTCCTCGCGCACGGCGAATTCACTAACGCGAACGCCGATACGACGGCGAACACGTTGATCGCATTCCTGTTCGGCCTTCCAGCCTTCTCGCTCTTCCTTTTCGCCATGCGTGGTTTCTATGCCCAACGCGATACTCGACTTCCCTTCTATGTAAACGCCGCCGAAACAGTTCTCGCCGTAGCCATTGCGTTCGCAGTCGTCGACCGCTTTGGCGTCGTTGGTCTCGGTGCAAGCGGATCAATCGCTTACTCAGTCTTCGCCGTCGTTGCGCTGCTTCTGCTCCATCGCCGCATCGGAAGGTTCTTCGATGCTTCCACCATCGCGACAATCGCGAAGCTGCTTGGCGCGTCAGCAGTAATGGGCATTGCCGTCTGGGCGTTTCTCCGCGTCACAGATCTCAGCGACCTCCTGACTGTCGTCTGTGCATCCGCAATCGGAATAGGCGTCTACGCGGTGTCGCTCTTCATGCTGAAAGTTGACGAGGCACGGATCACAGCGACTCGCCTACTGCGAGGTTAAGAAAGAATGACCAGGTCGTCGGTGTGTACGACCTGCGAGGCAGCTTCGGCTGGAAGATCGGTCGATGACCGACCCGCCGAACTCGCAAGTGTCGTTGAATTGAGCCGAACGAGACCCTTCGCAAAGACGACGCCATCTTCGTCGGCGATTTCGACTGCGTCATTGATCTCGAACTCGCCTTGGACACCGACAACGCCAGCCGCAAGCAACGACGTGCCGCCGCGTTCGAGAGCCGCTCGGGCTCCCGCGTCGACAGAGACCACACCGGAGGACCGCACAGCAAAAGCAATCCAAAGCTTGCGGGCGGGAAGATCTCGTTGATGAGCGGCGATAGTCGTGCCGACACCGCTGACTCCTTCAACTGCATCGGTCAGCACTGAAGGACGGTGAGCTGCAGCGATCACGGTTCGAACACCAGACCATGCAGCGATCTTCGCGGCCGAGATTTTTGAGGCCATTCCTCCGCTACCACCAGGGGTACCGGGCCCACCGGCGATCGCGTCGAGTTGTTGATCGAATTCGATGATCTCCTCGATCAACGAGGCATCGGGGTCGATGCGAGGATCGGCAGAAAGCAGACCAGCAGTATCGGTGAGCAGGACTAGAAGCTCGGCGTCGACAAGATGAGAGACGAGGGCGGCAAGTCGATCGTTGTCGCCGAATCGAATCTCATCATCGGCAACTGCGTCGTTCTCATTCACAATCGGCACCACGCCGAGTTCAAGCAACCGCGTGAGTGTCCCGCGCGCCTGCAGGTACTGGCGACGATCGACAAAATCGAGGGGCGCAAGAAGAACTTGGCCACCCACAAGCGAATGTTGATCGAGCGCTTCGCAATAGACCGCCATAAGACGAGATTGACCGACAGCAGAAACCGCCTGAAGGGTGCGCGCATCGGTGGGTCGATTGGCGCCACCTAGCCCAAGCGCGGGAAGTCCCGCTCCAATGGCTCCCGAAGTGACGATGACAACGCTGTGCCCAGCAGCGCGCACTGTGGCGACCTCATCGCACAACTTCACGATGGCGTCTTGACGAATGCTCCCCTCGGAATCGGTGAGCGACGACGTTCCGATTTTTACGACAACGACCATCACTCCTCCTCGTAATCAAAGGTGAGATTTGCGATTCGCACGGTGTCGCCTTCTTTGGCTCCAGCACGGGCAAGCGCCTTGTCGACTCCGATCTTCTTGAGTCGAGAATGCGCGAAATCGAGAGCTTCGAGATTTGTGAGATCGGAGAGAGCAACAGCTCGTTCGGCAGAGCGACCGAGGACCCGAAAGGAACCGTCGTCTTCGCGCTCGATACGAATTCCCTCGGGGATGGGTCGGTGGATAACAAATCCATCGAGTTCCGGTTCGACCGAGCGCGCGCCGCGCACTTCCTCGGCCATCCGCCCGATGAGACGAGGGAGTCCCGCTCCGGTGATTGCAGAAACCGAAATGTCGAGTTCGAGCCCATCACTGGTCACCGAAGGTTTGCCAGTAGACGCAATGGCAAGATCTTCGGGGATCAAATCGGCGCGAGAGCCAATAATGATTCGAGGTCGGTCAAGAAGTTCAGGCCGATACGCCTCGAGTTCGGCAAGCAAAACCCGTGCTTGATCGGCGGGGCCTTCTGCAGTTGTTCCGTCGAGACCGCCAGCAAGATCGATGAGGATCACCAAGACCCGAGCGCGCTCTACGTGACGCAGGAATCGGTGACCGAGACCTTTGCCATCGGCGGCGCCTTCGATGAGGCCAGGGATATCGGCAACAACGAATTCGAAATTATCTTCCACTCGAACCACGCCAAGGTTGGGTTCGAGGGTGGTGAACGGATAATCAGCGATCTTCGGTTTCGCCGCGGAGATACGCGAAATGAGCGTGGACTTGCCGACATTCGGGAACCCGACAAGGGCAACGTCGGCCATCAACTTGAGTTCGAGGTTCAGCCATTGTTCTTCCCCGACCTCTCCCTGTTCGGCGAATGAAGGGGCTCGTCGAATATTGGAGAGGAACTTGGCATTGCCCTTCCCGCCTCTACCGCCCGCAGCGGCCATCCAGCGATCGCCGTGATGGACGAGGTCGGCCAGCATTTCGCCCTCGAGATCATGGACCACTGTGCCCTCAGGAACATGGACGATCAGATCATCGGAGCCAGCACCGTGCATCTTCTTTCCCTGACCGTGGGTGCCGCTCGAGGCCCGTCGGTGGGGATGGTCTTTGAAAGCGAGAAGAGACGAGATATTTCGATCGGCAACCAGCCAAACATCGCCCCCTCGCCCGCCGTCGCCGCCATCGGGTCCACCCTTGGCTACGTGGGCCTCACGACGGAACGCGACGCAGCCAGCACCGCCGTCGCCCCCGCGCACATTGAGTTGGCATTCGTCGATAAATCCGGACACGACCGGAGAGCCTACGGGTTTGGGGACCCATGTCCGCAGATAGATACTTCGTGTCCCCCAGATGTCTCACCCATGGGGCAGGATTTGTCCATGAAAGAGCAGTCACCTTCCTCCCGAACACCACGCCAAGAGGAATGGGTGGCCACTATGAAAGGGGCCTCGGCTTCGGAGAACCTGGTACTCGCTCATAGCGAGAGTCCTCCGCCCACGGTTGCTGCTCATAGCGTCCGACGCGAAGAACGTGAAGCACAGGACCACCAGTCTCTTGCCCACGGGGCCACTCGAGCATCCGGAGCGGGCAACCGAGCCACAGAGGAAGAACCCGACGAGTTTCGAACCTGTTTTGAACGCGATCGCGATCGCATTCTCCATTCCCCAGCATTCCGTCGCCTTTCTGGCAAAACACAGGTCTTTGTTTTTCCCGACGACCATCAGCGAACGCGGCTCACTCACGCACTCGAAGTCGCACAGGTTGCTACTGCGATATCTCGCGGCCTTGGCCTCAACGTCTCGCTCACCGAAGCAATCGCTCTCGGCCACGATTGCGGCCATGGCCCAGGCGGGCATGCAAGCGAAGATGCCTTCGATGCGTTCATACCCGGCGGTTACCACCACGCTGTATGGGGTGCCGATGTCGTCCTCGAACCGTTCAACCTTTGCGTTGAAACACTCGATGGCATCCGAAATCATTCATGGTCTCGTCCCACACCCTTGACGCCAGAAGGCGTCGTCGTGAGTTGGGCCGACCGATGCGCCTACAGCGCTCACGATCTTGAAGACGCCGTCAGTACCGGCATCGTCAATCCGACTGATCTCCCCCTCGAGGTCATCGAAGTCCTTGGCGCCACCCGACGCCAGCAACTCCACTCGCTTATTGGCGCTGTCATTCGCACTGCGTCCGATACCGGCACCATCGGGATGGAAACAACGTCGGCATCGGCATTAACTGCGCTTCGCTCCTTCAACTATGAACGCATTTACAACCGACCCGAATCAATCCAACAAGGTCAAGCGGTCATCGACGTCCTCACCGCCCTAGTGGAGCACTTCATCGCAACTCCAGAGTCGCTCCCGACTCTGACAAATGGCGATCCCGTCACCGCTGCGGTCACCTACGTCGCAGGCATGACTGACCGATTCGCCTTCGATACCGCGAGCCGATTGCTCAATTGGCCGAGTGAGCGCCGTCCCCTCGGAATCGATACTCGGGACTAAAACGACGAAAGCGGACCAATTGGTCCGCTTTCAATCAGATTCTTAGGCGAGCAACTCAGACTGGATGCACATCGACAAGCTTGCGACCCTTACGGGATCCAAACTTGACGGTTCCTTCGGTGAGAGCGAAAAGCGTGTCGTCTCCACCCTTACCGACGTTTTCGCCGGGGTGAATACGAGTGCCACGCTGGCGCACGATGATCGTGCCAGCGTTAACGGCCTGGCCGTCGAATCGCTTCACGCCAAGGCGCTTGCTCTGGGAGTCGCGTCCGTTGCGGGTTGAACCGCCACCTTTGGTCTTTGACATGGCTCAACCCTTCTTAATGCCGGTGATCTCGATCGTCGCGTAGTGCTGACGATGACCCCAACGACGACGCTCGTTGGCCTTGTTCTTGTAGGTGAAGCCGATGACCTTGGGACCCTTGGTCGCGCCAACAACCCGAGCGGAGACACTGGCACCAGCCAGTTGCGCGGGAGTAGCAAGGACGGTGTCACCATCGACAACGAGCACTGGAGTGAGGGTGACTTCGTCAGCCTCGCCGAGGCGTTCGACATCAAGTCGTTGGCCCTCTTCGACGCGGTACTGCTTGCCACCTGTCTGGATCACGGCATACATAGGGGTGCAACTCTAGCCCCCCGGCCCAAGATTAGGAAACCCGGGCCGGGAGCGGGAGTTTGGGTCGCCTCAAACCAAGAGTTCGGGGTCGACCTGAACGCCCCGGCCTTCGCAATCGGGACACTGCGCAGCGAAGGATTCGAGGAGCCCCTCGCCGATTCGTTTGCGGGTCATTTCGACCAGACCAAGCTCGGAGATGTCGAACACCTGGGTGCGGGTTTTATCTCGCGCCAGCGCTTCACGGAACACCTTGACGACGTCATCGCGATTTCCCTTGATCTCCATGTCGATGAAGTCGATGACGATGATGCCGCCAATATCGCGAAGGCGTAATTGCTTCGCGATCTCGACTGCAGCTTCGAGGTTGTTTCGGTAAACGGTTTCTTCAAGACTCTTAGAACCGACATTCTTGCCAGTGTTCACATCGATCACCGTGAGTGCTTCGGTGTGCTCAATGATGAGTGAACCGCCGGAAGGCAACCACACCTTGCGGTCGAGCGCCTTGTGAACCTGCTCATGCACATGATGTCGCTCGAAGATCGAGAGAGGTTCGGTTGAGCGGTCGTAGAACTCGATGCGATCAGCAAGCGCAGGAGAAATACTTGACACGTAGTCGTGCACATCGTTGTAGAGGGCTTGGTCGTCAATGACAACACTTCGATAGTTATCGCTGAACTCTTCTCGAATGACCCGAACAGCGATATCGGGCTCTCGATAGAGAAGCGCAGGAGCCTGCGTGGTGTTGGCCAGGTTTTCGATTTGTTCCCATTGCGACAAGAGCCGACGTACGTCAGAAGAAATCTCCTCGGAGGTCACACCTTCGGCTGCTGTTCGAACAATGACGCCATGCTGAGGCGGCTTCACCTTGTCGAGGATGTTTCGAAGGCGACGGCGTTCGCCATCGTCGAGACGCTTTGAGATGCCATAGGTGCTGGAGTTTGGAATAAGCACCACGAAGCGCCCAGGAAGCGACACTTCTTGAGTGAGACGCGCCCCCTTGTGAGCGATCGGGTTCTTTGTGACCTGACAGATGATCGTTTGTCGCGGCTTCAGAATTTGCTCAATGCGAGCATTGGCAGCAGAGCCTTCAACATCGTCGGCATCGAACTGCACGTCGCCGCGGTAGAGCACTGCATTCTTTGGCGTTGCGATATCGACAAAGGCGGCTTCCATGCCGGGCAGAACGTTCTGCACCTTGCCCAGGTAGATGTTGCCGTGAATCTGGGCAACGTCATCGGCCGGACGCGAAACGTAATGCTCGATGAGGTTTCGGCCTTCGAGCACCGCGATTTGAGTGGCCTCGGGACGAACGCTGACCGCCATCATGTAGCGCCCTACTGGGCGACCGTTGCGCTCACGGCCCTTGCGCTTTTCGAGGGTTTCGTCGTCGAGGTCTGGCCCGTCACCACCGAGGATCGCTTCGACCGGCTTCGGTGCCCCGCTCTTGCGTTGCTGGCCCTTCGGCTGGTTCTGCTGGGCATTCTGCGATTGCTGACCCTGCTGGGCGTTCTGGGCGTTCTGAGCGTTCTGGCCTTGCTGCTGACCGCCACCGCCACCGCCACCACGACCACGACCACCACGGCGTCGGCGATTGCCGCTTCGTGGCTGACCAGAGGCTTGACCCTCGGCCTTCGGAGTCGCCTCGGCGCCTTCCGATTCGGGGGCGGGACGGCTATCGCCAATCTGTGGCTTCGGAGCTGCAGCGGCTTCGCTTGGTCGCTGTGCTCGCGGCTTGGCAAGCTCACCCGACTCGGCACCGCTGTCAGCGCTCGAAGACTCTCCGTCGGCCGCGTCGCTCACACCATTGGCCGAATTCGACTGTCCGCCACCTGAGCGATTGCGATTACGACCGCCACGCGATCCTCGGCGCCGGCGCGGACGGTTCACACCGTCGCCACTCGGCGAGGTCTCGCCATCGGACCCGTTGGCTTCACCGGTTCCCGAAGAACTTGGTTGGCCACCCGAGCGAGCGGGTTCTGTAGCAGCGTTTGGCGTTGATTCAGTGTTTGCTGAAGGAGCGCTCTCGGCTGATTGATGGTCTTGACGATTCGGCGTTGAAGCGCCGGGTTCGACCGTGGGGTCGGACATGATTTCGTTCCCTTCTCATCGCGCGCCCGCTTGTGCAGGTGCGCGTGCCGTCGCGTGGGCCGGGATCGGTTCCCGTCTCGCGCCGTCAGTGATGATCCATTGGTGTGTTCTGCGGACGCGCCCCTCGTTGCGGAGCGGGTCGAATGCGGCCAGAAGTTCTGCTGGACGCACGGAGCGCGGCTGGGTTGCCAGCTCGGCTTCGAGTACGGCTCCTTGTTCAGGAGCATCAGAAGGTGTGGCGCCAATGACCCGAAGATCAATGATTCCGGAACGAATATCGTCGTTCACCTTCTTGCCCTTCCGCTCCCGGATCACCGGAAGCGTTGTGGCATCGAGCATGGTGCGCACATCGATCTCAAGCTGTTCAGGACTCACTCCTGGAACTTCAATCAACCATGTGCAAACCGTGACTGCCTCTTGGAGAGACATCTCTGAGCGTTCGATGATCGAGACATCCTCAACAACGACGCCCTGTGGGAGGAACGGCGTGAGCCGCTCGGGCAATGCCCCGAGATCGACGCTTGAACCCTCGGGTTCTTGCAGATCGATGTCGAGGTACTCCCCCAGCGACTCATGACTTGTAGATAACGCCAGTCCGAAATGAACCTTCGGGCGTGGAGAAAAACCTTCGGTAATGGAAACGGGAAGCTCAGCGCGTCGAAGCGCGCGTTCCCAACAACGGGCCATATCGCGATGACTCGAGAACCGAATCTTTCCGAGCTTCGAATACCGCACTCGAATCCTCATTACGAGCCCACCACGACGGGTGCACGGCCGAGAAGTGTCACGGGAACAGAACGACCGAGGTCTTGCCCTGTTCCTTGGGAACCTCCGGCTGGAGGCGTGGCGGAGGCCACGATGTGCTCGATCGAATACCCGGTGCATGCGCCGCAGTCATAACACGGGGTCCAGCGGCAATCAGGGAGCCCGACCTCGGCCAGGGCATCTCGCCAGTCCTGCCAAAGGAAATCCTTGTGCAGACCCGCGCTGAGGTGATCCCAAGGAAGGACCTCGTGTTCGGTGCGGTGACGGTAGGCGTACCAGTCGGGGTCGATGCCGTGGGCGGCCATTGCGCTCGTCCAAAGGTCGAGATCGAACCGCTCGTTCCACTCTTGGAAGGTCCCGCCCTGTCGCCATACTTCTTCGATGACAACGCCTACGCGGCGATCGCCTCGGCTCATGATTCCTTCGACGAGTGTCGCCTTGGGATCGTGCCACTTCACCTGAACACCATGAGACTTACGGGTGTCGTCGCGAAGAAGGTTGATCTTGCGGCGGAGTTCTTCGACAGTGTTTTGGCCGAACCATTGAAACGGCGTGAACGGTTTTGGAACAAAGCCACCGACAGAGGCAGTGACCGATGGGCTCTTGGTGTGGGCCTTGCCTATTTCGACACAGTTTCGAGCGAGTTCAGCGATACCCAACGTGTCTTCATCGGTTTCCGTTGGCAAACCCGTGAGGAAATACAACTTCACTCGACGCCAACCATTTGAATACGCCGCCTCGACTGCGCTGTAGAGGTCTTCCTCGCGGATGAGTTTGTTAATGACCTGCCGCATGCGCCATGTACCGGCTTCGGGAGCAAACGTCAGTCCAGTGCGACGCGCACGTTGAATCTGCGTGGCGATTCCAACGCCGAACGCATCGACACGAAGACTCGGAAGCGAAACAGAGACAGGCGGCCCGTCCTCGGTCGACTTCACAATGTCGCCAACCAACTGTTCGATTCCGGAGAAATCAGCGGTTGACAGAGATGTGAGCGCGACTTCGTCGTAACCAGTGCGACGCAGGCCCTCTTCGACCATGGTCCGAACTTGCTCGGCAGGTCGTTCGCGGACTGGGCGGGTGATCATGCCGGCCTGGCAGAACCGACAACCGCGGGTGCATCCACGGAACACTTCAACATTCAAGCGATCGTGAACCACTTCGGTGATCGGGACCAGTTGCGTCTTGGGATACGGGAACTCAGCGAGATCAGAAACGGTGCGCTTCTCGACCCGTTCAGGAACATCACTGAAGCGCGGGGTGACGGCCACGAGGTCGGCACCCTCGTAGATGACGTCATACATCGACGGAACGTAGACACCGACGATATGCGACAGCTCACGGAGCACGTTTTCACGGCTGCCCTCGGTGCGTCCGGACATTTTCCAGTCGCGAACCACTTCGTTAATTTCGGTGATCACCTCTTCGCCATCGCCCAACACAACGAAGTCGAGGAAGTCAGCAATCGGCTCGGGGTTATAGGTGCAATGTCCGCCTGCGACGATGAGCGGATGCTCGGGGCGGCGTTCAGCGCTGCGTACCGGCACACCAGCGAGATCAACCATGTTGAGCAGGTTTGTGTAGGTCAGTTCAGCCGAAAGGTTGA
>JAPLAE010000079.1 GCA_026393455.1 Actinomycetota bacterium
GACGACACCTTCATTGTCGTCAATGGCGATGTTCTCACCGACCTCGACGTCACTGAGCTGTGGAACTTTCACAAGAGCCATGGCGCCGAAGGCACCATTGCCCTGACCCCAGTTGAAGATCCGTCCCGATACGGCGTCGTCCCGATCGATGACGATGGACGAGTCGTCGAGTTTGTCGAGAAACCAGCCCCTGGAACCGCTCCGACGAACTGGATCAATGCCGGTACGTACGTTCTTGAACCTTCTGTTCTCGATCGCATCGCTGCTGATCGAAAAGTTTCGATAGAACGCGAAACATTTCCATCGATGGTCGCCGATGAGAGCTTGTATGCCCTTCACAGTGACGCCTACTGGATCGATGCGGGCACTCCTGCCGCGTACTTGCGAGCGCAACTCGACCTCATCGATGGCACTCGCTCCAATGAAGACGCTCTCAGAACTTCCGATGAAGTCGATACTTCTGCCATTGTCGAAAATTCCGTCCTTGGCGCCGATGTTGTGATTGGCAATGGCGCAGTTGTGCGGAACTCTGTGCTTATGGACGGAGTAACGGTCGGGCCCGGAGTCCGAATCCATGACTCCATCATTGCCACCGGTGCTCGCATCGGACCCGACTCACACATCAGCGAGATCTCTGTAGTTGGCATGGGCGTTCAACTCCCAGCCCACTCAGAACTTGTCGGTGCTCGAATTCCTGAAAGCGAGTGACCATGCGCGCAGTAGTCACTGGAGGAGCCGGGTTTATCGGCTCGACATTGGTCGACCGACTTTTGGCCGAAGGCCATACCGTTTCTGTGTTCGACAATCTCGCCACTGGGCGGTTATCCAACCTCGTGAACGCTGAGGCCACCGGCCAACGGTTCTCCTTCGTTGAGATCGATGTTCGCTCGTCAGAGATTCCTGCGGCGCTCGCATCGGCCGAACCAGAAGTCGTCTTCCACCTTGCCGCCCAGGCGGATGTTCGTGTTTCTGTAGAGCGGCCACTCTTCGACGCCGAAGTGAATGTTTTAGGTGGTCTCAACGTGATCGAGGGTGCACGTCTAGCGGGTGCACGCAAAGTCGTTGTTGCTTCAAGCGGCGGAACGATTTACGGCGATCCGGCTCCCGAGGATCTGCCGGTTGATGAACAGCACCCGCAACATCCGATTTCTCCCTACGGTGTGGCTAAGAAAGTCATCGACGATTATCTGCACGCGTTCCAGTTCCTTCACGGATTGAACTATGCGGCACTCGCGTTGGCCAATGTCTACGGGCCGCGTCAAGACCCGCACGGCGAAGCCGGAGTTGTTGCGATCTTTGCTGGTCGTCTTCTAAGCGGAGAAGGATGTCGCATATTTGGCGATGGTGAACAGACTCGCGACTTCGTCTTTGTCGACGACGTTGTCGATGCATTTGTTCGTGCGGCCGATCTCGGCGAAGGAGTCCTCTGCAATATCGGCACCGGAGTTGAAACTTCTGTCAACAAGCTTTATCGGGCGATGGCTGCTGCGGCCGGAAACGACGCTGAGCCCGTCTATGAACCGGCGCGCATTGGCGAGCTTGCCCGTTCTTCGCTGAATCCAGGATTTGCTGGCCAAGTGCTTAATTGGAGTCCGCGCACGTCACTGGCCGACGGTGCGGTCGCAACTCTCGATTGGTTCCGGGCACAGGCCAAGGATTAGCTCTTTAACGCTTTCCAGGCGTTGCGTAACTTCCGCTCGATCCTGAACGGCAGCATTGACCGAAATCGGTTGAGTTCTGTGTTCGCTTCATGAAGTTGCAGCCTGTATGCCTCGGCTCGCGGTTCCCACTCTCCGAATAGAGAGTTTCGGCTGCGATTGTGGGAAAGATCGATAGCGAGGTCTTTGTCTCGCTGATCGAACGAGGCCACGATGAGCCCATCGCCGCTGAACGATTCAGAGATCGTGTGTTCAGCAATGATGTGAGCACCTGACCACAACAAGATGTCAAGGACTTGTTGATGGGTCGTAGCGCTCCCGCTTATCGAAAGATCATGGGTGCTCACAACGAGGAATCGGACAGCGCCGCTGCGGAGTCGTTCGCTTGCGCCGAGGAGCAATGGGACTTCGCCGCCTTGAATGTCCGAAAGAAGGATGTCGGCGCGTTCAAGATCACAGGTCAATAGAAGTGAATCAAGGTTGTGCGAAGGGAGGTCAACGGGATTTGGATTGGTCTCGGTGACGAAACCACTTACTGACCCGCCGCCGGCACCGATTGCTGCGTTGATGAATGTTCCAGTGCGGTTATTGATCGCGAAGTTTCGTTGTCCAACTTGGAGGTGATGAGTGTCA
>JAPLAE010000012.1 GCA_026393455.1 Actinomycetota bacterium
GCCAATCACAACTTCAGCTGCAGCGACGACCATCACGAAGAACACGATGATCTGACCAGAGATGTCATTCAGCATCTTTCCGAACGTCACGAACGAAAGGTTCACGGCGTTGAGCATGAGTTCGACACACATGATCATGACGAGCGGATTACGCCGAATGAGCACGCCGACGCCGCCGATCACGAAGAGGATCGCCGAGAGCATCAGGTACGCCAACGAAAGGTTTGATCCCATCAGTGCGCTCCTTCCTCGGGGATGGCAGTGAGCGGTTCGTCGCCCATGTAGATCATGGATTCGGGTTCCGGAATCGGCGCAAGATCATTCGGTCGTCGGGAAAGAACGACAGCGCCCACCACAGCAATCGTGAGAAGACCCGCAGTGACTTCAAGCGGGAACACATAGGTCGTGAACAGCGCCGTACCGATCTGCGAGATGTTGGAGATTGTTGGCGAGATTGCCCCGGTGACTGAATGCGAACCCGTCACGATGGCGTCCTTGCCGAGGATGATGATGGCGAGAACCGCACCCAAGAAAAGAAGACCAATAAGACCAGCAAGAAGGCGCTGACCTACCAAAGGCTCTGTATCGAGGTCTTCTTCGCGATCAACGCCGAGCAACATCATGACGAACAGAATCAGGACGACGATTGCGCCCGTGTAAACGATGACCTGGACAACAGCGAGGAGTTGCGCTCCAAGGTTGAGGAACAGCACTGCGATTCCGAACAGCGTGGCGATAAGGCTGAGCGCAGCGTGCACCGGATTGCGCGACGAAACAACTCCGAGACCACCAGCAAGCACAATCAGTGCGCTCACAATGAAGACGACGGTTTCCATGATCAGAGATCACCGCCCCTTTCATCGTCAGTGTGATCGTCGTGCCCAGGCGAAACATGTTCGGCGGTTCCTGGGGCATGGTCGTCGTGTCCGTGGCCGTGCTCGTCGATCATGTCGAGCGGCGTCGAGATCGAATCCTTGATCTCCTGTGCGGCTTCCGGAGCGCGGATGCCATAACCAAGTTCGCCGGACCACCCGACAACGCCTTCGAACTCTGCAGATCCAGACGGCGACGTGGCGCGCATCCAGGCTGACGTCGGAAGGTCTTCGCCTTCGCGCCAGTCTTCCCATGGCATCTTCTGCGGCATGCCGTCGTCGTCAACCACGAGTTCAGCTTTGGTGTAGATCGCGTCGGCCCGGTTGGTAAACGAGAACTCGAACATCTTGGTCTCGGTAATTGCTTCTGTCGGGCAAGCCTCGACACAAAGATCGCAGTGAATGCAACGGAGATAATTGATCTCGTAGATGTACCCAAAGCGCTCGCCGGGAGAAACAGGATCGTCAATCGGGTTATCGGCACCACGAACAAAGATGCACTTCGCGGGACAAACACCGGCGCAGAGTTCGCAGCCGATGCACTTTTCCATTCCGTCTTCGTAACGATTGAGAACGTGACGCCCGTGAACCCGGATCGGCTTTGGTGCCTTTTCCTTCGGGTACTGCGTCGTTACTCGCTGCTTGCGACCAATCTGGCGCAGGCTGACGAGGAAACCTCCGAGGTATCCCATCAGTCCACCACCCCTTCGAGTCGACGTGCTTTAGAAGTTGCAATCGCGCCTTTGAGAAGTCCGTAACCGGTAAGTCCAACCACGGCACCAAGCGCAACCGTCACGAATCCGTTCCAATGCTGATCTCGAGCAACCCAGAACGTGGCGAGGAGGAGCAACCATCCGAGAGAAAGCGGAATAAGCACTTTCCAGCCGAGGTCCATCAGTTGGTCGTAGCGAACTCGCGGAAGTGTGCTGCGAACCCAGACAAACAAGAACAGGAACGCGACCATCTTGAGCAGGAACCAGATAATCCCCCACAGCCAACCTGGACCAAGAAGTGCGGGGCCGGCAGGGCCGCCCAAGAAAAGCGTGACGATGATGGCCGCCATCGTGACCGAGTTCATGAACTCGGCAACAAAGAAAAGCGCGAAACGAATAGACGAATACTCGGTGTGATAACTGCCGACGAGTTCTTGCTCGGCTTCAACGAGATCGAACGGCGGACGGTTGAGTTCGGCTTGGCTCGCAAGTAAGAACACCACGAACGGAACGAAACCGGCTGCGATCAAGTTCCAATGAGGAATGAATCCGCCCCAACCGCTACCTGCCTGAGCTACCACGATGCCGTGAGTACTGAGCGTGCCGGTGGTGAGCACAACTGCGCAGACCGAAAGACCGAGCGCAGCTTCGTAGGACACCATCTGCGCTGAAGCGCGCACAGATCCGAGGAGCGGATACTTCGAGCCTGACGACCAACCGGCAAGCATGACGCCGTAGACCGCGATCGACGACATGGCGAGCGCGAAGAGAATGCCGATCGCCGGGTCTGCCAACTGCAGGTACGTGGTGTGGCCAAACAATTCGACCGAACCGTCGTGGCCGTTACTGAAATCGCCACCGAAGGGAACAATCGTGAACAACAAGAACGCGGGAACAACCGTAAGGAGCGGCGCAAGGATGAAGACACGTCGTTCCGCCCTGTCGGGGATGAGGTCTTCTTTGAAAAAGAACTTGATGCCATCGGCGAGTGTTTGAAGGATGCCAAATGGGCCAGCCGTATTCGGACCAACACGATTCTGAAAGTCGCTAACGACCTTTCGTTCGAACCAAATCATGAGCATGGTCGCCACCAGGAGGAACGCAAAAACGGCGACGACCTTGAGCAAGACAATAAGAACGACAGCGAGATCGATGTGTCCAGAAAGAAGCGGATCACCACTAAGCATTTGCGGCACCTCCGCGGAACAGACTCATGGCAACGAGGTTCGAGTTCATGAAGCGGTCTCGATTCTGACCTCAGCCACAAGCTCATCGGCGGAAACAAGATCGCTCACGCGACCGTCGGCTTGGTTCACGATCATTGCGGCAACGCCACGGGGCACGCCGGCATCGGATCGCACGACGACCTTCACGGAAGCCTTTGCGGTGCGAACAACGGCTCGTTCGCCTTCGGCGACTCCCAGTCGATCGAACTCCCACGGATTCAACGAAACGGTTGAACCAGGAGCAAGTGGAGCCAGAGCGGGAGCGGACTGCACAAGGGTGCCTTGGTCGTAAAGCTTTCGGGTTGCGACAAGTCGGAATCCATAGGAATCGACAGGTGGCGTCGCAATATTTGTGACCGGGGCGAACTGCACGAACGGCGGCAATGAACCGGCGACATCAGAATCGTCAGCGATCAGTTCAATGAGTCCTTCGGCATCGCCGGCGTCTTCGGCGTTGTCGGCGGCAACATCAGCGGTGACATCAACGGACATGCCGTCCTCGGACACGGTGACAGTTTCATCAACGATCACGATGTCGTCGTCGTCTTCATCGATGATCACGACAACATCGAGTGGGAGAAGAACGCCATCGGGCGAACCCTCGGCGATGGCCTGATCGAGCGCAAGGTAGGCAGGAGCGACTGCTGAGATCTCGGCGAGAACATCGGTGAAGTTCTCGAAGCCAAGATCGGTGCCGAGCCGTGAAGAAACCTCGGCGGCGAGCATCCAGTCAGCGCGAGCGGTGCCGGGCGGAGTAACCCGTTGCGAAAGCGTGCTTACGCGACCTTCGATATTGGTTGTCGTACCCGCCTTCTCGGCAAAGCCTGCGGCAGCGAGCACAACATCGGCTCGTCTGCTTGACGCGTTGAGTGCGGTATCGACCGCAAGCACTGTGCGAGCTCCGGTGACGCCGCGCTCGGCCAAGTCGGCATCGGGGAAATCGGCGAGCGGATCAGCACCAAGAAGAACCAGCACATCGATGCGACCGTCGGCAGCGGCTCGAAGGATGCCTTCGGTATCGAGCCCTTCGGCAACCGGAAGTGCCGGCCAGATTTCGGAATACCACTCACGAGCATCGTTAAGGGTGACGCGCCCCGGCAGAAGACCGGGAGCGAGGCCCATATCCAACGCGCCACGCACGTTGGAACGTCGGAGCGCCGAAAGGAAGGTGGTGTCAGGACGAGCGGCAAGAACTGTTGCGGCCGCAGCAACTGTCACGCTTGCGGACTCTGCCAACGATGCTCGCCCAAGAACAACAGTGATCGGCCCCGTGGCTGCAGTCAGCAAATTGCGCGCCGCTTCGAGATCGGCGATAGAAACGCCGGCAATTTCGCGATCAATGGTTGCTGATCCCACAAGTGCAGCAACAACATCGGCGCTTTCGCCCGGGCGGGGGTGGATCGATGCTTTTGTGAGAGACGTGAGGCCAGACGATCGTGGCGAAACTTCAACGAGCGTGACGCGATCTTCAACTGCAGCGTGACGGAGTCGAAGGAAAAGAACCGGAAGTTCTTCCTTCACGTCGGGGCCAAGCAGCAGCACCGTGCCACCGGGGGCGCAAACTTCGTCGATCGTTGCCGATGGAAGGCCGAGAACGGCATGTGCAGGAAGACCATCGCCGAGTTGCGCATCGACGTTGTCGGTAGCGAGAACGCCCTTGAAAAGTTTCGACCAGGCGTAGGCGTCTTCATTGGTCAAACGAGAACCACCGATAACGCCGATCGACTGAGCCGATGACGCGTTGTCGAGGGCGCTGGCAAAACGGTTCAGTGCATCGGACCACTTGGCGGCGACAAGGTTGGAACCGTCGCGCACGAGTGGTTCGGAGAGTCGAGCATCTGACGTAACAACCTGGCTCGAGAAACGACCCTTGTCGCAGAGCCAGCCCCAGTTGACCGGATCGATATCGACACCGGCGAAACGTTGGACCTGATCGCGTGAGGAATCGATTGAGATACGACAGCCAACCGAACAGGTTTGGCATGTGGATTCGGTGGTCTCAAGATCCCAAGGACGGGCCTTGAAGCGATAGGTCGACGCCGTGAGCGCACCCACCGGGCAAATCTGCACGGTGTTGCCACTGAAGTACGACGCAAACGGTTCATCGGGGAACGTGTTGACTTCAGTGTTGTTACCGCGATGAATGAAGTGAATGAGCGGATCACCAGCAACGTCTTTGGCAAAGCGAGTGCACCGATCGCAGAGAATGCAACGTTCGCGATCAAGCAACACAAGATCGCTGATCGGAATCGGCTTTTCATTGTGTCGCTTTTCTTCGATGAAGCGACTCTCGCCAGGCCCATAAGCCATCGTTTGATCTTGGAGCGGACATTCGCCGCCCTTATCGCACACCGGACAATCGAGCGGGTGATTGGCGAGGAGGAACTCGAGAACGCCGTCTTGGGCCTTCTTCGTGACCGCAGATTCGGTGTCGGCTTTCATTCCCGGCGTGCACTCGATCATGCAGCTGGGCTGAAGCGCAGGACCGCGACCAGTGTCGACCTCGACCAAACACATGCGGCACATGCCGACTGGCTTCATGCGCTCGTGGTAACAGAAACGCGGAATGTAGGTACCAGCGCGCTCTGCGGCATCGATAAGAAGTTCGCCCTTACGAGCGATGAACTCAATGCCATTGATTTCCACGGCGACGCCGTCGATTGCGGTCACTTCAGACTCAGCCATGCGACGACGCCTTCGTGAAGTTCACCGGGACCGAGTGACGAGCTTCTTCGGCTTGTGCGATGCGCGCCTCGAACTCGGGACGGAATCGCTGCATTGCCGAAGCAATCGGCGAGACCGCTGATGGTCCAAGCGGGCAGATCGTGGTCTGCTTCGGTGGCCAAGTAATTCCGGGTGAAATGTTGTCGGAAACATCCATCAGCAAATCAAGATCGGTGGGACGACCGTATCCGTCCTGAATTCGTTGAAGAATATTTTGCAGCCAGGTCGTACCTTCACGACACGGCGTGCACTTGCCGCAGGATTCGCGAGCGAAGAACCGAACGACACGCAAACAGGCCTTGACCGCGTCGGTGGTTTCGTCCATCACAATGACGGCTCCGGAACCGAGCATTGATCCGGCTCGATCGACGGTGACTTTCTCGAGCGGTAGATCGAGATGTTCGTCGAAGAACCATGGGGCTGACGCGCCACCCGGAATAAATGCCTTGAGGGCGCGATCGCCGAGGATGCCGCCCGCGTATTGGGGAGCAAAGATGAGATCGCGGAACGTTGTGACGCCGTATTCAACTTCGAAGACACCGGGGTTCTTCACGTGACCCGAGACTGCAAACATGCGAGTACCGCGAGACGTTTCGGCGCCAAGTGCAGCAAATGCTTCGCCGCCGTTGGTGACGATCCAAGGCAGATTGGAAAGAGTCTCGACGTTGTTCACAATTGTGGGCTGCATGTACAGACCCTTGGCCGCCGGGAAACACGGAGGATTAAGGCGAGGCATTCCACGATTGCCTTCAAGACTTTCAATAAGCGCGGTTTCTTCGCCCACGATGTAAGCGCCAGCGCCCCATGTGAGTACGACATCAACAGAAAAATCTGAACCGAGAATATTTTTGCCTACATAGCCA
>JAPLAE010000004.1 GCA_026393455.1 Actinomycetota bacterium
CGCCTGCGACGATGAGCGGATGCTCGGGGCGGCGTTCAGCGCTGCGTACCGGCACACCAGCGAGATCAACCATGTTGAGCAGGTTTGTGTAGGTCAGTTCAGCCGAAAGGTTGAAGCCGATCAGATCGAATGCAGACGCAGGCCGATGTGTGTCGAGCGAGAACAACGGAATATTTCGGTCGCGCAGAAGACCTTCGAGATCGGTCCACGGGGCGTAGGCCCGCTCGGCTACCGCGTGAGGATTCTCGTTAAGGATCTCGTAGAGAATCTGCAGGCCTTGATTCGGCAGCCCGATCTCATAGGTGTCGGGGTACGACAGCAACCACGCCACCTTGTCGGCAGCATGGTGCGGGGTACGAGCTCCGTCCTCGAGGCCGATGTAGCGAGCAGGCTTCGCCACCTTGGACAAGAGGGGCTCCAGTTGGGGCCAAACATCGTTCATGAGCCAATGATGCTACCGGGGGCACCCCCAACTACTGGAACCGGCGCATATGGACGTTCAAGACAAGGCCTAGAGCGGCTAAGGCGGTGATCGTCGAGGACCCTCCCGCGCTGATCAACAGCAGAGGGATGCCAGTTACCGGCATGATGCCCATCGCCATCCCGACGTTTTCGAAGGCGGAAAAACCAAACATGGCGAGCACACCCACACAGATGTAGGTACCAAACGAGTCCTTGGCCACTTGCGCAATCCGCCAAATTCGAAAGCAGAGCAATCCGTACAACAGCAACATCACCGCCGAGCCAACAAACCCAAACTGCTCAGCGACGGCGGTGAAGATGAAGTCGGTCTGTTGTTCCGGCACAAAGCCAAGCTTGGTCTGAGGTCCATCGAAAAGGCCCTGACCGGTGAGCCGGCCATTCGCGATTGCTTGCTGACTTTGCTCGATGTTGTAGAGCGCTTTGTTCGATTTATCACCTGGGTTAACGAACGCTGTCAAACGATTGCGCTGATAGTCCGCCAACACCGGAGAATTCAGCGCACCCAACACACCAATCAGTCCAACCAAGGAGAGGGCCACGATGTACTTCGTCGGCAACCCTCCGACTAGCAAGATCGCCATCGTGATGACCACCAGAATCAGCGTCTCACCGAGATCTGGCTGCAACATGATGAGAGCCATTGGCAATCCTGCGGTGGCCAAGACCGCAACGAGACGCCGCAGATCAATATCGCCTCGAAACTCAGAAAGTAGGAATGCCAGAGCGCCTATCAGCGAAAGCTTCGCGAACTCTGCTGGTTGCAATTGGAACGGGCCTAGAGCAAACCATGACTGTGCCCCGTGGGACTGACTTCCGAACGGAGAAATAACGAGGACAAGCAGGAACGTCGTGGCGCCGTAAAGCACCCACGCCCAATCATGGAGTTTCCGATAATCAACGGCGGCAAAGAGGACGAGCGCTCCGGCCC
The DNA here is from genome assembly GCA_026393455.1 of Actinomycetota bacterium. Classification (GTDB taxonomy): domain Bacteria; phylum Actinomycetota; class Acidimicrobiia; order Acidimicrobiales; family Acidimicrobilacustridaceae; genus Acidimicrobilacustris. Next base: position 1,412 of record JAPLAE010000004.1, read on the forward strand.
CGATCACCATAAAGATTGATTGCTTCACGAGGTAGGACTTGGAGAAGTCCGGACCCGGCCCGCGAGTAGCGCTGTACACCGCGATCAAACCGACGAACGACAAAATCACAATGCAACTGATGAGGACAGGATCGACATGACGCAGTGGAGCGGTGGGATCCCGGCGGCTTCTGTTTGATGCTCGTGATGAAATCGACTGTTGAAGCATCAGTCCCTCGTTCCTGACGTTGCTGTTCCGGCACCTGTGAGCGACTGGTTGGCCAGAAGTTCATAGACGTGACGCACGACTTCGCCGGCGGCCTCAGAGCCGAAACCAGACTCTTCCATGACAGCCGTTACAACCCACCTAGGGGCAACAGCAGGTCCATAAGACGCGAACAACGAAGTATCTGCCTTCCCGTCGACCTGAGCGGTGCCTGTCTTTCCAACAACAGGGAACGCAGAAAGATCGAAACCGATAAATGCAGATGCTGCAGTTCCCGTCGGACCAGTGACACCTTCAAGACCAGATTCGATCGGGCCCCGAACATCGGGGGGCAACGTCACGGTCCCCGTCACTACCGGATCGATGATTCTCAAAACATCAGACGGCTTAGAGGGAGTGCTGTTCGGTTTGAGAATCTTCCACACAACGTGTGGTTGGTAGACCGTTCCCCCGTTTGCGAATGCTGCATAGGCACGCGCGATCTGAAGAGGCGTAACAGCGACAACGTTCTGCCCGACAGCAAGCTGCACGTTGTCACCCGTATACCAATCACCATTTGGATAGGCCGTTGGATATTTATTGTGAAGCGCCTTCTTCTCCGCTTTCGTCAGCACATAACCTGCCGATTCGTTCGGAAGATCTATTCCAGTTTTCTTGTCGTAACCGAAAGCTGATGCTGCGTCCTGAATGAGCGTGGTTCCGTCCATCCGATCGCCGAGCCAGTAGAAGTAGACGTCCGAAGAAACTGTCAGTGCTCGAACGACATTGACATTTCCATTCTTCTGATCACCGGAGTTCCGGAATTCCTGAGCAGGGTTACCAACCTTGTAGACACCATCATCGTAAATCGATGATTTCCCATCGATTAATCCGTTGCTGAGTGCAGCAGTGGCAGTAACAAGTTTGAATGTCGAACCTGGAGCATATTGACCGGTGATCGAACGATCGATCAGTGCACTCGCACCGTTGATGTTCTGGAGTTGGTTGTAGCGATCTTGGCTGATCCCGTTCGCAAACTCTTGGGGGTCATAGGTCGGCGCGGTCGCTAGCGCTACGACTCCCCCGTCACGCGGATCGAGGACGACGACCGAACCAGCCGGAGCTCCCCTTTTCGTACCGTCCCTCTGAGAGGTCCCTCGAAGCACGGCGAGCCGGTCAACAAGGGCTTGTTCTGCCCTTATCTGCACATCAATATCGATGTGCAATTGAATATCGTTACCCGACTTCGGAGGTTGATAGGACTCAGTGCCGACGGGCCTGTTCTTTGAATCAACCTGAACGAGTTCAACACCCGGCGTGCCGCGCAGTTCCTTCTCGTACGTCGCCTCAACCCCAGCTAGACCAATAATTGAATCCGGGTGATAGGACTTCACGACACCATCAGGGTCGGACCCAGCTTCAAGCGTCTTCAGGGTTTCGGCAGTGATGCGTCCGGTGTACCCCAGCACGTTCGATGCTGCTGTTCCGTAGGGATAGACGCGCACGGTCTTGCGTTCAAATGAAACCGATGGAAAGTCCTCGGCATATTCCGACAAGTGATGAATCACTTCTTCAGTGACATCAGCCGCGATTGGAGCACCTTGCAGTTGGTCTGCCTGCTTTTCGGTAAGACGCTTCTCAATAGTCGAAATTTTGATTGGAGTTCCGTTCGCGGTGAGTACGTCGGCGAGACGGGCGATCAGTTCATTGCGGTTTTTGACCTTCTTCAATTCGTTTCGATCGATTGAAACGATGAGCGAAGTTCGGTTGTCGACGATCACCCGGCCTTTCGCGTCGAAAATACGACCACGGGGCGCCTCGGTCGCGATGGTTCGTGTGCGGTTCGCCGTTGCTTGGACCGCAAGCGCTGGTGCCTCCATGATCTGCAGGTACCAAAGCCGAGCAAACAGGGCAAGAAAACATCCGAGGACGACAACTCCAAGAATGCTCATGCGGAGACGAGGCGAGGAGGTGTCCATGGGTCAGGGTTTCACGCGGGTGCGAAGGGGTGCACGAGAGGGGGATTCACGGCGCCCATAGTTCAGCAGATCAAAGGCCTTAGCGGGCTGCAGCCCGGAGGAGCGCGTCTTCCGGGTCAGCCCATCGACACGCCCGGAGAGCGGGAAACACCAGTGCAGCCGAGGTGATCCCCACGATCGCAAGGATCATGAGCACGTGACCGGAGAGCAGATCGGGACGGCCAAGCAAGGTTCCTGCAATCGCAAACGAAAGAATTCCGGCGGAACTCGCCACAAAAGCGATCACCATCGTTAGCCATCGCGCGGAATGCACTGTGGCATCCTCAAGCAAGCCAGCCACGACGCCAGCAACGAGTCCCGAGATTGCACAGAGTCCGAACGGTGTCGTCACCATCAGATCCAGACAAAGCCCACTCGCAAAACCCACGATTGCGCCGCGCTCAGCGCCGCCGATCATGCCTGCGGCGATGGCGATAACCAAAAGCAGGTCAGCACTCACGCCAGCAATTCGAAATTGGGTGATGACCGTGTACTGGAGAAAGGCCGCGGTCGCGATCACAATCACATAGCGCAATGCAGGATGATTCATGACTCAGCCAGCGGGCTTCCATAAGACAACATCGGCGTAAACAAGATTATTGAGGTTGGCGAACATCGATATATCGACCGTCGACTCAAGTGCAGCCTCATTGGTTCGAACTGCCGTGACCGTGCCGATCGGGAGATTCGGAGGGAACGGACTTCCGGCCAGTCCGCTCGTCGCAGTGATCGCGCCGACCGCCACTGCCAGGCGGGAATCGATATTGGTCCCGCGCAGACTGCCGTCGCCGCCACTGCCCTGTGCAATGCCGATGGCGGCGGTCCCGACCACAGAGAACCCAACCCTGAACGTCCCACTCGAAAGCAGTGACACCACGCAGCGGTTCTCACTTACTTCGATAACTTTTCCAATGAGACCTTCACCAGTCACAACTGGCATGTTTCTTTCAATGCCCGCATTCGAACCCTTATCGAGTTCAAGTCGATCACCGAAGTTCCCGACTGCTCCGGAGGCAACACGAGTATGCACAACCGGAGTGTCGCCAACGAAGGGAATACCGACGAGTTGCAGAAGTTGCTGCAACTGTTGCTTTGCAATTGAGTTAGCCGTGATATCGCCTTTTAGACGATCGTTCTCCTCGCGGAGAGTTTCATTCTCTTGCTTGAGATTGCCTTGATCAAACGCGCTGTTCCATGCGTTCCGAAAGGGGCTCACGACAGTCGACGCAGCGCTTCCAAGCGGAGACAGCACCGAAAGGACCGCACTTCTGGCCGATTGAACCGGCCCTGATCCACGACTGTCGAGCGTCAGAAGAAGGACCGCTGACAGAAGCAGCAGACTTATGGTTATACGTGCTCGTCCTCTTCGCCTTGACGACGCCATAGTGCAGATCGACTTAGTTGATGGTCGACGAGAAGAGCACGCCCTTCAATGCGTCGAACTCCTCTAGCGATTGGCCCGAGCCGATAGCGACGGCGAAAAGGGGATTTTGAGCGATGATGATCGGCATACCGGTCTCGTGTTCAAGACGTTCACTAATTCCGTGAAGCAATGCTCCACCACCAGCAAGCACAATGCCTTGTTCCATGATGTCAGCCGAAAGTTCAGGCGGAGTCTTATCGAGGGTGACTTTCACTGCGTCAACGATTGCACCGACTGGTTCTTCGATCGCCTCACGAATTTCTTCGGTGGTCGTCACAATGGTTTTCGGAAGTCCTGTCACAAGATCGCGGCCGCGGATTTCGGCGTGCAATTCGATTTCAAGAGGCCATGCCGAACCCAACGCCATCTTCACTTCTTCCGCGGTTCGTTCACCTAGAGCGAGGCTGTATTCCTTCTTGATGTAGTTGATGATCGCAGCATCGATTGCGTCGCCTCCGACCCGCGCGGACTGCGACGTAACTACGCCACCAAGCGAGATAACGGCAACTTCGGTCGTGCCGCCGCCAATATCGACGATCATGTTTCCAGTGGGTTCTTGAACTGGTAACCCGGCGCCAATCGCGGCTGCCATTGGTTCTTCGATGATGTAGGCCGGTTTACGTGCGCCAGCGAACTCTGCGGCTTCCTGCACTGCGCGCTGCTCAACGGGTGTGATCCCAGAAGGAACGCAGATCACCATGCGGGGCTTTGCCCACTTTGAGGTGTGGACCTTCTGGATGAAATAACGGAGCATCTTTTCGCAGATGTCGAAATCAGCAATAACGCCATCTCGTAGAGGACGAATCGCCTGGATATGCGAGGGCGTGCGTCCGATCATCCGTTTTGCTTCAGCACCCACAGCGACGGGACGGCCGTCTTTGACGTTGATGGCCACCACGGATGGCTCATTGAGGACGATACCTTCGCCACGAACGTAAATGAGGGTGTTGGCGGTGCCGAGATCGACAGCCATGTCGCGCCCAACAATGTTGGACAGCGAATCTCTTGAAGCGATCGAATTGGAGATACTCGCGGAGATCGAGTTGAAAATATTCCCGGCCATGGGGTGAGCCTCCCGTTGGAGCTCTGGGCCTGCTGCTCTGGTGTGAAAAGGCGAAAGTTGGATGGTGCAGTTCAAAGAGTGAGACAAAACGGTCCCAACATGCCCGCGCGACGATGCACGTGACACTCCCCGTCCTTTGTTCAGGCTAGTCCGCGGCCCTCACGGGACCAACTAACGGCGAAATCAGAGGCCAGGGAAGAAAAGTGCGATCTCTCGCTGGGCGGCTTCGGGGCCATCGCTGCCATGAATAAGGTTCTCGGTGAAGAGAATTCCCAGATCGCCTCGGATGGTGCCAGGAGCAGCATCGCGAGGGTTGGTCGCACCCATCATTGTCCGGACAACCTTCCATGTGTCCTCTGGACCTTCGATCACTGCGAGCATCGCTGGCCCACGGGTGATGAAGTCGACAAGTTCGCCAAAGAACGGCTTGTCGGAATGCTCGCCGTAGTGCTGCTCGGCGGTAGCGCGATCAATCGTTCGAAGTTCCGCAGCAACCACGCTGAGATTGCGGCGTTCGAAGCGGGAGATGATTTCACCAACGAGGCCTCGTTCGACGGCGTCGGGCTTGCAGATAATAAACGTGCGGTCCATGCCGCAAACGCTAGACCAACGACCGCCCGAAATGCGATTCGCTACAAGATCGATCTTCAGTCGCCCCGACGAGCGATCCGTTGAGCCGCGGTGCGCGCAGCGCCTGCCACATACAGCGATCCGGCAACGAGGATGACATCTTCGTCGGTAGACACATCGATCGCTCGCTGCACCGCGGTGGCAACGTCGTCGATCTGTTCAACCATGACTCCCATCGCTCGCACAACAGCCGCCACATCCGAAGCCGGAACAGCTCTGGGGCTTTGCGGCGTGCACGCTATAACGAGGTCAGCTTGACGCGCTTCGAGGGATTCGAGCATTTCGACAACATCGCGCCCTGTCAACATTCCTATGACGAGCACTCGTCGACCCGCAACATCGAATTCTTCAGTGAGGGTTCGTGCTGCAGCTCGAGCACCGTCAGGGTTGTGAGCGCCATCGAGGATCAGTAATGGGGAGTGCGAAACAACTTCGAACCTTCCAGGCATCGTCACCGTCTGAAACGCAGATTCGATGACGGCTTCATCGAGAGCGCGATCAAAAAAGGCTTCGACGGCAACAACAGCTAACGCAGCGTTGTCAGATTGATGCGATCCGTGCAGTGGAACCAACAGTTGGTCATAGATTCCAAAAGGAGTTCGGAGATCGATGAGATGCCCGCCGACTGCGTAGAGGTCATTCGATACCTCGAAATCGTCCGATCGCGAAATGACTCGATCGGGTCCTTCGGCGTCGAAGATTGCTCGAAGTTCTGGATCAGTCACCCCAGTTACGAGTGTTGATTTCTCTGTGATGATGCCGGCCTTCTCGGTGGCGATTGCCTGCCGCCACTCCCCTTCACCGTCGGTGTGATCACGCCCGATGTTTGTAATAACTGCTACATCGGCCTCGCATACGTTGGTTGCGTCGTAACGGCCCAATAGCCCGACTTCAACGACGGCAACGTCAACGGCTGATTCAGCGAACCAGAGGAACGCTGCAGCGGTAAGGAGTTCAAAGAATGACGGAGTTATGCCCGACAGCGGAGCTACACGCGCCACATCGGTGACGACTGAAGCGAACTGCTCATCGGAAATCGATTCACCATTCCAGCAAATGCGTTCATTAATCCGTTGCAAATGCGGGCTGCTGTAGGTGCCGACAGATAGTCCGTGTTCGACAAGCAATGCAGTGATCATGCGCGCCGTTGATCCCTTGCCATTCGTTCCTGTCACGTGAATGACTTGGAAGGAATCTTGTGGATCGCCAAGTACGCCAACCAAACTGCGCATGTGGTCGAGGGAAAGGCCATGAATGAGCCCGGCAGTCGCCTCGAGATTGATATGACTGTCGAGGTACGCGATTGATTCGTCGAAATTCACAGGTTGACGCGCATCGTGGAGAGCAAGTGCCGGCTACGATGCAGCGCGTCGTGGGCGGTTCGTGCGCGGTGTTGCCGCACGGGTGATGAACACCGGTTCGGTTCGTTCAATGACCGACTCGGCTCCGATGATGACCTTGGCAATGTCCTCGCGGCTCGGAAGTTCGTACATGATCTCGAGGAGTACCTCTTCGAGAATGGCGCGCAGACCACGAGCACCTGTGCCACGCACAAGCGCCTGGTCGGCGATGGCGTTGAGGGCTTCAGGTGTGAACTCGAGTTCGACCTCTTCGAATTCGAAGAACTTCTGGTACTGCTTCACCAACGCATTGCGTGGCTCGGTCAGAATTTCGACAAGAGCTTCACGATCGAGATTGGCAACAGCGCCGATCACAGGGAGTCGACCGATGAATTCGGGAATAAGACCGAACTTGAGGAGATCTTCGGGGAGGATGCTCTTGTAGAGCGCACCGACATCTGACTTGTCGGATCGAAGTTCGGCCGAGAAGCCGATTCCCTTTTTGCCGATGCGGCTTTCGATGATCTTGTCGACACCAGCGAACGCGCCGCCACAGATGAACAGGATGTTGGTGGTGTCGATCTGGATGAATTCCTGATGTGGATGCTTACGCCCGCCTTGAGGAGGAACCGAAGCAGTCGTTCCTTCAAGAATCTTCAGGAGCGCCTGCTGCACACCTTCACCGGAAACGTCACGAGTGATCGAGGGGTTCTCGGCTTTGCGAGCGACCTTGTCGATTTCATCAATGTAGATGATGCCGGTTTCGGCTTTCTTCACGTCGTAATCGGCGGCTTGGATCAACTTGAGCAGGATGTTCTCGACGTCCTCACCCACATAACCGGCCTCGGTGAGAGCAGTGGCATCGGCAATAGCGAATGGAACGTTCAACATGCGAGCCAATGTCTGGGCAAGGAGCGTCTTGCCGCAACCGGTCGGGCCAATAAGCAAGATGTTGGATTTCGCGAGTTCAACGTCGTCGCGCTGGGCGACGCCGTACTGAACGCGGCGGTAGTGGTTGTACACCGCTACCGAGAGGATGCGCTTGGCCTGTTCTTGCCCGACGATGTAGTCGTTTAGGAATTCAAAAATCTCGACAGGCTTGGGAAGCTCTTCAAGTGAGAGTTCTCCGGTTTCGGAAAGCTCCTCCTCGATGATCTCGTTACACAGATCGATGCACTCGTCGCAGATGTAAACGCCTGGACCAGCGATCAGTTTTTTGACCTGCTTCTGGGACTTCCCGCAAAACGAGCACTTCAGGAGTTCGCCACCATCTCCGAACTTGGCCACGTTTGGGTACCCCTTGGTCTCTTGAGTCTCAGCGAATGGCCGTAATTGGACCGCTCGTGTCGGCGAGCTCCCGGACGGAAATCACCTCGTCGATGATTCCGTAGTCCTTCGCTTCCTCCGCAGACATTACAAAGTCCCGGTCGGTGTCCCGGTGGATCTTCTCTTGGGTCTGCCCTGTATGGAAAGAAAGGACCTCTTCGAGCAAAGAACGGATCCGAAGAATCTCTCTTGCGGCGAGTTCGATGTCGGTGGCCTGGCCCTGAGCACCGGCATATGGCTGGTGGATGAGGACTCGGGCATGTGGCAGCGCAAGACGCTTGCCGGGGGTGCCAGCGGCAAGGAGAACCGCTGCAGCCGAAGCTGCTTGACCGAAGCAGATGGTCATGATGTCGGGCTTCACGAACTGCATCGTGTCGTAAATGGCCATAAGTGCCAGAACATCGCCACCGGGGCTGTTGATGTAGATGTTGATGTCTTTGTCAGGATTTTCCGACTCGAGATGCAGCAACTGCGCACAGATCAGATTGGCGACGGTGTCGTCGATCGGCGTGCCGATGAAGATGATGTTTTCCTTCAACAGGCGCGAGTAGAGATCGGCAGTAATGGTCTGGCCACGACTTGTCTCGTAAATGACAGTCGGGTTCGGAATGTAATTACTGATCTTCAGGTCGCTGATGCCGCTGGATTCGATCACTCGGATTCGTCCTCCTCGGACGCTGGGGTGTCTAGGACGGTATCGCCATCGTCTTCATCTGACGCGGCAAGATCGGAGAACGTGATGCTGTTTCCAGCCTCGTCGGTGATGGTGACAGATTCGGTCAACCAATCGAGCGACTTCCGCTTCGCAATGTCGACCTTGAGGGCGGGAATGTGCCCGGCTTCGGTCAGCTGCGTGCGGACAACATCGCTGTCTTGTTCAACACGAGCAGCCACAGCTTCGAATTCGAGGTCGAGGTCCTCTTCGAGGACTTCGATGGACTCGGCGAGGGCGATTGCTCGCAGAGCGAGATCGACGCGAGCTGAACGATCGGCCGTGGTCTTGAGTTCGTCGAGGAACTGTTCGGTATCGGTGCCCGAGAACTGAAGCCACTGATCAAGCGAAAGGCCCTGTGCCTGCAAGCGCATCGCCATGTCCTGGAGACGTTCGTTCATCTCCGCAGCGATCAATGGTTCGGGAAGTTCGTCGGGGACGAGTTCGGCGAGTGCTTCGCCGATTTTCTCCCGAACGATCATTTGCGACTGAGCCTTACGGACTTCGGTCATGCGGGTGACGATGTCGTCACGCCACGCTGCCATGGTTTCGAACTCTGAAGCCTGTGCGGCAAATTCGTCATTGAGTTCTGGGAGAACCTTGGCTTTGACTTCGGTAACGGTGACCTCGAAATGAAGCGGATCTTCCTCTTCACCGTTCGGATGCGCTGCATCGAAGGAGCGGGTATCGCCTGCAGAAACACCGGCAAGTTGCTCGTCGAGCTCAGGAACGATGCCGGCGGAACCGACCTCGTAGAGGTACGCACTGGCAACAAGGCCCTCGAGGACCTCGTCGTTCTGGGAACCTTCGATGTCGATCGTGACGTAGTCGCCAGTGTCGGCAGCACGTTCAACAACTTCGAGATCGCCGTACTGATTACGGAAGCGCTCGAGTTGCCCATCGATTTCTTCGTCGGAAGGCGACGGAGATGGAATCTCGACGGCGAGCGTCTTGTAGCCGGAGATCGAAATCACTGGGCGAACTTCAACAATTGCGTCGAACTTCACATTCCCAGATTCAGAACCTTCGACGAGTTCGATATCGGGTGGCGCGATGACATCGACCTCGTTGGCAAGCACCGCCTCGGAGTAATAGTCCGGCAATGCATCGTTCAACGCCTGAGCACGACCGGCACCAGCGCCGATATGTGACTCAAGGACCCGACGTGGCGCCTTACCGGGACGGAATCCAGGTATGCGCACCTCGCGGGCGATCTTTTTGAACGCCGCATCAACGGCTGATTCGAATTCCTGCTCGTCAACTTCAACGGACAGCTTGACTTTGTTGCCCTCGAGGGCTTCGACGGAGGTTTTCACAGGTTGGCGAGTCTACCGGTGCAGTTCGCGACCCCGTCCATCCGAGAGAACCGATCTCGATTCGACCTCGTACGGAGGGCTCGGGTTCTACCTGTACGCTGATCAAGCCGGGGAATGGCGCAGCTTGGTAGCGCGCCTGCTTTGGGAGCAGGAGGCCGGGAGTTCGAATCTCCCTTCCCCGACCAGCTGAGCAGCAGATTTTTACAGGATTTCGTCAGTGCCCGAAAGGCATTGGAATCCGGATTGGCAACGGACCTGGGACTTTTGTTCCAGATCCGTTGTTCGCTCTATGTGAAACCGCCGAACTTTGGGCACTACAGCAAGCACACAGAGGCTTCGTTGTTTCTTCTCGCTGATGTTCAGGCTCGTTTTCTGTTACAACGCCTTTTACGGCGATGCCACCTAGAGTCTGAACCGTCGGCGGGCATCTGCGGAAATAAACCTCCGATCCCCGCCTCGGCACATCTATTCAGAGAACGACTTGGAGCTTCGATGGATTCGGGAACCACCGCCGCACAACAGCCAAACAATCAGACAGTTGATGAGTCCTCGGGGTCTCGAAACGGTTCAGACCAGTTTGATCGTGACCTCACCGTCCGCTGGCTTGCCGCCGTTCTGTCACTGACCGCTGGAGCGGTGCATTTCGGTTACGCGCCGCACCATCTTTCCGAAGACTGGGCGCATGGTTGGTTCTTCTTGTTGATCGCTGCATACCAATGCGCGTTTGCCGTTCTGATCGTTGCCCGTCCACGCCGGTGGGTCTGGGCATCAGCGATCATCATCAACGTCGGCATCATCGCCACTTGGGTTGTCTCTCGAACCGTTGGCCTTCCGTTCGGTCCAGAAGCATTGCGTTCGGAAGTCTTCTCCGCTCCGGACATCGTCAGTTCCATCGTTGAAGGTGTCATCATCCTTCTTGCAGTTATTGCGCTTGCTTTTCCCGCGCTCTTGACCCGGCCAAGTCGTGAACGAATTTCGCTGCGTTTTGCTGCACTTGCTATCGGCACAGTTTCAGTCGTATTGGGGGCGATCATGCTCACTCCCAGCTACACCGAGGCTCACGAAACCGCTGGGCATTCACATGGCGGCACGGCAGAGGCATCCTCCACCCCCACACCATGCGAGCTCTCCGGCCCGCCGGCATCACCTGGCCAGGTCGCAACCGACGCCGAAGGTCATAGCCATCGGGGATCGACGCCTCAGGTTGAACTCACTCGCGATGAACGTGTACTTCTTAAATCGCAACAGGAACTGGCCCGCACTGTCGTGACGAAATATCCAACGGTCGCGGATGCTCTCGCCGCCGGGTACCAAAAGTCAACCGCCTATGTTCCGTGTATCGGAGCGCACTACACAAATGCGCGACTCGCGGCTTCCTTTGATCTGGCCAAGCCTTCCGAGCTTCTCTTCGACGGGACGAACCCTGATTCAAAACTCGTCGGACTGAGTTACCTCGTCTTTCATCCCGGCGGCGCTCCAGAAGGGTTTGCCGGACCGAATGACGTTTGGCATCAGCACATCAGTAACGGAGGCCTGTGCTCGAAGGGCGGACTCGTTATTGGTGGCGAGGCCATGAGCGTCGAAGACTGCACTGCGCTCGGTGGTCGCAAATCGGCCAACAAAGACGTGTGGATGATGCACGACTGGATCGTGCCAGGCTGGGAATGCTCGTGGGGCGTCTTCGCCGGAGAGTGTCCCGAAGGTACCGCATGGGACGCACCCGCTCCGGGTTCGGTTGGGGCGCAACTCGCCGCTCCGAACTGAGTTCCAGACTGTTGCGATAAGATACGAATACCTGCGGGTGTAGCTCAATGGTAGAGCACCGTCCTTCCAAGTCGGCTACGAGGTTTCGATTACCTTCACCCGCTCTCAGAACGAGAGGCCCCGATGGGGCCTCTCGTCGCGTTCGAGCACATCAGTGCCTCTGAAATTGTCGCCTTCGACAACTCTCAGGTCATCGAGGAATGGGTTGAGACGAGGAGCCCGATCATTGAGACCGGAAGACCGATGTCGTAAAGAAGAATGAGCGAGTTGCCCGGTTTGAAGTTTTTGTCCTGAACCATCTTCATGATGTGCTGCACGGTGCAAAGAAGAAGGAAGATCGACATAACCGCAGTCATCACTAACCAGGTGTCCCAACCGCGACCCGCTGCAAGAATTGAACCCACGCCCATGGCGTAAGCAGAGAATCCGATCTCATATTGGAAACCATTGGTTTCCCATCCAATGTTCTTTGCAGTGGATTTCGCGAAGAACGTATGCATGAGACCCGAAACCAAAACTTGGATTCCTGCGGGGAGTAGCAACATCCAACGCATTGCGTCCTCAGCGAATGCTTCGGTACCAGTCCCACCCGAAACGAATGGCGGAGTCCAGCCAAGCCACGCAAACACCCAAGCGAGTACGACCACTAACGGCAACATGAGTACGCCCATGGATTCCTCAGTTCTCCTATTTGGTTGTCGATCGAACCTACGCCCGCAGTCACGTCCCCAGAGGGATTCCCAATGAACCGAGGAGGAATCCAGCAAGGGGAACTCATGAACCACACCACAAGCAGTAAATCGACGAGATCTCGACTACTCCCTAGCGCTCAGTAGTCTCAATGCCATGAAGGCGACATCGATCGGTCACGCGGGAATCCTCATCGAGACCACCGATGTGTCCATTGTGTGTGACCCATGGTTTCTTCCGGCGTTCCAAGGTTCGTGGTGTGTGTTCCCCCGCAACGACTGCCTCTCCCCTGACCTCATGTCACGCATCGAATCTGCCGACTATCTCTATATCTCGCACATACACGGCGACCATCTCGACGAGTTGTGGCTTTCCGATCACATCGCACGCACAGCAACGGTCCTCCTCCCCGGCTACCCCACGCGAGAACTCGAGAACCGACTGAGCGAACTCGGTTTCGTTAACTTTGTGCGAACCGTTGACGGTAAAGAGATCGACCTACTGGGCACTACTCGAATTGCAATTCATTGCGAGACATCGATTACCGACGGCCCTGGTGGAGATTCCGCGCTCGTGGTTTCCGACGACACCGGACGCCTCGTGAATCAAAACGATTGCCGGACTCACGATCTCGCCGCCCTTACCGCGCATGGGCCCATCGACCTCCATTGGGTGCAGTACAGCGGCGCAATCTGGTACCCCATGGTCTACGACGAACCAATTGACGTCATGCGAGAGCTCGTCGATGCGAAGGTTGCCAGCCAGTTCGCGAGGGCCCTTCGGTACGTCGAGGTCATCAGCGCACGCGCTGTCGTTCCCAGCGCTGGTCCACCAGCCTTTCTCGATCCCGAGTTGTTCGGTTTGAACATGATCACCGGAGAGGAATTAAGTATCTTTCCCGATCAGGTCGAATTCATGAACCGATTGTCCGATGCTGGCCACACCGGGATTCTCGCCATTCCTGGAACCACCATTGCGTTCACACCGGAGCGCGTCGATGTCACGCATCCGTGTTCGGCGAGCCAGGTTGCCTCGATCTTTGAACAGAAAGAGTCCTACCTTCGCGAGTATCAGCGGGACTGGCTCCCATGGATCGAAAACCGTAAGTCGCAGTGGGTTCAGCCAACCGAAGATCTCGTGCAGCGCCTCCAGGAGTGGTGGGAACCATTACTCGCTATCGCCCCGAATCTTCGCAACGGCGTCAACGATGTTTGTGTCATCGATATGGGCGAACTCAAGATCGCAGTCGACTTCCCTGCCGGCACCGTTTCGGAATGGGACGGTGCCGATTGCGGCTTTCGCTTCACCATTGATCGCCGCCTTGTAGAAACGGTCGCTGCCGAACGCGCTGTGGACTGGAGCAACTCGTTGTTCCTGTCCTGTCGCTTTTCAGCGTGGCGGTCGGGGCCGTTCAACGAATACGTCTACAACTTCTTCAAATCGCTCTCAGAAGAACGAATGATCAGAACAGAGGCCGAAGCGCTGCGCAAAGCCGATCCTGACCGAGGCGGCATTGCCGAAGAAGAAATTCAGATCGGCAATTGGATCGTCCAACGCACATGCCCCCACCGCGACGCTGACCTTTCCGTCTTCGGAGTGATCGATGGCGATGAATTGGTCTGCACGTTGCACGGCTGGAGATTCGACAGCTCGACAGGAAAATGCCTCAACGCCGAAGAGCGCACATTGCGTATTCGACCGGTTTCTTAGAACCGATTCAGTTCCCTGTCGACGCTTCTTCGACTGATCGAACGCGTCCATCACCATGGGTGAAGAGAACGTCGTTGTAGGCCTGACCCGGACCAATGACATCGAAAAGTTCCGGAACGTGGAATCCCACATAGACCGCTTTGCGATTTGCTGTCGGTGAACTAGGCGGCGGTGCAGCATGCATCACGTGACCGAAATGAACCGTGACGTCGCCAGGTTGGGCATTGACAGCTATGGCGGGCAAACCATTGATCTGTGACATATCAAGCGACTGTGCCGCATGGTGGTGCGAACCAGCCAGGAACCAGAGTTGTCCGTTTTCCGCGCTTGCTTCGTCGAGCTGAACGCCCACATTGAGGCCCGGACACAACACAAAGTGTCCGCCCATTCCACAGTCTCGATGCCACGGAAGATCAGACAAACCTTCAACCACGGACGGATTCTTAATGACTACACCTAAGCCATCGAGGCGATCTGGACAGGGCAACAGTTGCGCACCCGAAAGCGCCGCAATTGCTTTCAAGCGGTCGTCAACTGCAAGGTCGGCAAACACCTGATCGCGTTCAGCGAGATAGGTCACGCGACAGCACACTTCATTGCCATCTGAATCGGTCGCCCACCATGAACGCTTGTCATCTGGAGTGGATCGTTGCCGCTCGCGTTCAACTACCTCGTTCATCTCTGCAATCTCTTCTGCGCTGAACACGTTTCGAAGAACCAAGTAGCCACAGGTCTGGAGGAAGTGGGACATCTCGTCAGTGTCGTCGTTGAGAGTGAAAGATTGATTGAGCGAAAGCGGAGTTCCGTTTCGGCCCACAAACTCGGAACTCTCGGTTGCCGCATAGATCGGACGATCGAACCAAAGTGATTGGAGAACCGGCTCCCAAGCAACGAGGTGTTCAAATGAACCGGTTTCGAGTACTAAGCGTTCTCCATAGAGAAGTCCGAACACCGACCACATCTCGTTGACAAAATCGCTGAACGCTTCGCGCTCGAGCGAGATCGTCAGACCAGCGGCCCGACCCTCAACTACTTCGATATCGACACCGGTTGACCGATAGGTCCAGGCCTCCTCGCCAACAACGATGGTCAGAGACCGACCGGCTGGCATCGCCACCGCAGCATCGGCTCCGCGCCCATCGCTTAGGAACTGTTGAAGTTCCCCACGATGGAATTCGTTGAAGTCGATGTCTTTCATAAGGCCTAGAGACATCGTGAACTCCCCCAAATGACGACGGCTACCACTGGGACGAAACTATCCAATCCGTGGCTCTGATGCGTCGACAACCTTACGGTCGATCTCTAACCACCGATCATCAAGCCACGACTCAAAAGCTGCTCCACTTGGCACCGTCGCTCGGTCATGCAACTCAAGAACCACTCGCGCATGCGGCTCGGCTTGAGAAAGGCGGCGGCGAACTCCGCCAAAGGTGTCGAGACCGTCGAATCCGACGTGCCACAGAAGCACAACATCGCCCTCGGGGATGGCCTCAAGGAGAGCTGTTGCACCCGCTGCACGCGGCGGCAGGAGCCGCTCAAGACCAACCATTTTTGCGTGACGTTCAGGTGCGCGCTTTTCTAAGCGTTGCACGAGAGCAACGCGCTTCTCGTCATTCGTTCGTGTTCCTTCAGGAAAGATGACCGCAACATCTTTCGGCATCATGTTTGCTGCCATTGCTCGGATTCCATCAATCTCTTGACGAATGGCGGCCGAACCTCGATCAACGAAGTAATTCGGAATCCGCTGACCCACGATGTCAAGGCACGGGTCGAAAAGTAATTCCTTCTTCATGACATACCGAGGGAATCGATGGGCAAGAGAACCGAAGACCCAAGCACTGACCAGTGCGTCGCCGAGGCTCGCGTGACGACCAAGGCACAGAAGCGGCTTGTCGGACAGCGCATCAACTCCTTCGACGTCGATACCGAAGCCACACGTAATGCGCAGCGAACGGATGAGTTGCTTCGCCCACCACCGTTGCAGCGCATAGTTCGCAACTTGGCTCTTACCCCGGCCAACGAGCCAAAGGATGCCCGCAACACTCACGCCGATCGCTTCAAGCCACGACCAGCACAACGCAAACGCCACGAGCCTCAATGTCGGAACTCGCCACTTTCTCCCGAAGAGATCGACAAGCAGACAAACGACGACCCAGACCGGTAGCAGTAGCAGCAGTGCCAGCGCCATGAACCAGACGGCGGAAACCGTGATGGTTCGGCGTATCCACGGTCTGCTCACTTCCACATCGTAACGACCCGGTTCCGGCAGGACAGTGCTCATCGTCGACAAACTTGTCTGCATTACTGTTCAGACAGGTTGACAGCAGATGGGGATCGTCATGACCACAGAGCAGCTTGTACCCGAACGTGATCCGAGTGCTTCTCTCGGCGCAACACGCAGGACCATGGCTGGCGGGTTACCGGTAGGGCCAGCAACACACCTAGCAGAGGAACGCGAGCGACTCGCAAAGCTCACATGGGCGAATTTTGATGTGAAGCAACTTGGCTCCACCCTCGGAGCGGAGATTTCAGGAGTCGACCTACGCAACGATCTCTCAGCCGAGACGATCGCTGAGATCCAGAAAGCACTCGATGACTACAAGGTCATCTTTTTCCGCAATCAACCGCTCACCTCCGATCAACACGTTGCCTTCGCCAAGCAATTCGGTGAACTCGAAATCCATCCGTTCATCCCATCGAATACCGGCGTGCCTGAATTGGTGCGGTTCGAGAAGACTGCCGAGGTAGCCGGATACGAGAATTCTTGGCACCACGATGTGACCTGGCGGGCTGCGCCTTCCATGGGCGCGGTTCTTCACGCCATCGAAGTGCCACCAGTCGGAGGCGACACGCTCTTTTCCGATATGGGCGCGGCCTACGACGGTCTCTCCGATGAGATCAAGAGCACCATCGATGGATTGTTTGCCGAACACGATTTCATGATGAGTTTCGGTCGCACCGTTCCTGAAGATCGCAAAGCAGAAACTCGTGAGATGTTCCCGATCGTCGAACACCCGGTCGTGGTTCGGCACGAACGGACGGGCCGCAAGCTGCTCTACGTCAACCGCAACTTTGTCAACAAGATCAACGGCCTTCCCGAGGACGAGAGCCGTGAGCTTCTCGACCACCTCTGCGACCAAGCCGCCACCTGCGAATACCAGGTGCGATTCCAATGGGAACCGGATTCCATAGCGTTCTGGGACAACCGAGCGGTGCAGCACTACGCATCGAGCGACTACTGGCCCCAGCGCCGCATCATGGAACGGGCAAGCGTTATCGGTAATCGACCAACCGCGTAACAGTCATTACCCATTCAAAGGGCGTGCGCGGTTCCCTCAGCCAACGGGATTTCCGCTGTGGTTGACCGGAGGCGATCGTGAACTCGCTTCGCGGGGATAAACGCCACAACAACGGTGCCAATAAACATCACTGGGACCATTGCCGTAAATCCGTTTGAAAGCGCGTGCGCAAACGCTTCTTGGATTTGTTCACGCACTCCATCAGACAGAGCGGCAATCTTTGTTGGTGCGCCCTGGATCGAATCCAACGGAAAATCGGGAAGTCGCTTCTGTACGCCGCTTACAAGCGTATTGGTGAAGATTGTCCCGACGATAGCTACGCCCAATGCATTCCCGAGCAGACGAGACAGCATGATCGTTGATGTCGCCATTCCGATATCTGGAGCTTCTGTGAACCGTTGAATTACGTACAGAAGCGTCTGCATCACGAAGCCGATACCCATTCCGACCAACATTGCCGATCC
Organism: Actinomycetota bacterium; assembly: GCA_026393455.1. GTDB lineage: Bacteria > Actinomycetota > Acidimicrobiia > Acidimicrobiales > Acidimicrobilacustridaceae > Acidimicrobilacustris. The sequence goes on from JAPLAE010000004.1 coordinate 19,351, forward strand.
CACGACGAACGCGGCTGACGTCGAAGCGTGGATCGAGGAAAGCAGAAACATCCCCACACATGAAACCACCATGCCAACAAACGGGACCACGACATGCCCCCCGCGTCGATCGGTGATCTGACCAGCAATGATCGTGCAGAGACCCGAAGTGACGGCGAATGGCGCAAGAAGCAGTCCCGCCTGAGTCGCGTTAATTCCCCGCACGGCCTCAAAAAACAATGGCGGATACACGATCGCCGTTCCGAACGCCATACCTGAGAGCAGATTGGCCGATAGGGCTAGCGCCTTTACCCGGCCAGAGATCACTCGCAAAGCGAGAATTGGCTCTGAGGTTCTGCGTTCATGGAAGACGAATAAGAAGACGAGCGCCACCGAAAGACACGCGAGACCAATGGTGCGCACGCTCACGAATCGAACCTGGCCACCGGTTCCGCCGATCGCCAAGAGCAAAGAAGCGACAGCGCCAGCAATGAGTAACGCTCCACGCACATCGATTCGATGGGCCACTCGATTCATGGATTTGGGAACGAACATCAGCGTGATGAGACAGAGGATTCCGCTCGGAATGTTCACGAAGAAGGCCCAACGCCAGGAGAAGTTGTCGGTGAAGAACCCACCAGCCCATGGGCCCAGAATGGCAGTGACCGCAAAAACCACACCCGTGTAACCGAGATACCTACCCAGTTTGTCGGCGGGCATGACATCGGCAATGAGCGCCATGGCAAGGGCAGTGATTCCACCCGCCCCGAATCCTTGGAGTACACGAGTGCCGATCAACATCGGCATCGACTGAGCGAGCCCACACATCATCGAGCCGATCATGAACGTCACGACGGCAATGATGAATACACGACGACGACCGAAGATATCGCCGAGTTTTCCGTAGACCGCCATTGTGGTGACTTGTGCGAGTAGGTAACTGGTCGTCAGCCACGGCAGAAGCGAAACGCTGCCGAGTTCGCTGAGAATCGTCGGAGCGGCGGTGGCCACGATGGCACCATCAAGTCCCGAAAGCGTCGCGCCAAGAAGGATTCCAAAGAAAATGACCAACAAACGGTTGCGCGACAGATGAACGGTAACTCCACTCGCCGTTGCCGAACCGCTGGGCGTCACTTTGATGAACGACGCTTTTCGCGCGCCTCTCGGCGTTCTGCATCGGCGGCATTGTGTCGCTTCATCGAACCGAGCGGATCTTGCTTGAACGCCTCAACAGAAGCTTGATGACCAGCGAGTGCTTGGAATTCGGAGCCGGCCCGAATGGCGGCACGAACTCCCATGATCTCTGCCTGACGATGCACCATCCGCTTGTTGATCTGAGCGAGATCTGTTGCAACCGCAGCAATCTGCGCAGCTACGTCAAGAACTTCTTCGTCAAGGTGGTCGGCCGGAAACGAACGATTCGCCCATCCGATTTGTGCCGCTTCGGGACCAAGCATCTCTCCACCAGTGAGCATGATTTCCATCGCTCGCCGCATACCGAGAAGAGGTTCGTGGTACTGACAGTCGGGCGGCGAAGCGACGCGCACGATCGGATAGGAAATCCGCGCGTCATCGGCCACATAGACAAGGTCGCATGCCTGCACGAGTTCGGTGGCGCCAGCGATTGCGTAACCATGAACCTGAGCGATGACAGGCTTGGCAAGGTCCCAGAATCGGAACCAGTTGTCGGTCACCTGTCGGGCCCACTCGCCATCACCTGGAGCCGTATGGAACGGAGGCGACACCATGAGGTCGCCAGCCAGGTCATAACCGGAAGAGAAACAGGCTCCTCCGCCGCGAATAATCGTTACGCGCACATCGGGATTTCGATCGTTGGTCTCCAGAGCAATCAACAACTCGGTGCGCATTGCCGTCGAGATTGCATTTCGCTTCTCTGGTCGATTCAGCGTGATTCGACAGATCCCGTCGCCGGGTGTGTCGAGAGCAATCGTTTCAAAAGTCGTCATGTCATTGCCCCTGTGTGTCGCGAGTTCCCGCGAGGTCAGCGACGAGTTGTAAGCCCTCGTCTGTTTCAGAACGAATAATCAATCCGGTGAGTCCCATCTTCGTCCAGGACTCCCAGCGTTCACGGATGCGTGCAGGGGAACCAATAAGCGATCCGTCGTCGTGGTACTCGTCAGGAACTGCCGCAATTGCCTCGTCGCGCTTTCCGGCCATCCAACATTCGTGAATGCGCTGAGCAGCTTCGGGGAAACCTCGTCGAGCCATTGATTCACGGTGGTAGTTGTGAGTAGCTGACCCCATGCCGCCGACATACATCGCGGTCAGCGGTTTCATGGCGTCGATCGCGCCCTGCACATCGTCGGTAAGCACCACACCGACTCCGCCAAAAATTTCGAAGTTGTCGGGATGTTCACCGCGCTTAGCGAAACCCGATTCAAGATGAGGCCCATAGACCGCCGGACCTTCTTGGCCCCATCCCATCGGGAGCATGCCATCGCAGATCTCCGCGCAGAGTTCGGTGTTCTTGGGACCACCGGCAGCGAGCCAGAGTTCAACTTCGCCTGCGGGATGCAAAATCGAACGCAAGGGTTTTCCCTGACCGATTGCGCCGGGACCGTTGTATGGGAGCGGGAACTCCACGCCATCGTTGGTGAGCGGCTCTCGTGCAAAAACCTTTTTCATGATGTCGACGTATTCACGCAATCGTCGGTTCGGACTCCCCCAAGGTTGCCCGTACCAGCCTTCGACGATCTGAGGACCAGAAACCCCGAGTCCGATGATTACTCGATTGCCACCAGCAAGCGCGTCGATTGTCAACGCGTGCATGGCAGTTGCCGCGGGAGTTCGTGCGGCAATCTGCACAACACCGGTGCCCAACTTGATGCGTTTTGTTACCGCGGCGAGGTATGCGAGTGGTGACAAAGCGTCGGAGCCATACGCCTCGGCGGTCCAGACGGAATGAAATCCAAGTTCCTCCAAGTTTCATTTACTGATCCCTCCGACAACGGTTTGGGTTTGACGGCCACAACCACGAAGGTGTGGATCCATCGACGTTCCCCCTGAACACTTCAACACTCAACCTAGTTCGCGACCACGGGGCACACGGATGCCCAGCACCGCGCCCAATCCGGCAACCGCGGTGGCCATCACAAAGGTTGCAACCAAACCAGGAACCTCAGAGTCGGTGATCGATCCGATTGTCGAGACCAGAACACCCGCGATTCCAATACCGAGAGCAGCGCCAAGGGTGTCGCTTAACTGGATTGCGGTGGTGGTCCTGCCTTCTTTGTCTTTCGGCGAAAGTTCAAGTGCCACATGCGAGAGGGGCGAGAACGCCAATCCCATACCGAAGCCAGCAACTGCCCAGGCAACAAGGCCGATCCACGCGGGGACCGACGGCACCAACACCAGCAGCATGCCTGCTGCGCCAACAGCGATGATGGCCATACCGGACACTACGAGCACCGTCGCTCCTCGAGTGCGTATCCATCGGGCTTGAAGCCACGACGAAACGGTCCATAGAACTGAGGCGGTCGTCATGGCCAGACCACCAAAAATCGGCGACATTCCGCGTGCCGCAGTAATTGCGAATGGCACGAATGCGTCGGCCGAATAGAAGCCGAAATTCAAGAGGCCCCTAACCGCGACTGTTGCCGGCATTCCCGCATGAGCTCGCAATGTGCCAAACGGAGTCAGCCGACGAAAAGGCGGCACCATGATCGCGACACCAACAATGGAAACCGGAACAGCAATAAAGAGATCACGAAAACCGAGACCGACGAGAAACAATCCGGCCCCGATCGCTACCAAAAGCGCATTAAGTAAATTGCGATGTTGCGATGGCTCGGTCGGAGCCGGAACCGATCTCACGCCGAAAATCGCAATGATCCCAATCACTGCAGTAAGCGGCAGCAGACCGAGGAACACCCATCGCCAACCAACGGTTTGGGCGATCCATGCCGCAATCACTGGTCCAATAAGCGACGGGAGCATCCATGCACTCGAGATCAACGCGAACATCTTTGGCCGCTGTTCCAATGGATACGTTCTTCCGATGCAGACATAGGAAGTCGCTGGCATTGCTCCAGCGCCAAGCCCTTGGAGCAGTCGTCCGAGTACGAGAACAAACATTGACGACGCTGTGCCGCCCACGACCAACCCAAGAGCGAACAAAACCAGACCGACCGCAAACGGAAGAACTGGTTTCATCCGATCCGATGCCGTCGCAGCAAGCACGACACCGACAAGGGTTCCGAGGAAAAACGCGCTGAACACCCAGCCGTAGAGCGAAAGGTTGCCGAGGTCCGACTCCACCAGCGGCATCACCGTCGCTACTGACATTGACTCAAACGCCACAAGCGTGACGATCAAGACGAGGCCAGACGTTAAAAGGCGCCGACCTGGAGCAAATACTCCGATGACCGCACCACGATGCGCACTCGATTCAAGGGCGTCATCAGGCGTTGTTGTCACCCATGAAGGATACGACGAGCGCCCCCGCCAGGATTCGAACCCGGAACCTGCCGGGTAGAAACCGGCTGCTCTATCCAGTTGAGCTACGGAGGCATAACTAGCCCGAAGCGTACGTGCCGAGTCCGGTCACGACTGACACGGTGATGCGGGTTCGGGTCATAGCCCCCGCCTGTCGTATGCTGATCGTTCTCATGGTGGTCGTAGCTCAGCTCGGTTAGAGCGCCAGGTTGTGGCCCTGGAGGTCGGGGGTTCAAGTCCCCTCGGTCACCCCATTGTGGTGATGGTCGTCCGCCGAAAGGCGGGCGACCATCGCACCGCTGTTCACGCAACTCAACGTCACTCCTCACCTGTGACAAACAGCGCTCAGACGACAAGCACACACAGGGCGGAGTGGTAGGTTGGCCACTTGCAAGCGCCTCTAGCTCAATTGGCAGAGCATCGGACTCTTAATCCGCAGGTTCTGGGTTCAAGTCCCAGGGGGCGTACCAACTGGATTCGAGAGTGAAGCCTCGAAAATCCGGAACACAAAATGAACAAAGGCCCGGGCGAGTGCCCGAGCCTTTGTCATTTACTAACGGTCAACCACTATCTGTGCTCAGCGACGACGTGCAGGTGCCTTACGGGCAGCAGCCTTACGTGCAGGTGCCTTACGGGCAGCAGCCTTACGGGCCGGAGCCTTGCGGGCTGGTGCCTTCTTAGCAACGGCCTTCTTCTTGGCTGGAGCCTTCTTGGCAGGAGCCTTCTTAGCGACAGCCTTCTTCTTGGCCGGTGCCTTTTTGCCTGCGATGACGGCATCTTTGAATGCCTTCAACGGGGTGATCTTGGCAGCCTTCTTGGCCGGAACCTTCACGGTTGCACCAGTCTGCGGGTTGCGGGCCAGACGCGCACCGCGCTGCACACGGCGGAACTTAGCGAAGCCGGTAAGAACAACATCTTCACCAGTCGCCACCGTATCGGTGATCGTGATGATGAACTCTTCGACGAAGGCGACAGCCTGCTTCTTGTCGATTTCGAGTCGCTCGGCGAGTTCAGCAGCCAGTTCTCGTTTGTTCACGCTCTATCTCCTTGATTCCCGACGGCCACCATCGGTGGTGGCTCGTGACGACCGGGGAGATAAGCGTCGCGCACTCTTCAGCAAGAATCGCGGCAATCGAGCAAGAAAAACCCGAAATCTTCTGATCGGATTGTGTCTTTCGTCTCTCCACTGACCAACACGTCAGGATTGATTCATCAACAAAATGACCAAAAATGACTCAAATACTGAAAACAATCTTCCCGAAATGGTCTCCGCCGAACATGTCTGCGAACCCCGAACGAGCATCTGAGAGAGGTCGAACCGAATCGATGACGGGTCGCACACCGGTCGAATCCACCATAGAAACAAGGCGTTGGAGTTCACCTCGTGTCCCCATCGTTGATCCGATGACCGATCGCTGGAGGAAGAAGACTTGTGTGAGATCTGCTGAAGGATCATCTCCTGTAGTCGCTCCAGAAACAACCACAACACCGCCTGGTCGCGCAGCGCGAATTGACTGTGCCCACGTCGCCTTGCCCACCGTTTCAATGACCGCGTCGACACGTTCGGGGAGTCGCTCGTCGGTTGCGAATGTGGCATGGGCGCCGAGTTCCTGCGCCTTCGCGCGCTTTTCATCACTCCGACTGGTCGCCCAAACACGAAGCCCAGCGGCGCGGGCAAGAACTATTGCGGCAGTGGCTACTCCCCCGCCGGCCCCTTGAATAAGAACCGTGTCACCTGGACGCAGTCCTGCTCGGGTGAACAACATCCGATACGCGGTCAACCACGAGGTTGGCAGACATGCCGCTTCTTCGAAGGTCAGCGATGCTGGCTTCGGAATCAGATTGCGTCGAGGCACAGCTATGCGTTGGGCGAGCGTTCCGGGAAATCGTTCCGACAAGAGCGAACGGCGAGGGTCAAGAGTTTCGTCACCATCACCCGCGTCGGGATCGGCGATCACTGCGTGAACGATGACCTCGTTACCTTCGGAATCGACGCCCGCTCCATCGCAACCAAGAATCATCGGCAACTGTTCCGGCCGAAGCCCAACACCTTTGAGACTCCAGAGATCGTGATGGTTGAGCGCCGCAGCACGGAGGTCTACCAGCACCCAGCCCTCAGGGATCACTGGCTCAGCAACCTCACCAAGGGTCAACCCATTGAGTGGATTCTCCGCATCGAAGGACGTTGCTGTGACAGCAAACATTTAACCGACAACGATCGTTTCGCGTTCGAGCGCATCGAGTTCCGCACGAACTGCGTCGACGCCAGAAAGTCTCACGATGACGATGCCTTCGGCGTCGGCTCGAACAACAGTCGGAGCGCGGCGAACCTTGTAGATACTTGCAAGATCAAGGTGTTCGGCGACGTTAAGCACGAGGATTGACTCTTTTGGCCTCTGCGTCGAAATCTGCTCGACGAGAAGAGGGCAAACGGCGCAAAACTCCGTTGTGAAGACCAACCACAATGGCTTGCCCGTTTGGTGCGCTGCTGGAACTGGGGCCCAACCACCTTTTCGTTCAGGACGTTCGGCATCGAAAAGCTTGCTTTCTTCGCGCTCAATGGTGACCACCCGCACACCTCCTCGAATGCGCACGAACAACACATACATTTCGCAACCGACGCAAAGGCCCGTTGTGGCTGCAGCCGCAGCAAGCGCAGCGACGATTAGTGCAAGCGTCCAACCAAGCGTTGAGGCACCCGCCAGAAATGCGATTGTCGATGAACTGAGAAAGAGCACGCCAACAGACGCAGCAAAACGAGGTGGGCGCGGATCTTCAAGTTCGTGTGGCGGCTTCAAGCGAGGCTTTATGACCGAAGCGTAAAACCGAAGCACTGGCCCCCACCTAGGGCCGAATGCCGCGCCGAGAAGCAAGACCACACCAAAAACCGGCACGACCAACCATTGGCCTGCCAGAAAGCCGAGGAGCAATGCCCCGGCGAGAATGGCTTGATTTGTGCGTGGCCCACGCGGATCGATGGGTGCTGGTGTACTCGCCATCTGACCACCCTAATCCCGACCTAATCGATCGACAATAGAAACCTCTTGCAGTCAGGAGCGTTCGAGCCTTGTCACAACTTCCACATGGTGGGTATGAGGGAACATGTCGATGACCACCGATTCGATTGGTCGGTAGCCCTCGGCGTTGAGGAGTGCGACATCTCGTCCAGCTGCTGCTGGGTCACAACTCACTAGGACGAATCGCTCAGCACCAGCGGCGGCAAGGACCTTGACTGCTTTGCGACCAAGCCCGGCTCGTGATGGATCCGCGACCAGGATCTTGGCGGGCGGAACACGGAATCGTTCGATTGATGTGCCGACGACTCGCGCATCGAGGTCGGCGAGATTTACCTTGGCATCGGCGACTGATGATCGACCTCGTTCAGCAGCTACGACTCGCCAGTTTTCTCGCCCGGCAATGAGGCTTCCTGCGAACAGGCCGACCCCGCAATAGGCATCGACGAGAGTGGCCAGCTCGGCCTCGGTGTCATCAAGAAGATCGCTCACCATCGACTTCACAATTGCGACGAGAGCATCAGCGCCGTCAGGGCGCGTTTGGAAAAATGATTCGGCGGAAATTCGCCACATACGCCCAGCCACTTCTTCGTGGATCCAGGCGCGGCGGCCGGCTTTCAGCTCATCGACACCGATGACAAGCACATCTGATGGCAACCGAACGCCGACGGCCGACGGGGTCACCACAGCGATTCGTTCACCACTGGCGATGCCGATCCTCAGAACGACTTCGGTGGCCGACCCAAACTCGCCGTCGACGAGCAGTTCTTCGAGTCGCGGATGAGTTACCCCACAAGAGGAGAGGTCGAGCACATCGTGACTCGAACCCATCCGAAGTCCTGCACGACCATCGACCACTGCAGCCCGCAATGTTGTGCGAAATCCCCAAGGATCGAGAACTGGGCCTTGGATAACCTCTGGCTCTTTCCACTTGCCAAGGCGGCGCAGAGCGTCGGTAACGATTCCGACCTTGGCATCGAGTTGCGCTCCGTGAGCAAGGTGGGCGAGATCGCATCCACCACAACCCTGAATGACATTTGGACACACGGGCTCGATACGACCGGGCGAAGATTCAAGCACCTGAACGATTCGACCGTGTTCGCTTCCCTTTCGCTCGATAACCGAGACTTCAAGTCGTTCGCCGGGAAGTCCACCATCGACAAGTACCACGCGTCCGTCCTCACGGCGTGAAAGTCCTACGCCGCCAGCGACCAGTCTTTCGACGTCAACGACCACCGCACGATCAGAGAATCTTCCCGATGGGCGATCGGAATCAAAATGGTCGGTCACCTGAGCAGCGTAGGCGGGTATCGTCGCCACAACGTTCAACTCGGAGAAAGTTCACTATGACGACTCCAGCAATCCCCCGCAAGATCCAGATTTCTCCGTCAGTTCTCACAGCCGATTACGCGCGGCTTGGTGAAATTTGTGTAGAGCTTGAACAAGGTGGCGCTGACCTCATCCACTGGGACGTCATGGACGGCAATTTCGTTCCGAACCTTTCGTTCGGAGCAGACGTGATCGCAGCCATTCGTCCGCTTCTGACGATTCCATTCGAATCACACCTCATGGTCAATGAGCCCACATGGATTCTCGACGCCATGGTCGAGGCGGGTTGCAGCACGGTGATGGTCCATGCCGAGGCGTGCCGCCACCTGCATCGAACGCTTGGCCGCATTCGCGAACTCGGGGCCACTCCTGCAGTCGTCATAAATCCGGCGACTCCACTCGAAGCGATTGTTGAAGTTCTCGACCTGGTGGGTCTCGTTCTCATCATGTCGGTGAATCCCGGTTTCGGCGGACAGTCCTATATCTCCGCCGTCGAACACAAGACGCATCGCTTGCGGGACATCATCATTGAGCGAGGCCTCGATATCGATATCGAAATCGATGGAGGTATTGCACCTTCAACAATTGCCGCGGCAGCGAGCGCCGGGGCGAACCGATTCGTCGTCGGAAGCGCAATGTTTCGGGACCCCGATGGCTTCGAGCACGCCACGAATGAATTGCGGGCTCTCGCTACCGCAGCGACCGCGTAAACCAATGAGTGCGGCACGACCCAGCCGTCGATCGCTGATTCTCTTTGCTCTCGTACTCGTAGCCCTGGCCGCAGTCGGTATCGGAGTTTGGGCGTTCGCTGAGAAACCGCAAACGCGCTCTGCTGTGAAACTGTGTGAGCAACTCACTCAGGTGAACACACTCTCAACATCCATCGTCACTCTTGACCCGACAACACTCGGGCCACAGGTCGCGGAATTGCAACGCGCAACGAGCGTTGCCCCTTCCGATATCCAGGCCCAACTCACGGTGCTGGCAACCTTCGTTCAGGAAATCGCCGATGCAGTGCGAGCGTCACCCGTCGACAAGAAGGCCGCATTGACCACAGCGTTGGCAGAGCGACAGACACGTATCGACGAAGTGACTGCCGCTGGCCAAGCCGTCGAAGGCTGGACCATCACGAATTGCGGAACGTCACTGAGAACTACAACAACCCGGCGCTAAAGCGCTGGTTTGGAATTAGTTCAACTCGCCGCGCTTGAGAATCACGTTGTCGACGATTCCGTAGGCCTTTGCCTGCTCGGCAGTAAACCAACGATCTCGTTCGGAGTCGACCTGGATCTGCTCGGCCGGTTGGCCAGTATGGAACGAGATGCGTTCGGCCATGAGTCGCTTGATGTAGGCCATCTGCTCGGCCTGAATAGCAATGTCTGATGCTTGACCCTGAACGCCACCGAGCGGCTGATGCATCATGATGCGAGCGTGAGGAAGCGTGTAGCGCTTTCCGGCAGCACCGGCACAAAGCAGAAACTGACCCATCGACGCAGCGAGACCCATGCAGATGGTTCCGACATCGGGAGTAATGAACTGCATCGTGTCGTAAATCGCCATTCCTGCGGTGATCGATCCACCTGGAGAATTGATGTAGAGCCAGATGTCTTTACCAGGGTCTTCGCCCTCGAGGTACAGCAACTGCGCCACGATTTGGTTGGCGACTGCGTCGTTCACATCGCTGCCTAGAACGACAATTCGATCCTTGAGGAGCATGCGGAAAATATCCGCTCCCGGCTCAGCGATGGAGGCGGCCATGGCCACCTGCGGTGCGATCGGGGGATTCGACATCGGGCTCCTTCGAACGGAATCTTTGCCAATCCCTTCAGACTGACTCAGGCAGGTTACAGGCCCAGACGGCTCAAGCGACGCGCTGGGGAGGGCATCTTGGCTCGCCCGCCCGGCCATGTTGGCGCGAGAGGGTTAGAGGTACAGCGCTCCAAGCACTCCCACTGCATTCACACACATGTGGGCAACGATCGACGGTCCAAGGCGACCATTGGCCCGGATCACCAGCACTGCGAATACCGCCCCGTAAGAGGCGGTGACGCCGACGATAAAAACTGCCTGTGCCAACGAGTTGCCTTGTGCGTGGAACATGCCGAACACCAGCGACGTGATGATCACGGCAATAGGCAAGTTCCATCGGCGACCGACCGCCCGCAGGAATAGGCCACGGAAGAACAACTCTTCGACGATGGGTGTGCACACAGCGACGAGCACAAAGATCGCCAACGCTGTGAGCAACGACGGCTCAGTCGGAAGGAACTCCGTATTCGTCGGAGCCGCCTCGTTCGAAAGAATCGACCAGGCCACTCCCCCAGCTCCTGAGATCACCAATGCTGCCAGTCCGCCAAGAACTCCCCATCCAAGATCAATGGGGCGGATTTCCAAACCAAAATCGAGCCGAAGGCTGCGCTGGCCTTTCCAGTAACTCGCAATAATCGGCCAACCGAGAAAACCGATCCAACCGCAAATGACGCTGATTGTTAACGCGCCGACACTCAGCTCTGTAAGTGAACTGTCCGATTCTGTTCCGGTGGCGACAAGAACAATTGCTCCGACGATGCCGCCTGCGAGCCACAACGCCAAACCAATGAACACATCGCCGAGACCCCAGCGGACACTCGGGCGAGCCGCAGCACCTGTTGGTGTGGCCGATGGGTCGGCGAATGTCGGCGTGATTGGTGGTTGCGGCTGTGGCGGTGTGGGTGGCTGGTTCGGAAGCGTCACGAAAGTTCCTCGGCAAGCGTTCGAAGCGCTCGACCTCTGTGGCTCATCGCGTGTTTCTCATCTGCATTCATCTGAGCAAACGTTCGGCCGTTTCCTTCTTCGGGAATGAAGACCGGGTCGTAGCCGAAGCCACCGACACCAACACGCTCATGCGCGATGTGGCCTTCGACAACGCCCATAGCAATCGTTTCAGTACCGTCAGGCCACTGCACAAGTACAACCGTGCGAAATCTTGCCCGTCGTTGTTGCGCCGTCGTCGCCGAAACTTTTACGAGCTCTTTCAGCAGCTTCTCAATGTTGGCGTCAGCATCGCTGGGTTCACCGGCGTAACGGGCAGATCGCACGCCAGGCTCGCCACTGAGAGCGTCAACCTCAAGTCCCGTGTCATCGGCGAGTGCGGCACACCCGGTCGCTAAGGCGATTGCCGATGCTTTCAGCCGAGCGTTTCCCTCAAGGGTGTCGGCGTTTTCTTCTACATCAGGGATTTCCGTTGGACGCGGTTCTAAAACCACACCGCAATTGAGCAAGATCGCCTCAATCTCTCGAACCTTGTCGGGATTCGCGCTCGCACAAACGAGGCGTTGACCGACCACGGAACTCAATCCCGACGAGGTGGTGGATCGGCGAGCAGAAGCTTTTGTAGCGTGAACAGTTCTTTGATTCCGCCTTCGGCGAGACCAAGAAGTTCGTCGAGTTCTTCACGACTGAAACTCATACCTTCCGCCGTGCCTTGCACTTCAAGGAAACGGCCGCTCTCGGTCATGACGACGTTCATGTCGACTTCCGCTGCCGAATCTTCGACATAGGGAAGGTCAAGTACCGGAGCACCATTGACAATGCCCACCGAGATTGCTGCGCAGGCTTCGGTGAGCGGATGAGTTGCGATACCGCCCGCTTGAACAACGCGTGTCAACGCATCGTGGAGTGCGATGTAGCCACCAGTGATTGCGGCGGTGCGAGTGCCACCATCGGCCTGCAGGACATCGCAATCGACGACAACTTGGCGTTCGCCGAGGGCGACCATGTCGCAGACGCCGCGGAGTGAACGACCAATCAGTCGCTGAATCTCATGGGTACGTCCCGACGGAGAACCTTTGCTGACCTCGCGGCGAATACGTTCAGGAGATGCGCCAGGGAGCATCGAATACTCGGCGGTGACCCAGCCCTTGCCAGAGCCCTTCATCCATCGCGGAACGCTCTCGTCAATCGACGCAGTGCACAGCACGATCGTGCGGCCAAATCGAATCAGCGCCGAACCGGTAGCAGCGTCGGTGAAATCGCGTTCAATACTGACGTCTCGGAGTTCATCTGGTCGTCGTCCGTCTGGTCTCATCGTTGGTACCTCTTATGGGGGGGGAAGCGAGTGCAACGGCAGCACCGTAGGCGTTTTCCCCGTTCCGGGCGTGTATCGCCATATCGGGATCGGTCCCGCAGGACGCTTCCGTGCGAGACTTGGGCGATGCGCATTCAAGCGAGCGTTGATTACGCAATTCGGGCGATGGCCGAACTCGCCAATTCGGGCGATGGTCCGGTCACGGCCGAACAACTCGCTCACGCACAGGGTATTCCCCTCAAGTTCTTGCGCGGCATCATGACCGAACTCAAGCGCTCACGTCTTGTGAGCAGCCAACGCGGTCCCGATGGCGGTTTTGCGCTCACACGGCCGGCAAACGAAATCTCACTCGCTGACATTTTCCGTGCCATCGATGGCCCGCTCGCGACAGTTCGGGATCAGAGCCTTAGTTCGATGAGCCACACCGGGGCTGCGGCCGAATTGCCGGTTGTCTGGATGGCCGTTCGAGCCAGCCTGCGACGCGTCTTAGAAGTCGTCACCATCGCTGACCTCGCTGACGGCAAACTTCCAGCATCGGTAGCGGCACTCGCTTCGGAATACCGTTCCGAGACGGAATCACGTCACGCGTAATTCCCAACCGGCTCGTATGAGTCAGTTAATGAACCCATTCTCGCGAAGGTGCTCGATGATGAGGTCGGCAGCTTCCTCGGGCGTCATTGATGTTGTGTCGACCGTCAGTTCTGGTGACTCGGGCGCTTCATACGGCGAATCAATGCCGGTGAAATTTGCGAGTTCGCCGCGACGCGCCTTGAGGTAGAGACCCTTCGGGTCACGTTCCTCGGCAACAGCAAGCGGAGTATCGACGTACACCTCGATGAACTCATCAGCGCCCACGCGCTCACGCGCCATGCGCCGCTCAGCGATGAACGGCGAGATGAATGACACCAACACGATTAAGCCTGCATCGACCATGAGTCCAGAGACTTCTGAAACACGACGAATGTTTTCGACGCGATCGGCATCGGTGAAACCAAGATCTTTATTGAGGCCATGGCGCACGTTGTCACCGTCGAGCAAATACGTATGGCGACCCTGCTCGAACAGTTTTCGCTCGACGATGTTGGCGATTGTCGATTTACCAGAACCCGAAAGGCCGGTGAACCAAACAAC
>JAPLAE010000086.1 GCA_026393455.1 Actinomycetota bacterium
GATGATTTCCTCTTGGCGGCGAACTTTTCGATGGTTCGCTCCATAGCCACCGGGTCGCTCACAGAGGGCGAGTCGCTCAGCGATCACCCAATGAAAGTTGCGGGGTCGGATTCCCTGCGCCCATTTACCTTTGCTGGCCACAGCGCTCATGCTGCCACGACTTTGGCCGCTTGGATGGCGCTTCTGACGTCGTGAGCACGAATCATGCTCGCTCCGGCGTGCATTGCCCACACTTCCGTCGCGATCGATCCGGCAAGACGATCGTCGGCTGGAACCAGTTCGCTGGAACCGTCAGACGTCGCAAGGAGCCTTCCCAGCATGGCTTTTCTGCTTGTCCCTACGACGACTGGCCAACCCATTTCAACGATGCGATCAAGGTGCGCGAGCAGGTCCAGATTGTGCGAATCGGTCTTCCCAAACCCAAACCCAGGATCGACCCAAATTTCTTTTACTCCGGCCTCTGAAGCGGCCATTGCGCGCTCGCGAAGGAACGCACACACCTCGGCAACGACGTCGTCGTAGTGGGGATCGGCTTGCATCGTGCCCGGCTCACCCTGCATATGCATGGCGATCCAACCCACACCAAGCTCCGCCGCAACTGGCCAAAGCGATGCCGACACATCGTTGATGAGCGTCGCTCCAGCGGCCACTGCAGCCCTGGCCACCTCGGCTTTGCGGGTGTCGACACTGAGTCGACACCGACCGGCGAGACCTTCGATCACGGGGATGACCCGAGCGAGTTCTGTTTCGACATCGACTGGATCAGCACCGGGACGAGTTGACTCTCCACCAATGTCGAGGACGGAAGCGCCCTCATCGACTAGCGCCAAGCCATGCGCAATCGCGACTTCGGGGTCGAGAAACTTCCCTCCATCACTAAATGAATCGGGAGTGACGTTGACAATCCCCATGACCAATGGGATTGATGCCGGAGTTCCGACTCCGAGCCGAGGAACGACGTCGGCCACGTTTAGTCGCGAGCAATGAAGCGCATCGCTTCAAATCGGGTCGCAGCGCTTTCACGGAACAATCCGCGCACTGCTGAGGTCACTGTGCTTGAACCAGGCTTGCGAACTCCACGCATCGACATGCACAAATGCTCCGCTTCGATGACAACGAGCACGCCACGCGGTTGCAATGTGGTTTCAAGTTCGTCGGCAATCTGGGCGGTCAGACGCTCTTGCACCTGCGGGCGTTTGGCGTACGCGTCGACAAGGCGAGCGATTTTTGAAAGACCAGTCACACGACCGTCGGTACCCGGGATATACGCAACATGTGCTTTACCCATGAACGGAACCAGGTGGTGTTCGCACATGGAAGTAAGAGCGATGTCGCGAACCATGACCATCTCGTCGTGATTCGCTTCGAACATGACTTGAAGGTGGCTGCGAGGATCGTCACGAAGGCCAGCAAAGACCTCGGCATACATACGCGCAACACGATCGGGGGTGTCCTGAAGGCCGTCGCGTTCGGGATCCTCGCCGATAGCGATGAGGATCTCTTTCACGGCAGCTGAAATGCGGGGAAGATCAACGGGGTCCATCACAGTCTCCTAGTGAGGGGACGAGAACAGAAACGTTCATTCGTGACGGGATCGTACCGATTCCCGCAGCACTTAACGACTTCAGTGGCCACTTTCCGGGCCGACAAAGACCCGAAGATCATCAAGGTTGCGATAGCGCTCCGCCACATCAAGGCCATAACCGACAACAAACTCATCGGGAAGTCGGAAACCCACATAGCGAAGATCGGGTTCAACTTTCTGCATGCCTTCCTTGAGCAGAAGGGCACAGACCTCGAGGCTGGCGGGATGTCGCGCCGCCAAGTTCTTTCGGAGATAGTTCAGCGTGAGACCGCTATCGACGATGTCCTCGATGATGATGACATCGCGTCCAGTGAGGTCGATATCGAGATCTTTCACGATCCGCACTACGCCACTGGTCTTCGTTGCTGTGCCATAGGAAGACACCGCCATGAAGTCGAGCTCGACGGGTAACGCGATTGCGCGAGCGATGTCGGCCATAAACATGACCCAGCGATGCGTTGCTGAATGGCTTCGTGGGTGACGAGGATCTGGCCGAGATGGGGATCGACATCGGGATGCGGATGGTCATTTTCTGACGCGCTTTGGGTCACGCGGCGAATGTAGTGCAGTCCTCAGACTTTCGGTGCCGTCACGATTCGCAACCGACCCGCAGTTCGTTCGACGCGACG
>JAPLAE010000053.1 GCA_026393455.1 Actinomycetota bacterium
CGAATTTCCTCGGCAACCGATTCGATATCGCGCCAACCTGCCGCTTGTTCATCGGCGGGGTAGTCAGCAGGAGCGCGACCGGTGCCAGTGATGACGACATCACAACCGGCGCGGGCTAACTCAACCGCAATGGGCCGGCCAATAGAACGCATGCGGCCAGCGCCTGTAACGATTGCAACCTTTTCGGACAGACCTGTGAGTTCAAACGACATGGACGGAACGGTAGTGGCAGACTCGCAAGATGAACTCGTTTACCGAAGTCCTTGGCCTCGAACCCGATGTTTTGATTGTCGATGTCGATACCCATCTGACCGAACCGGCCGACCTTTGGTCATCGCGCGCGCCTTCGAAATATGCCGATCGGTTGCCTCGCGTCGAGGAAAGCAATGGTCGCTTGGCATGGGTGTTTGATGGCGTTGAAATGGGAATTGCTGGTGGATCATCGGTCATCGATCGTGACGGTGAAAAACACCTCGGCATGAGTTTCATGGGCCTTGGGTACGAAGGTATTCATCAGGGCGCGTGGCGCCTCGAGCCGCGACTCGAGTACATGGATGAGCACGGCGTGTGGGCGCAGATCGTGTATCCCAACACGGTTGGTTTCGGTGGGCAGCGGTTTGTTGACAACCCCGACGAAGACCTTCGCCTTCTTGCTGTCGAAATCTTTAATGACGCTTCGGCGGAGTTACAGGAACAATCTGGGCAACGAATGTTCCCGATGTCGATCACGCCAATGTGGGATGTCGACGTTGCCGTGCGCGAAATCCGACGCTCACACGGGCTTGGATTGCGTGGCGTGAATATGGGAACTGGTCCGCATACCTTTGGGCTTCCTGACCTTGGTGAGGCGTATTGGAATCCGTTGTGGGAGGTATGCGCGGAATTAGCGATGCCCGTGAACTTCCACATCGGTGCATCATCCGACACGATGTCGTGGTTCGGAATGACGCCATGGCCTTCCCATGATCTCGATACCAAACTCGCGATCGGTTCGGCGATGATGTACCTGTCGAACGCCGGGGTGATGGCCAACCTCATTTTCGGTGGCGTGCTTGAGCGTCACCCCGAGGTGCAGTTCGTTTCGGTCGAAAGCGGCATCGGTTGGATTCCGTTCTTCCTCGAGTCGCTCGACTACCAGTTGAAGCAATCCATCCCCGGTTCGACGCTGTCGTTGACGCCGACCGAATACTTCCAGCGTCAGATGTCGGCATGCTTCTGGTTTGAGGAAGCTGGAGTTGCCGCTGCGGTCGCCGCCCTCGGCGAAGATCGTGTGCTGTTCGAAACAGACTTCCCGCACCCGACCTGTTTGTATCCCGATGGGCTCACCCAGGCGGCAGTTGCAGTGAACTCGCTCCCGGCTTCGGCGCGTCGCAAGGTCATGGGCGATAACGCCCGGCGTCTTTACCGCCTTCCGTAACGAGGCGTCTGCTCGTTAGCGAATTGTGGGTGTGACGCGCACGCCGCTTTTGAAGAACGCCTGGCCTTCAGCCAGCGCTTCGGGGCGGTTGCCGATTTCCACCAAGTGATTGGCGGTCGCAATCGCCTGCGTGCGCGGCATGTTGCGGCGAGCCCACAGTGCGCGCATTGTTCCTTGAACGGCGATCTGGGGGAGTGACGCAAGCTTCGAAGCGATCTCCATGGTGTGATCGAGAAGTTGGTCGCCAGGAACAACCTCGCTCACCATTCCCCATCCATGAGCGGTTTGCGCTGAGATGCGTTCGTAATTGCCCATAAGCGACATACGCACAAGTTCGCCCCACGGCATTTGGTCGAACATAAACATCGGTTCGAAACACGCGGCCATGCCGTAAGTGGTGTGCGGGTCAAAGAACGTTGCGTGTTCGGCAGCAATGATGAATTCACTTTCGCCGAGTGCGTAGAACGCGCCGCCACCGCACATACCGTTGACGGCGGTGATGACGGGCTTCCACAGGTCGGCCTGCTTCGGGCCGAGCTTCAGCATCGGATCGTCCATCATGAATGGCGAGTCGGGCTGACGGTTGTCCATCGCAAAATCGCGGTCGATGCCGGTACAGAACGCTTTGTCGCCAGCGCCGGTAAGAACGACGACCTTCACCGAATCGTCGTAACGGATCTCTTTGTAGAGGTGCTCAAGTTCGGTGACGAGCGCGAGGTCACACGAGTTGTACTTATCGGGCCGGTTCAGCGTGATGACGCCGACGCCGTCGGTGACATCGAACAGCACAGCGGTGAGATTCTCGGACAGCGGGTGCGAAGCATCAATAGGCATAGGGGCAACCTACCAACGCTCAGGGTTCGGCCTGAGATATCCGGGTGATTTCAGCCGGTGAACTTGGGAAAGATGAGCTGTTCCTGCACTTCGTAGGCGCCGATGTCGATGATGTCGACGACTCGGGGCAATCCGCGCTGGTCGGTGGCGGGCGGGGGCGTGAAGTTTGGGTTTCCGGCGTTCCAGGCAGCGCCGCCCATTGCTATCGGCACGACCGAAACGGTGTCGCTCACGTCCTGAAGCGGAAGCAGGTCGGGGTCCACGCCGGTGACCGTGCCGGTTCCGGCAGTAAGCGACGCATTTGGTGTCTCAATGAGTGAAAACGTCGCGGTTGCGGGAAGAGCGACATCTTCGACACCGTTATTCGCGGCAAGCACATGATCGAGCGTCACTGTATTTTTGAAGTTAATCGGACCTTGGCCCGTGGGCGAAACATTGGTGGGAGTGGAACCGGCACTAAAGGCGTTGGTTGTGGCGATGCCTTGAAGGCTGTTCCCGGTAATTGTCGAATGAGAAATCGTTAATGTGTTCTCGAAATTTATGGGTGAGCCACCATTCACTGGGCTCACCGTCGCACTTGGGGTAAGGGCGGGACCAGAGGACAACATTGACGTCGAGAGAGACGTTGCGCCGTATGGGTCCCAGACGCTGATGCCAGAGCCGGTGTTATCGGCAATTGTGGAATTTGAAATTGTGGTTGGGCCCCCCACTAGGAGTCCACCTATTGCTGAGAATTTTCCCTCGTTGTGATTGGTATTTGCATTGCCAGTCACTGTGAGGCGATCAAGAATCGTTGATTGATCGCTGTATAGCATTGGCCAGCCCAATAGGGCGCCACCGACATCTGCACCCGTGTTGTCGGAAATCCGAGTGTTCGTTACTGAAAAGTTCGGAGGTGTCGCTCCGCCGTAGCTCCCGCCGCCACCTGTATTCGTGACTCCTATTTCAAAGAATCGGCCGAACATGTACGCCCCACCGATTCCATCAGACGTATTTCCACTGATGACTGAATCTGCAATCGTCAAGCTGTCACTCAATGCAGCAATCCCGCCGATGGTTGATTTTCCGGCGTTGTTTGAAATCGTGGCCGCCACCATCGTCAGTGCGACTCGGGCCGATGCCACAAGCCCACCGACCCCGGGACCATCGTTATGGTCAATCTTCGTGTTCGTAAGTGAGATCTGGTCAGCGATGAGGATTGCGCCGCCAACATGGAGAGCCGTATTTCCTGCCCCGGAACTAGAACTCAAATTCTGAGAGAGAACAGAATTCTTGATCGTGACGTTCCCAGTTCCGACCTGATTGCGAACCCAGATCGCTCCGCCCGTAGAGGAACCATGTGAGCTATCGACGGAATTGTGATTGGCGTCAATATCGTCAAGAGAGACAGGGGTATCAATCGCGTCGATAGCACCACCAAGCCCAGTGGCTGCAGTTCCAACGCTGTTCGTAATGGTTAGGCCGCTTATCGTCACCGCCCCGTTGTTAACTGTGTGAAGCGCGAACGCGTGGTGAATGCCAGCACCAGAAATCGTGAGAGCAGCCGAACCTGGCCCCGTGATGGTGAGGCTTTCGGTGACGTCAGGAAGATCGCTGGCGAGGGTGATCGTCCCGGTGACGCCTGAAGCAAAGTTGATGGTGTCAGTTCCTGCTGCAGCGTTGGCATTGATGATCGCCTGGCGCAACGAGCCAGCACCCGAATCAAGCGTGTTGGAGACCGTGAGCGTCGTCGCTCCGGCTGGCCCTGCGAGTCCTATGAACAGCGCAGTGGCAAGAGTGCCCACCCCGGCTCCGGCGGTGAGCATTGATCCGCCGGCAGCGAGGGCGGTGAAGGAGTGGGAACGAGAATGGGTGCGAAGAACGTTTTGAGCCATTAGCGATGGTACCCGATCTTCGATTCTGACAATCCGTCAGATGGGCGAGGTAGGAATCGCTAGTGTCACCACCCATGAGAGCAGACGAAAATTGGGGAACTATTGGCCGGCTGGTGTTGGCCTCGAGAGATCGGTTTCCCAAGGTCGAGGCCTTGGTCGATGGTGATCTCCGCCTGACCTTTCCTCAGTTGAGCGATCGCATCGTCGATGCCGCTCGCGCGCACATTGCTGCCGGTATTGAAAAGGGCGACAAGGTGGCTATCTGGGCTCCCAATATTGCCGAGTGGGTCATTTCAGGCCTGGGTGCAGTGATGGCCGGTGGCGTGCTGGTTCCGCTTAACACTCGTTATAAGGGAACCGAAGCGGCCGACATTATTCGCCGTTCCGGCGCCAAGGTGTTGCTGTGCGTCAATGGGTTCCTTGGCAATGACTACGTCGGGATGTTGTCGGGCACGGGCGTTGACGAGAACTGCCGCATTGTTGTCATCAAGGGCGAAGCTCCAGCGGGCACGACCTCATGGCAGGACTATCTCGATGCGGGCGCCGTCGTGCCGGTGGAATCAGTCGATGCGCGCGTCAACGAAACCAGCCCCGACGATCTGTGCGATCTCGTGTTCACCTCAGGCACAACGGGCAAGCCAAAAGGCGTGATGGTTACGCACGCGCAAACGCTGCGAGTGTTTGAAGTGTGGGCTGATGTCGTTGGACTCGTTGAAAACGATCGTTATCTGATCGTCAATCCGTTCTTCCACACCTTTGGCTACAAAGCAGGAATCGTCGCCAGTTTCTTGAAGGGTGCCACGATGATCCCCGAGCCGGTCTTCGATGTGCAGAAGGTCTTGGCTCGTATTGCCGCCGAAAAGGTGTCGATGTTGCCCGGGCCACCCACGTTGTTCCTCTCCATTCTCAATGACCCCAACCGCGCGAACTTCGATCTTTCTTCGCTTCGTGTGGCTGTGACCGGCGCTGCGGCAATTCCGGTGTCAATGATCGAGCGCATGCGCGACGAACTCACCTTTAAGAACATCATCACCGCATACGGACTCACTGAAGCAACGGGAACTGTCACGATGTGTCGCCCCGAAGACGATCCCGAAACGATTGCGCTCACATCAGGTCGCGCGATTCCCGACACCGAAGTTCGCATCGTCGACGAGAACAACAACGAACTTCCGCGTGGCGAAGCCGGCGAAATTGTTTGTCGGGGCTACAACGTGATGCTTGGCTATCTCGATAACCCTGAAGCCACCGCCGAAACCATCGATCCCGGGGGTTGGCTTCATACCGGCGATGTCGGAATCATGGATGAACGTGGGTATGTGCGCATTACTGATCGCACAAAGGACATGTTCATCGTCGGTGGTTTCAATGCCTATCCGGCCGAAATCGAAAATCTCCTCATGGGGTTTGACGGAATCGCACAGGTTGCGGTTGTGGGCGTGCCCGATGAACGTATGGGCGAAGTCGGAATGGCCTTTGTTGTGCCCCGTGATGGCGTGACAATCGATGTCGACGCACTCAGCGTCTGGGCCCGCGAAGAAATGGCGAACTTTAAAGCTCCTCGCCATTACCGCCTTGTGGACGTACTGCCCACCAATGCCAGTGGCAAGGTCGTGAAGGTCGAACTTCGCGAAATGGGACGCGGCGAAATAGCGAAACTCGAAAC
>JAPLAE010000138.1 GCA_026393455.1 Actinomycetota bacterium
CGTCATCGAGTCGGGCCAAGCCGAAGTGTTCGTCGGTGAAGAGCATCTCGTTACCGTCGGACCTGGCTCGATGGTTGGCGAGATGGCGCTTATCGATCGGCGGCCGCGTACCGCGACAGTTGTTGCCACGACCCCGATGGCGTTGCTTGCGTTCGACACCAAGGCGTTTCAGAAACTCTTGAGCGAGATGCCCAAAGCGGAAGAGCGTGTGTATGCACTGCTCGCCACCCGCCTTAAAGCGAATTTGAAGGCCGACTGATTCGTTGACTTTTTCAGTCGATTGAAATCGTTCCTTCTGCGGAGCGCTGCGCGCGCGAGCCAACGAGTTCGGTCGTCATAGCGGCATTCATGAAATCTGCATCGGAAGACCTTCCCCACGAACGTTGACCACTTGGTGTGCGCGTAGCAACCAGTGCGTGTGTCGGAACATCTTTGAACACGACAGTGGCGCTTTCGATCGTGACATCGCCGGCCCAGGCGTCATCACATTTCACGCGAGGAAGCGCGTCGACTTCGGCCTGAGGGTTGGAGTGGCGGTACGCCCCGGCTATGGGTGGCGTCGTTGACGCGATCAACACCGCGTGTTCGGTGGTGTAACCGCCATTGGCGGTGCAGAGACCGAATGCGCCTGAATCTTTTCGCAACGTGTCGACCATGGTTGCGAGACCGTGTGTGACGTAATTGTTGTAGGGGCCTCCTGCAAAGGTCATTCCGCCAGTCACAGTGAGTGGTCGAGACGCGCCGATGCCTCCCCATCCGGTTCCGTTGACGTTGGAATCAGGAATCAACCCGAGTTCGAAGGCGCCGATCTGAACTGCGGAGGGGAAACACGAATAGAGGTCGAAGTACGAAATGTCATCGGGACCGTGTCCAGCAAGGGCAAATGCTTCGCGACCGGCAGTTCGAAGCGCGGGGGAGGAGCACAGGTCAATACGATTGGAAATATTCCAGTGGTCGATTGCTTCGGCACCAGCGTGAAGAAACACCCAGCGATCTCGAGGTACGCCGGCTCGCTCGGCCGCGGCAACCGAGGTGATGATGAGCGCGGCTCCCTGGTCAACCTGATTGTTGGAACAGAGCCGCTTTGTGTACGGCCAAGTGATCATGCGGTTTTCGGCGGACGGCGTGGTGATCTCGGGTCCGGAAAGGGGAGTGCGAATCCATGCGTTTGGATTCGTTGCCGCGATTTCCGAAAACGCCGACCACAGTGAACCGATTCGGTCGATGTGTTGGTCGATGGTCAGACCAAGTCGAGCTCGGAGAGCAATTTCGAATAGCGGGTAAATGTCGACGGGCATCTGCAGGCCCCGAGTACTTTCCATCTCGTTCACAAGCGGGCGTTGGTCACCGATTGACTCCGCCGGGGCAACGTCTTGAGGCTGCGTCGACCATTGCGGATCAATGCCTGCTTTCCGGAGACGGGAACGGGTCCGAGTGGCCTCGCCGCCGGAAAGGACAATGACATCGGCGTCGCCGCGCTGAATATCTGCTGCTGCTCGAGCAACCATGACTCCGGCGAGATTCCCACCGATGACCGAAGTGGCCAGGCGGCGAGGGGAAGCACCAATGCGCTCGGCCACAGCGAGGGCGGGGTTTTGGTATCTCCACGACAATTCGCTCACCGTGAGTACCTGATCTGCTCCGGCGAGTAGGCCGCGACCGTGACTGTCGGCTTCGGCCTGGCGAAGAGCTTCGGCCATGAGATCGGCGGGTTCGAGCGGTTCGGTCGACGCGTCGCGGATCATGATCTGTCCGGTGCCGACGATTATTGGAAGTCGGGGATCAAGTTCAGAAGCCATGTCAGGCAACGTACCTGCCGAGCGGGTCGGTGTCCGAAGAGGCGGCACTACGATCCCTACGACACCGCACGAGGAGATTCGCTATGCCCTGGCCTGCTGACAACGACGACACGCTTTTCGGACTCATTGATTCCGAAGTCGAACGTCAGAACACCACACTCCAACTCATCGCTTCGGAGAACTTCACCTCGCCCGCAGTGATGCGAGCAACGGGATCAGTTCTCACCAACAAGTACTCCGAGGGGTATCCGGGTAAGCGCTACTACGGCGGCAATCAGATCGTCGATGAGATCGAAGACATCGCGCGCGATCGGGTGAAGGAACTCTTTGGCGCTGAACACGCCAACGTGCAGCCTCATTCGGGAGCCAATGCCAACCTCGGCGTCTATCTCGCGCTTCTCGAGCAGGGCGACACCGTGATGGGTCTGAGCCTTGATCACGGCGGTCACCTCACGCACGGGTCACCAGTGAATATCTCTGGACGCTTTTACAACTTCGTGGCCTATGGCGTAACGCCGTCCGATGAACGTATTGATATGGATCAAATGCGCGAAATCGCATTGCGTGAGCGCCCAAAGATGATCATCGCTGGCGCCACTGCTTATCCGCGCATTATCGACCCTGCACCCATCCGCGAGATCGCCGATGAAATTGGCGCGTTGCTGATGTTCGATGCTGCGCATATCGCCGGGCTTATCGCCGGTGGGGTGCATCCCAATCCCGTTCCTTACGCCGATGTTGTTACCTTCACGACGCACAAAACACTCCGCGGTCCCCGTGGTGGCTGCATCCTCAGCCGCGCTGAACATGCAGCAGCAATCGATAAAGCGATGTTCCCGGGTTTGCAGGGTGGTCCGCTTGAACATGCGATCGCTGCCAAAGCTGTTGCATTCCGTGAAGCGGCCGATCCCTCGTTCAAGGGTTACGCGCAGCAGATCGTCAAGAACTCCGCTGCACTTGCTGAAGCACTTGCAAAGGAAGGATTCCGTTTGGTTTCGGGCGGCACAGATAATCACCTCTGTCTGGTCGATCTACGCGGGTTCGATGCCGAACTCACTGGTAAAGAAGCGCAAGCAGTGCTCGATCTTGCTGGGATCACACTGAATAAGAACACCATCCCTGACGATCCTCGTTCGCCGTTCGTTACGAGCGGGGTTCGCATCGGAACTCCAGCGGTGACAACACAGGGAATGACAGAGCCGGAAATGGCGCAGATCGCTTCGCTCATTGCACGAGCGCTTCGCGGCCGCACCGACGACGCGGCAATTGCTGCAGTGCGTTCCGATGTCGCCGCGCTCTGCGCCAAGTTCACTCCCTACGACTGAGTCGGGAAGTTTTCAACCTCGTGCCAAGCATCGGCGCATACGCAATCGTCTTGGCGGTCGTCGCTGTCACGACGTTTGTCGCGTTGTTCGGGGTCCGACGTTTGTCGGTTCGAATCGGTGCCGTCGTTCGTCCCGACGCACGACACGTGCACGAGCGGCCAACGCCAACACTCGGCGGCTTTGCGATGTTGCTTGGTGTTCTCGCCGGCATGTTTACGGCATGGTGCATGGGCTCGTTCGATGTTGTTTTCAACGGGAGCACTGAACCACTTGGGTTAGTACTCGCCGCGTTAGTTATCGCTGGGGTCGGCGCGATTGACGACCTTCGTGAAGTTTCTGCACCCGCCAAGGTCGCGGGCATCGTTGTCGCCGCGAGCGTCCTCGTTATTTCCGGAATTTCGATTCTTGTTTTCCGAGTGCCGTTCGCCGGAGTCTTCGTGCTCTCCACCGACTGGTCGTATTTGCTGTCGGTGCTCTGGGTCGTTGGTATGGCCAATGCCATCAACCTCATCGACGGGCTCGACGGTCTGGCCGGCGGGATTGTCGCGATCGCAGCAGCCACGTTCTTCCTCTACGCCCATGCATTAAGTGGCGACGGTTTGCTTGCCGCCGGAAACGTCGGGCCACTGATTGCCATCGTTGCGCTCGGTGCCTGTATCGGCTTTCTGCCCCACAACATCCATCCCGCCAAAATCTTCATGGGTGATGTTGGAGCGCTCCTCTTGGGTTTGCTGATGGCAGCGTCAACGATGGTCGTGGGTGGTCGCACCGATCGTTCCTACTCAGGCAACTCCTTCTTCTTCTTTGCTCCGCTCCTGATCCCCTTGGTGATCTTGGGCGTACCGATCATCGACACCCTCTTCGCCATCATCCGCCGAGCGCGTTCTCGTAGCGGAATCTCAAATGCGGACAAGGGCCACCTCCATCACCGCCTTATGGCACTGGGCCATGGTCATCGCCGCAGCGTTTTCATCCTTTGGACCTGGACCGCGCTGCTCAGCGGCTTTGTTCTTTGGCCTATCTACAGCGGTTCTGGAGACGGAATTGTGCCTTTCGGGATCGCCGCGATCCTGTTGTCTCTCTTCACGATTCTCCATCCCGGGGTCCGTCTTGAGCGGCGGCGTCTGGAGCGAGACGATGCCCGCGAGGCCAGGCGGCGAGCAGGGCTTGAGCGCCGCGGGGTGACCGGTCCGATTGAGAGCCCGATCCAGCCCGAAAGCGTCGATTCCAGCCCACTGCAAAACGAGCCAGCGAACGAAGAAATCAACGGCATCGAATGAGCTGATGGTGGCTCGTGAGAGTGGGGCGAAAAACCTTCGTGAAAGTTGCAGCACTGAAGGTTGTGTCCTAGTTTGAGCAAACATTCACAAGCACTCGGAACCGCAGAGTGGAGAGTCCCAAGTTCGCTTGGGTCACGCCCATCTGCGTTCCGCTGACGACAGGGCACTTTCGGTGGCAGTTTCGCAACGACGCGAAATTACAGAGCAAATGAACCGCTCCGCCGGTGGGTATGAGCTCGTTTTCTCGCCCCTGATTCTCGCCCTTATCGGATTCGGAATCGACAAGTTGTTCGGAACCGTTCCGGTTTTCACGGTGTTGTTTGCTGTGCTTGGCCTCATCGGTGTTGTTGTGAAGATCTATTTCAATTACCGGGCTGAGATGCAAGAACACGATGCGGCGGGTCCATGGGCGCGTTGATCACCTCCACGGCTCAGGTCGAAGGCCCGGCTCCCGAGGCCGTAATCGCTCGCGACATCATCAAGCGCGCTGCCTATGTCACTCCGGCATTCCTGCTTGTTGCGGGTCTCATCTGGGGCATGAACGGTGCCTTTTCAGCGGCCTACGGTTTGACCATCGTTGTGTGCAATTTCGCGCTTGCCGCGGCGTTGCTCACTTGGTCTGCCAATATCTCCGCTGGCTTGATGATGGGTGCAGCGCTGTTTGGCTACCTCATCCGTCTTGCCCTTATATTTACCGCGATCTGGCTCGTTCGTGACGCAGCCTGGGTCGTGATGCTGCCACTTGGCCTCACGATTATCATCGCCCACCTCGGTCTTTTGTTTTGGGAGATGAAGTTCATCTCTGCGTCCCTCGCCTTCCCGGCGCTCAAGCCCTCC
>JAPLAE010000080.1 GCA_026393455.1 Actinomycetota bacterium
ATCGAACCCCGCCTGAAGTTCAATCTTCGGCCAGGTGAGACCGGTGTTGATGCCGTCGAGAAGGTGCATGGTTGGTCGCCGCGAGCGATGGTCGATCAGTGCATCGGCGTCAAAGCGGGCGACGGTAATGGTTTCAAGATCCTCCAGAACAGTGCCAAATGCATTCGTCGCAGCAAGACCTGCATCGATCCAACCGTCAAGCCCGAGTAGGAGCGTCGGTGAGTCGAGCTCGGGACTCTCGAGAAGTTCGTAAAGCTCAGACATCGCTGCCACCTATTTGGCCGGAAAGAGCGGCAAGGCCTGCAACGGCAAGACGCTGCACGGGGCTCGTTCCTGAATCGGCATCGGTGGTTTGGTCGCCCATGGCCCCTGAACGGTAGCGAACCAGAACGCCTTGCAAAATACAGGCCAGTTTCCAGTAGCCGAGGGCGACGTAAAAGCCGATCTGGCTGATATCGCGATCTGAGTGCTGCTGGTAGATCGCCAGAAGTTCTGATCGAGTGGGAAAGCCCTCGAGCGCCGTGGCTGCTCCTTCGATGACTACAAAATTGTCGGTCGCTTCGGCCCAGTAAACGAACATGAATCCAAGGTCGGCGAGGGGGTCGCCGAGGGTGCACAGCTCCCAGTCGAGTACCGCGATGACCGAACCACCTTTGTCAACGATGCAGTTGTCGAGTCGGTAATCGCCGTGGACGATTGTGGCCGGCCCTTGTGGTGGAATCGAATTCGAAAGACGCATGTGGAGTTCGGTCATCTCTTCGATTGCGTCGTCTTTCGTTGCTTCCCACTGACGCTGCCATCGAGACAGTTGCCGCTCGACGTAGGACTCTTTGCGGCCGAGATCGCCAAGACCAATTGCATCGACATCGACCGCATGGATCTTGAGAAGGACATTGATCAGCGAGTGCCCCGCATTGGTTCTTGCGCCAACGTCCAGATCGGCCCCAGTGGTTGCGTCGCGAGCGATGATCCCGTCGACAAACTCCATGACATAAAACGGAGCGCCGTTCACAGTTTCGTCGTCGCAAAAGCCGAGGACGGGTGCGACAGGAACATCTGTCGCACCCAGAGCGCTGATGATTCGAAACTCCCGACTCATGTCATGTGCGGTCGCGAGGACGTGACCGAGGGGAGGACGCCGAAGTACCCAGCGTCGTCCGGCTGAATCGGTGACGGTGTAGGTGAGGTTCGAGAGGCCTCCTGCGATCGGTTCAAACCGAAGTGGTTCAACGAGATCAGGAACTCGATCGAGCATCCAGGCAGTGAGATTTTTGGCGTCGATACCAGCGACGTCGCTTGGTGGTGTCACGTCAGCTCCGAACTCAAGATCCCGACACGCTACCGGTGTCTCCCTGTGCTCCGCTTTTTGGCTGGGGGCCGTATCCTTTGTGTTGTGATGATCGACGTAACAGACGCAACCCTTGAAGCTGAGGTCGTAAATCGGTCTCTTACGACTCCCGTGGTGGTCGACCTCTGGGCTCCATGGTGCGGCCCTTGCAAGACCCTTGGACCAATGATTGAGGCCGCCGTTGATGCCACCGGCGGTCAGGTAATTCTGGCCAAGATCAACGTGGACGAGAACCCACTATCTCAACAGGCGTTCCAGGTTCAGAGCATCCCGGCGGTTTTCGCTTTCGCCGGTGGCACGATCGTTGATTCATTTGTCGGGGCGCAACCAGAGGCAAAAATCGTTGAGTTCGTGAACGGTCTGCTCTCAGCGGGTGAGCCGACAGCAATTGATCTTCTTCGTGAGCAAGGCGACGAGGTCTCACTGCGAAAAGCGCTTGAGCTTGAGCCCGATAACGCCGATGTGATCGTGGACCTTGCCGAGCTTCTCGCCGGCGATGATCGCGGTGACGACGCACTCGAACTTCTTGCAAAAATCCCAGAGACCGCCGAAACTCGTCGGATAGCGGCGTATGTTCGAAGCGGAACTGGGATGGCGTCAGAGGAGCAGATTGAGAATCGCCTTTCGGTGCTCCTTGCCGAAGTCAAGACCGACGACAAGGCCCGTCAAGAGTTCATCGACCTTCTCGAGCTCTTAGGTCCAAGTGATCCTCGTACAGGCGCATGGCGAAAGAAGCTCACGAACACGCTGTTCTGAGCTTCAACTAGTTCGAATCGCTCTTTTCGGCATTCGCCAACGCCGGTACGTTTCGTCTGCTCCCTCCATTAATCGTGGTCTCTGCGCTATCGGTGTTCGGACTTTCGAGGAGACCAGATGACAAATCAGGCCCGCGGGAGAGGCGCTAGCCCCAGCGCAAAAGGTGAAGACGAGCAGGCGCGCCGGGCTCTTGATCGTCTTCGTGTCGGGGATGGCGTGGGTGACCGGCCAACTCGGTTCTGCGATGTTCGCGAAATCGCATCCGGCCTTGTTCGCTGGGCGTCTGCTTCGATGCAGCGACTGGTACTTGTGGTCACTGCTGTTCTTTTCGTAGCGCTCATCAGCGCTGTCGTGTTCGTGAAGTACTCCACATCGTCGACACGGTCTGTGCTCAGTAGTTCCTCGTCGATTAGTTCCCAAGTTGAGGTGGTGAGTACAACGACGACAACTGGTCCATCAGTTGTTGTCGATATTGGTGGCGCAGTTCGTTCACCTGGGGTCTACCGCTTGACTCTCGGTTCCCGAGTCATTGATGCGCTTGAGCGTGCCGGTGGTCCAGCAGAAGACATTGACACGGGCCGCGTTAATCTCGCGGCTCCGCTAGTCGATGGCGAGCGGGTTTGGCTACCTCGAAGGGGGGAGTCACTCGATGGTGTCGTTAGTGGGCTTGCCTCTGGGGCTGGCGGCGGTCAGGGGAGCCTGCAGTCGACAGTTCCACTAGATCTGAACTCCGCAACTGTTGAACAACTCAACGATCTGCCTGGCGTCGGCCCAGCGACTGCGAAGGCAATTATCGAGACACGCAAAGCTGCTGGCCGATTTCGCTCTGTGGATGACTTGTTAACTGTCAAAGGAATTGGTCCATCGAAACTCGACGCGATTCGCAGCAGTGTCGTTGTCCGATGAAGCACGTCCTAAACAGCGAATAGTGAGGAGCCCAAACCGCCTGATCCAGATCCGGCGAATACTTCGATCTCAAGTCGTTGTGACGTTCGCTTGTGCCTGTTGGATCGGCGCCCTCATCCCAGCGGCCTTCCCAATGTGGGTTGGTGTCCTCTTTCTATTTGTCGGCTTGTTGAGTCGCCGACCCGGGCTGCTCCTGGTGGCCGGGTTGTTCGCTTCGTCGATTTTTTCGTTCAATGCGCATGCTGGGCTGTCTCCGATCCCGCCCCAACCGTGGACGGGTTCTGTCACCCTTATCGGTGATCCCCAAACATTCCCGGGAAGAGTCATTGTCATCGCCGATTCGGATTTGGGTCGGGTTCAGCTGGCTGCGTCATCGGCGGTCGCTTCGGAACTCCGGCAATCGACTGCAGGCTCCGCCTTCACGGTGAGCGGAATGCTCCGGCCGCTGACGCACAGGGAACGCTTGGCGAGCAGACACGTTCGAATGAGTCTTACTGCGACAACGGTGGAACGTGATCCAGTTCGATCGCCGTGGCGAGTTCCGGTCGATGCTGTGCGAAAGTTGATACTTCGTGGGTCGGAATCTTTGCCTCGTCAACAGCGGCCGATCTACAACGGTTTCGTTATCGGCGATGACCGTGGAAGCGACCCGACGATTGCCCAGTCATTCGAAGACTCGGGACTTGCTCACCTACTTGTCGTGTCCGGGGAAAACCTCGTCTTCGTCATCGCTGTCGCAACACCACTCGTGTCGCGACTTCCGCGTCGCTCGCGGATCGTGTTGATGATTGCAATTCTCCTGTTGTTTGCGGCGGTGACGCGCTTTGAGCCGTCAATTTTGCGGGCGACAGTCATGGCGCTTATCGCGATAATTAGCGTAGGTAACGGGAGGCCTATCGATGCTCGTCAGAGACTCGCTGCCGCAGCTTCGCTACTTATTCTCATAGATCCGCTTCTGGTCGAGTCGTTTGGGTTTCGACTTTCGATTGCAGCAACCGCTGGCATCATATGTTTGAGTAAACCAATCATGAAGTTGCTGCGAGGTCCCGCGTGGTTCCGCCAAGTGTTTGCTGTAACCGTGGCTGCGCAGATCGCAGTTGCTCCACTCATCATTCCCACCTTCGGACCGATGCCATTGGCCTCGTTGCCAGCGAATGTTCTCGCCGAACCAATCGCCGGATTCGTGATGATGTGGGGTAGCTCAGTCGGACTGTTGGCCGGACTCGTGGGAAACGGGCCGGCGACGATCTTGCTCCTGCCCGTGCGAGCAGGGTTGTGGTGGATTCTGAACGTCGCCTCTTGGTGCGCAGCCCTGTCGTTGCCTCGTCTCAACTTGGTCGCCATCACAGGATTATTCGGATTCGGCTTCCTACTCTTTCAGTGGCGATACGGCGGGAGAACCCGATCGTTGGAACATCGTCAAAGGCCACCCGCCGGTTAGTGTCACGGCGTGTTCTTGGACCTCGGTACCACCCGTTTCGATATCACCTATCGCGCCGTTGTCATGGGAATTCTCAATCGAACACCCGACTCGTTCTACGACCAGGGTTCGTACTTTGAGTTCGAGGATTTCCTTCGCAAAGCCGAGCAGTTGGTGGCTGATGGCGCTGATTTCCTCGACGTTGGCGGAGTGAAGGCTGGTCCCGGCGACGATGTTGGCGAGCAAGAAGAACTCGATCGCGTCGTCCCCGCTATCGAAGCGTTGCGTTCGAGATTCGACCTCCCCCTTTCGGTCGATACGTGGCGAGCTTCGGTGGCCAAGTCCTGCTTTGAGGCTGGCGCGTGCATTGGCAATGACATCAGCGGTTTCGCCGATCCTGAGTATCTCGATGTCTGCTCGGCCGCTGGAGCATCGGTGGTCGCGACACACATTCGGCTGGCGCCGAGAGTTCCTGATCCTGATCCTCAGTACGACGATGTAGTTCTCTCCGTCTGTGAGTTCCTCGCCGACCGTGCTGCACGAGCCCGGACCGCAGGAATCCCACGCGAACGGATCATGGTCGACGCCGGGCTCGACCTCGGAAAATCAGAACTGCAATCAAAGATCCTCTTACGGGCCTCCGATGCATTGACCGCCTTGGGCTACCCAGTGTTTCTCTCTGCTTCGAATAAACGCTTTCTCTGGACACTTCTCGATGTCGAGCGTGGTTCGGCGGGAGACGGGACGATGGCAGCGCACTCCCTCGGGATCGCTCTTGGTTGTCGCGTCCTGCGAGCACATGATGTTCGCAATGGACGACGTGTTGCCGATTCGATGGCCGCCATTTTGGAAGTTGCATGAACGTCAACCTTTCGTCGCCAGTGTTTTTAGTGAAAGGCAGTGACGACGTCATTCTTGGCGACGAAGTTTCGGCACTTATTACGCAACTCCTCGGCGACGACGATCGAACGCTGCTCCTGGCCGAACTTTCGGTCAATGACCACGCTCTCGAAGACGGCGGGTACACCATCGGCCCGGTGGTTGATGCCTCGCAGACCTTCCCGTTCTTTGGTGATCGCCGCATCGTCCTTGTGCGTAATGCAGCCGTGTTTTCGACGAAGGATGCATGTGCACCGCTCGTTCATTATCTGAGCGATCCGCTTGCGACTACCTCTCTTGTGCTGGTGTGGGAGAAAGACCCCAGACCAAACAAGCAAACGAAAACTCCCGCCGTTCCGAAGACGCTCCTCGAGGCAATTGCGAGCGCTGGGGGAGTGGTCGTTGATTCCTCGCCAGGCACCGGCAAAGCGCAGAGCGGTTGGCTCGAAGAGCGCATCTCGGACTCGAGCCTCAAATTCGATCCTGCGGCCAGACGCACACTCGTCGATCATTTGGGAAGCGATGTTGGTCGCTTGCCCGCGCTGCTTGAAATGCTTGAGTCGGTCTACGGAGCCGGCAATAAAGTTTCCGCACCCGATATTGAGCCCTACCTCGGTATGTCCGGCGACGTTGCCCCTTGGGATCTGACCGATGCGATCGATGGCGGCGATGTCAGCGGCTCGCTCGATGTACTGAACCGAATGATGGTTGGGGGCAGCCGCCATCCGCTCCAAATCCTCGCAACTCTCTCAAACCACTATCTCCGAATGATTCGGCTCGATGATCCGGATATTCGCGGTGATAAGGAAGCGGCTGAGGCCCTCGGGATCAAAGGCAGCACGTTCCCTGCAAAGAAAGCCCTTGATGGGGCACGGCGACTCGGTAGCGACCGCATGGCCGAGTTCGCTTCGTTGTTGGCTCAAGCCGACCTTGATCTCCACGGAGCGAAGGCTTGGCCCCCAGAACTCGTTGTGGAAATCCTGGTCGCTCGCCTTGCCGGTCGTAGTCGTTCTGCTCCCGGTCGCAGTCGGCGCTGATTCTTTCAGCCGCGATTCACGACCTGGAAAAACAAAAGAACCGGAGCGCTGCTCCGGTTCTTGATCGTTCTTACGCCACTCGGCGCTTCAGTTACTTAGAGGCGGCGTTAACGCGAGCCATGAGACGGCTCTTGCGACGTGCTGCCTGGTTCTTGTGGATGACGCCCTTGGAAGCGGCAGTATCGATGCGTTGGATCGCCAGACGGGCTTGCTCGGCGATATCGGCGCTGCCTTCATCGGCGGCGGCAAGTGCACGCTTGGTGCGTGTCTTCAGTTCGGAACGCACAGCCTTGTTGCGAAGGCGGGCCTTCTCGCTCTGACGGTTTCGCTTGATCTGGCTCTTAATGTTGGCCACTGGGGTCCTCTGTTGTTGAAGATTCGATGTGATTCGGGGGATGGGGCTGAAGTCAAAAGACCGCACCCGTACACGGATCGTAAATCATAGCGGGCAGCGGCCCCATAGTCACAAGAGCGGGGATTCCGGCCGAGGCCGTCTAGGCTCTTGACGCCCCTCGCCCTAAGGACAATTGCCTTCGTGGCCCCCCTCGACAGTATCCGCAATCTCTGCATCATCGCCCACATCGATCACGGCAAGTCCACACTCGCGGACCGCCTGCTCGAGTTGTGTGGCGCGGTCGACCCTCGTGAGATGCGAGCGCAGTACCTCGACTCTATGGATATTGAGCGTGAGCGGGGCATCACGATCAAGCTCCAGAGCGTTCACCTCAACTATCGAGATCACCGCATTCACCTCATCGACACCCCTGGCCATGTCGACTTTGGCTACGAAGTCAGTCGCTCACTGGCCGCTTGCGAGGGCGCCATTCTCCTCGTCGACGCGGCCCAAGGCATCGAGGCGCAAACCCTTGCCAATTGCTATCTCGCTCTTGAAAACAATCTTGAGATTGTGGCGGCGCTGAACAAAATTGATCTTCCTGCAGCCGATCCCGATCGCTACGCCGCCGAAATTGAAAAAGTCCTCGGCATTCCCGCCGATGAAATTTTGCGAGTGAGTGCCAAAACTGGCGAAGGGGTGGCGGAACTTCTCGATGCGGTGATCGACCGCATCCCACCTCCTGTCGGCGACCCTGATGCTCCATTGCAGGGCCTCATCTTCGATTCACATTTCGACCAGTACCGCGGTGTTATTTCCTCCGTTCGGATCATGCAAGGAACGCTCACTACCGGCGCTCGACTGAAGTTCGTTCAAGCGGGAGCGGTGTACAACGCGGAAGAGGTCGGCACGCGTCGCCCGGACCCAACCCCCATCGCTTCACTCGGAGCAGGCGAGGTTGGCTACCTGATAGCAGGCATCAAAGATGTAGGTGAGGCGCGTTCAGGCGAGACCATCACGAATCTTTCACAACCTGCTCCTGCGCTCGAGGGCTACGCCGAACCACGACCAATGGTCTTCTGTGGTCTCTATCCCGTTGACGGCGATGAGTTCACGTCACTGCGCGAAGCGCTCGAGAAACTTCGTCTTAATGATTCGAGCTATACCTACGCACCAGAGAGTTCGGGTGCGCTCGGGTTCGGATTCCGTTGCGGATTCCTCGGACTTCTGCACATGGAAATCATTCGGGAACGGCTCGAAAGAGAGTTCAATCTCTCGTTGATCGCCACGGCCCCGTCAGTGCAGTACATCGTGCACCGCACGAATGGCGAGACGATGACCATCGATAATCCAAGCGAGCTTCCCCCCGCTGTAGAAGTCGATCACGTCGAAGAACCATTCCTACGCGCAACGATCCTCACGCCCACTGACTACACCGGCACCCTGATGGAGCTTTGCCAAGGGCGTCGCGGCGAGATGATCAAGCTTGAGTACCTTTCGCCGGAGCGTATGGAACTTGTTTATGAGCTTCCGCTTGCCGAAGTTGTCACCGATTTCTTCGACCAGATGAAGAGCCGTACGCAGGGATACGCAAGCCTTGATTACGAACCCGCTGGCTATCGCGTCTCAGATCTCGTGAAGGTTGACATTCTGTTGAACGCGATTGCGGTCGATGCGTTCAGCATGATTGTGCACAAGGAGAAGTCCTACAGCTATGGACTCCGGATGACCGAGAAATTGAAGGAACTCATCCCTCGCCAATTGTTCGATGTTCCGATCCAGGCGGCAATCGGCGGCCGCATCATCGCTCGCGAGACCGTCAAGGCCAAGCGCAAGGAT
This sequence comes from Actinomycetota bacterium, assembly GCA_026393455.1. GTDB lineage: Bacteria > Actinomycetota > Acidimicrobiia > Acidimicrobiales > Acidimicrobilacustridaceae > Acidimicrobilacustris. The sequence continues at coordinate 8,520 of JAPLAE010000080.1, forward strand.
GTTCTTGCCAAGTGTTACGGCGGAGATATCAGTCGTAAGCGAAAACTTCTCGAGAAGCAGAAGGAGGGCAAGAAGCGAATGAAGAACATCGGTCGTGTGGAAGTTCCCCAAGAAGCGTTCGTGTCTGCTCTTCGTCTCGAAGATTGAGCCAAAACTGGCTGGCCCTCTCGTCCTTCGACTGCTTGTGGAGGGGGGCGCCGGGTAGCATTGCTCTATGCGCCGCTCGTTCGGTGCCCTGATTTCCGAGGTCCACATGCTTGACGAACGCAAGGCCACGATCCTCCGGGCGGTGGTCACTGAATACATCGAGACCGCCCAGCCCGTGGGTTCAGGCCACGTGGCGTCATCGACCGAAATCAACGTGTCGTCGGCGACGGTTCGCAACGACATGGCTGCCCTTGAAGCCGAGGGATATCTCGCTCAGCCACATACGAGCGCCGGACGCATCCCGACGGAAAAGGGTTATCGGTTCTTTGTCGATCAATTGGGGGGCCCGGGCAAACTCGGCGTGACCGAATCCCAGCAGGTTCGTACGTTCTTCAGCCGCACGCATGGCGAGATGGAACAGATGCTTTCCGACACGAGTCGGTTGCTGTCCTCACTCACTCACTATGCCGCGGTTGTCGTCGGACCACAGCTCGAGGTTGCGACGATCAAATCGATCCAACTCGTGTCTCTCTCGGTGCGGGTCGTACTCGTTGTTGTCGTCCTTTCGAATGGTTCAATCGAGAAGCACAGTCTTGAGCTGGCCGCCGACACTGAAGAACTCGTGATCAATTCTGCTGATCTTCGATTGTCTTCACTCGTTGTTGGTCAGACTCTCGCTGGAGTTGCCTCGCTTGATCTGAATGCCGCAGTTCTTGGTGAGCCCGAAGATGTTTCGCTCATTATCCGAACAGCGCTCATCGAATTGCGCGGTGGCCATCGCCATGATGACCAGGTCTTCATTGGGGGCACATCCGATATGGCGGCGTCGTTCGACGCCGTTCGAACCGTCAGCGAGATCCTTCGAATTCTCGAGCAACAGCTCGTCGTGGTCAGTCTCCTCGAAGACGTACTTGACCGTGGACTTTCTGTTGCGATCGGTCGAGAGACGGGCAACGAAGCCCTCGCCGATTGTTCGATTGTTGTAGCGCCGTACATTGTCGATGGCGAGACCGCTGGTTCCATCGGAGTTCTGGGGCCGACGCGTATGCACTACGACCAGGCCCTCTCCGCAGTGGCAGTCGTTGCGAATCGTCTCGGCCATACCTTGAGCGAAGGCTGAAATCATGGCTGACTTTTACGAATTGTTGGGCGTGAGTCGACAGTCGACAGCCGATGAAATCAAACGCGCGTATCGGCAGCGAGCTCGGCAGTTGCATCCCGACGCGAACCCTGACGATCCACATGCTGAGGCGCAGTTCAAAGAAGTTGCTCGCGCCTACGAAACCTTGTCCGATCCTCAGCGCCGCCAGCAGTACGACATGTATGGCGAGGGTGGGCCTCAGACCGGATCGCCATTCGGTGGTGGGGGACTAGGCGACATTTTCGACATGTTCTTCAACGGCAGTTCTCCGTTTGGCGGAGGATCAGGGCCAACCGGTCCGCCCCGCGGCGCCGATGTCGAAGCCATTCTCGATATTGAGTTTGCTGAGGCGGTCTTTGGGTGCGAAGCCTCTGTCACGGTTCGAACTGCCGTCGTTTGTGAAGACTGTGAAGGTTCTGGCGCCGATGGCATGACTGGCCCGAGCACGTGTCCGGACTGCGGGGGCGCCGGCCAGGTTCGCCGTGTGCGTCAATCGATCCTCGGTCAGATGGTCACCGCTGGGCCGTGTGGGCGCTGCAACGGGTTTGGTTCAATCATCGACCGACCCTGTTCGACATGTGCGGGAGAAGGTCGTCGTCTCGATGACTGCGCGTACACGGTCGATGTTCCGGCCGGGGTTGATACCGGAGCCACTCTTCGACTCCCGGGTCGCGGAGCCGTCGGTCCGAGAAATGGATCAACAGGCGATCTCTATGTGCATATCCGGGTTGCCCCAGATAGTCGATTCGATCGGCGTGACAACAATCTGATCCACGATCTTCCGATCGCATTCACTCAGGCGGTTCTGGGCGCGCAGATAGTGCTCGAGACGCTCGACGGCGATGAAGTTGTTCCGGTGGAACCTGGAACGACAACTGGCGACGTGATTCGCTTTCGCGGCAAGGGCGTTCCTCATCTGCAAGGTCGGGGACGTGGCGACCTTCTCGTTCGCCTCGTGATTGCGACTCCAGACGACCTTGATGACGAGCAGCGAACGCTTCTGGAAAAGTTCGCTGCTCTTCGCGGAGAACACATCGACCCACCCGAACAGGGACTGATGTCCAAATTACGTGGAGCCTTTAAGTAAGGCCATGGCTCTCAATTCGGTCGAGCTTCCCGATCGTCCTGGCGGCACA
>JAPLAE010000098.1 GCA_026393455.1 Actinomycetota bacterium
TGTTGCGCTTGAGCAGATGCTGGGTGGCATCGATGGGGCCGGTAAGCATCAAGATCGGATCGACGCCAACAAGGCCGGTGTCGACGATGCGGGCGATGGGCGTGAGACCAAGTTCCTTGGCCTTCTCGGGAGTCATGAGAAGAACTGCACCAGCACCATCGGATATCTGTGAGGCGTTGCCGGCAGTGTGCACGCCGTCGTCGCCAAACACTGGTTTGAGGCCGGCGAGGCTTTCAGCGGTGGTCTCGCGCAGGCCTTCGTCGCGAGCAACGTGGTGGGTTGTGCCGGTGGGCTTGCCGTCTTCACCGAGGTCGGGCGCGTCGACCGGGATGATCTGTGTTGCGAAGCGATCTTCGGCCCACGCCTTTGCGCCGCGTTCTTGTGAAGCGAGACCAAGCGCATCGGTGTCTTCGCGAGTGATGTTCCACTTCTTTGCGATGCGTTCGGCGCCATCGAACTGAGAGGTGTATTCGTACTGCGGGAAGTACGACTTCGGGATGGGTGATCCCATGTTCATTCCCTTGGCCACGTTGGAGCCGATCGGGACTTTGCTCATGACTTCAACGCCACCAGCCACGGCGCTATCGATGACGCCAGCAGCAATGAGTGCATAGGCGATGTCGACGGCTTGTTGGCTCGAACCACACTGCGTGTCGACCGTGGTAGCGGCGACCTCGAGTGGGAGGCCGGCGGTGAGCCATGCGGTGCGGGTGATGTTGAACGCTTGCTGGCCGATTTGGCTCACGCAACCGCCGATGACCTGTCCGACCTCGGCCGGATCCATACCGGTTCGATCGAACAGCGCCTTCAGCGGCACGGCAAGAAGATCGGCCGAATGCATGGAGGACAAGGCCCCATTGCGACGACCAACAGGAGTACGGACGGCATCAACAATCACGACTTCACGCATGAAGCGATCCTAGGCCGAGAACGTGACAATTCGCCCGGGCACACCGCCAATGGATTGTTCTAATATCCGATTTTGTTGTCCGGGACCTTGGGGGGAACCATGAACGCCGACCGTGATTTGGATTGCAACCACGACCATACGGAGCAATTGACTCGTCGAATCGACGAGTTGGCTCGAGAACTCGATGCCCTTCGGTCGGAACTCCAGCATGGTTCGCTGAGTGTCAACGGCGAACGACCGACGGCAGGTGTCGCGACCACCACTTCGCCCACAATTGCAGAATCGGTCAACGGCGAAGTTGACGGAGGAGAGCAAGCCTCGATGTCGCGACGTCACGCATTGCGCGCCGCTGGTGTTCTCGCTGCTGGCGCAGTCGCTGGAGGCGCAGGGATCATTGCGGCGGCATCTCCCGCTGCCGCTGCAACGGGAACTTTCAATGGCGGCAGTCCTGCCGTCATCGCAAATGGGGGAGGCGGATTGGGTTCGGTCGGCGTGGACGCTCAGGTCCAGGGTACGAACGGCATTGCCGTCGACGCAACCTCTTCAGGCACTGACGGCGTCGGCGTTCGCGGGAACGGCGACCTCTTCGGTGTCTACGGAATTTCGACCAATGGCGCTGGAGTCTCTGGCGAGACCATGGGTCAATTCGGCATCTATGGAAATTCCGTAGGAGGAACCAGCTCCGCGGGCGTTTATGGCCGATCCATGAACGGGAGGGGACTGAGTGGGTATGGGGACGTTGGGGTCTACGAGCAGAGTCTCAACGTGGGTGTATCCATCGATGCGGAGCAAACATCGCTGCGATTTAGCACCGCTGCAACCTCACCGCTTACCTCGGGGGGGACCTACCAAAAGCGTGACATCGTGGTTGATAGCGCGGGCGTGATGTGGTTCTGCGTAGCTGGTGGAACGCCGGGAACCTGGCGAATGCTTTCTGGCCCGTCGACTGCGGGAGCATTTACGCCGCTTACGCCCGGTCGCGTGTACGACTCTCGTCTCAGCACCTACGCGCAACACGGCGTGCTAGGAAGCGGGCAGCGCCGGACACTTTCGATCGGGACTTCCTACGATGTAAACGGCGGAAGTCCGACGGCAAACTTTGTGCCTGAGGGTGCGACGGCAGTTTTCGCAAACATCACTGTGGTCGACACTGTTGGGAGCGGATATTTAGCTGTGAATCCGGGAGGAACCACCGTTGTCTCCGCTTCGAGCATCAATTGGAGCGCCGCCGGGCAAATCCTCGCCAATGGGATTTCGCTGACACTCAACTCGTCGCGACAGATCACGGTTATTGCTGGTGGCGCTGGGTCGACGCAGTTCATCATCGACATACTCGGCTACTACCGCTGACCGCTGCGAAAAACGACTCAGGCCGCAGTTGCGTGGTGGTGCAGCTCGAGCGTTGCTGGCTCGGGCTCGTGGCCGGCTAGCGCTGCGGCGAGCGCAGCGCGGGCTAAGGCGATGCCCGCGAGGGCACGTTGGCGGGTGGTGTCATCGAGATGCCAAGAGGCAGGCCCCTCGGGGAGCCGATGAACACCGCTGGTGTGGATGGTGGGTGCTTTCTTCATGAGAGTCAGTGTGCCGAAGGGGTGTGACAGTGGAGGTAAAGGCCGCTGGCCCATCTACGCTCCGTGCGGTGGATGCAAAGGAATGGCTGGGACTCCAGCCCACACACAACCCCATGCGCTGGTATTTGCCCGTTACCGAGGGCATCTGCAGTGGTCTCGGAACCCTTTTCGGAGGCTGCGGCCTTGGGGCAGCGATCGATGCCCTTGAACGGGTAACCGAGCGCCCGGTGGTGTGGGCCTGTGCGCAGTACATCAACTACACGAAGCCACCATCGGTGGTTGATCTCGACATCCGAATCGACGCATCCGGCCGCACCACCACACAAGCTCGGGTCACCGGGCAGGTGGGTGATTCAACGATCTTCATTGTGAACGCGTCGCTGGGCAGCCGCGAGATGGCCGAGGAAGGCCAGTGGGTGAGCCCGCCGGAAGTTCCCCGTCCGGAGGATTGTCCACCGCGCCAACTTCGGTTCGATCCCGGCAACTCCATTTCCAGCCGTCTCGATATGCGCATGGCCATTGACGAGCCCGGCACCGGGCACACCGCATTTTGGGTGCGCATGCCCGAGATTCTCGAGGCCTCTGCTGCATCGCTCGCAGTACTTGGCGATTTCGTTCCGATGGGCCTCGGCATGGCAATGACTTCCGAGATCAACTCCAACAGTCTTGACAACACGATTCGTGTCATGAACATCGTGCCCACCAAATGGGTGCTCGCCGACGTTCGTATCGAAGCCGTGGCGCGCGGTTTCGGCCATGGCCATATTTATTTGTGGGCCGAAGATGGCACGCTCATGGCAACGGCAAGTCAGTCGGCCATGATCCGCCCATGGAAAGGCAACTGATGGCTCCGTATCGTGGCTATGGCATCACCATTCCGTTCGACCGTGTCCCGTTGCACGCGCAGCAAGAGCGCATGTCCCGTTGCACGCGCAGCAAGAGCGCATTTCCGAACTCGCCGACTTGGGTTACACCGATGCCTGGTCGGCCGAAACCGATGGCACCGATGCATTCACTCCGCTTGTGCTGACTTCTCAGTGGGCGCCGTCATTGCGGCTCGGCACGGCGATTGTTCCCGTGTTTACTCGCGGCCCCGCGGTAATTGCGCAGAGCGCGTTGGCTATGGCTCAAGCCGCGCCCGGAAGATTCGTACTGGGGCTTGGAACATCGTCCGATGTCATTGTTGGCCGCTGGAACGGAATCGCCTTCGACGAGCCCTATAAGCGGGTTCGTGACACCGTGCGGTTTGTGCGCGCCGCACTTACCGGCGAAAAGGTCACGGAAACCTATGACACGTTTTCTATTCGTGGTTTCAAACTGAATGCCGCCGCGGAACAACCTGTTCCGATTCTCATTGCCGCATTGCGTGAAGGCATGTTGAATCTCGCTGGCCGTGAAGGCGACGGTGCAATTATCAATTGGCTTTCGGCCGACGATGTTGCTCGTGTTGCGCCAATCGTCACCGCCCATGGCGACGATAAGGAAATTGTTGCTCGAATCTTCGTCGTTCCATCGGAAGACGCCGAGACGGTGCGCGCGCAAGCGAAGTTTGCGATTGCGGCCTATCTCAATGTGCCCGTGTATGCGGCGTTCCACGAATGGTTAGGCCGTGGTCCCCAACTGCAGGGGATGTGGGATGCGTGGAAAGCCGGCGATCGGGCCGCTGCGTTAGAGGCAATCCCCGACGAGGTTGTCGATCAACTCATCGTGCATGGCTCCTATGCACAGTGTCGTGCGCATATTCAGCGCTATATCGACAACGGCGTTACAACGCCTGCGCTCGCTGTGCTCGGTATGGCTGGTGTCGACACCGAAGAAGCTGTGCGAGAACTCACTCCTCGCTGAATCTCGGTTGAGGTTTGCCGACTGCTCAGAGCAGCTTGAGTTGCTCGGTGCGTCCGGCCCAAGCCGAGAGCGGTATCCACATGACGCCGCCGCGGGGGCCACGTTCTTTCACTTCGACGGCGTCGATGGGCATGGCCCGCATGGCGCCTTTGGAATCGCAGACGCCAATGCTTCCGTCGGCTTCGCGGCGCGTGACGGTGCCGTCTTTCCAGCGCTCTGTGTCGCGGCGACGGAATCGGACCGCCGTACCTGGGGCAAGACCGATTTTGCTAAGCCCGTCGGCGGGAAACGGATCGATGGGTTCGGCCTTCTTGCCTTTGGGTCGACGAACTGGTGGCATTTTTAAAACCGCCCCGCCGAAGCATTGATGGTGTCGGCAATGACATTCATGCGGTCTTGGCCCCAAGGCATCGGCATGACGATGGGGACTTCGACGCCGGCGTCGACATAGGCCTGCACGGTGGCGTGCACATGTGCAGCGTCGCCCAGAACATCGATGGCATCGACCATGCGATCAGAGACCGCTGCCAGGGCGGCTTCGCGATTGCCAACGGCATGACATTCGCGTACTTGTGCAACTTCGTCGGCGAAACCGGCGCGAATGAAATTGTCGGCATAGGAATCAACCACGATGTAGGAGAAAAGATCTTTGCGGGCAGAATCGCGATGAGGCTCGGGATCGGTGACGCCAACATGTACGTAGCCGTAGACCTTTGCTTCGCCGCCAGCGCGTACTTGGTCGACCGACCACGGAACATGCGACGCGGGCAGATAGTTAAGTAGGACACCGTCGGCGAGTTCACCGGCCAGTTTCAACATGCGTGGATTGAGAGCGGCGAGGATAATTTTTGGTCGCTTCTCGCCAAGGCGAACGCCCAAACGGAAACCCTTGACGGTGTGGAAGTCGCCGGCAAAGTCGACTTTCTCTCCGCTGAGACACATCCGAAGCAACGTGAGTTCTTCACGCATCTGAGCCAGTGGGCGATCGCCGTATTCGGCACCGTGCCAGCGAGACACCACCGCGGGGGAGGACACGCCGATACCGAGGAAGATGTCGCGCTCAGGGTGGAGAGCTTGGAGCGTGGCCGCCCCCATGGCGGTCACCCCTGGAGTCCGAAGTTGGGTGGCGAGTACGCCGGTACCAAGACCGAGCGTGGGCTGAGCAGCGCCAATTGCGGCCAAGGTGGAGAATGCTTCGAGACCAGTGGTTTCGGCGACCCAGAACGAGGAATAGCCGGCACCTGCGGCCCAATCGGCAGCGGTGAACCCGGCGCTGGGGCCGAGTGCAGCGAAACTCGCGAAGGTGAGACCCAGTGGATGGGCAGGCGCAGCGCTCATGGCCGATGACGCTAGTGCGGGGGACTGACAGTGCCGAGCGTCTCTGATGGGTCAATTCGATGAAATTCTGACGCGTAATTCTCCGAATTGACGCATGAATCGCACTCGCTGGCCTCTACGATGAGTTTGTAACCGCAGTGGCCCGTGAAGTACTGCTCCCCGAGGCTTCGGTCGAAGGAAGCAAATCTCAACCGCCAGCTAGGACAGGAGACACAATGACTGAAACCCACGAGATGGAAGCACTGACCGAGGCACTGTCGATTATCGATCGTGCTCTGGGCGAGATGCTCCACCGCGAGTTGGTCAGCACAAATGAAGTTGCCGATCTCCTGCTCGACATCCGTTCCCTAGTGGCATCAGAAGCCGCTGTACTCGTCCAGAGCTAAGTCACACCGAGCTTGGTGCTCGCTCTGAACAATCAATCGATGCGATGCGCGGCTTTCGGGCCGCGCATCGTCGCGTTTGGCTGCCTTGTTGTTGCGAACGATCTAACGATCGAGGCTCGTGTGCTTGAACTCGTTGAGCGAAGGCCAGCCGTCGAGCATGTCGACGATGCGTTCAACTGATCGGCGCGCGTCGGCAGCGTCGGTGGGTAAGTCCATAAGGCGAACAAATGCCGCTTGGCTCTCGGTCATAAACGTGGGGACACCCCAGACGTCGAGGTCACGTGCTGCGGCGGTGTGCTCGTCGCGGATGATTGCGAGCGGTCGGCCGGTCGCAATCTCGATGAATACTGGGTCGGGGTCGATGCCGTTGGCATCAAGGAGTGAGCGAAGGACAGATTCCTCACGCAGTTGTGCGCCTTCAGCGTGGCGGGCTTCGAACAGCGCCCGATGGACGACGGGGAACTGTCCGGGGTTGGTGTCACGAACAACGACGGCGGCCTGAAGAGCAAGGATGCCGGTGTCATCTTCGGGATGATCCCAAATGGGGGCATCGCCTTCTTCGATGTGCACCTGACCAAGTGAGAACGGCACAAACCGCACGTTCCAATCGGCACCATCGAGAAGACCTTCGACGATGTGGGCGTGAACGATGCGAGCAAAGGGGCATCGGTAGTCCCACGTAATGGCGAAATTGAGGGTCATGGTGTGTACCTGCGATTCATGGTCGAGGTTGGATCGGAAATTGGGGTCGCTTAGCGGCGACGGCGATAAAGCGGGAAGACCGCGCGAGCAATCGCACCGAGGCCAAGACCGACAGCGAGGCCGCCGGCAACATCGGACGCGTGGTGGATGCGCACGTGGATACGACTCACCGCAACGAGGCCGCCAAGCCCGAAGAGGGCGACTTTCGTCGGCGTTGAAGATTTCTGCGCCAAAAGAACACCGGCAACCATCGCGGTGCTCGAGTGCCCGCTGGGGAAACTGGTCGAAAGTGGGATACGGAGGCGGTGGGGTCGCGCTTCTTGGATGACAGGTCGCTCGCGCTTGAACTGTGTTTTCACGATTCCGTTGATGATGACCGACTCGGCGGCGAGTACCGCCATGAGGCGCCACGCCGCCCGACCGTCTTCTTCGGAGCGAAGTCCGCGAACGAAGGCGAGTAGTACCCAAATCAATCCGAAGTCACCGAGTTCGGTCAGGGCATAGATGATGCGGTCAGTGGGCTCGGTGCCGCGGAAACGATCGAAGAATTCATCGACGCGTTCGTCGAAGCGGTCGATCACGCTCAACTCCTGGTGCGGTTCGGTCTCTTCGATGCTTGTCACGGGTGACGATGCTAGGGGAGGAGCGAACGGGCCCGTTCAGGGCTGGCGGAAACCGTTGGTGTGAACGGGACGGTCAGGGTCCTCGGCATAATTTGGAGCATCGTCGGGGTTCCCACCGAATTCGGGACACCACTGTTGGTACGAGCACCATGAGCAGAGCCTGGACTTCTTCGGACGGAAGTCCTCGCGCTCGCAGGCTGTTTCGATAGCCGACCAAATCGAGGTGACCTTGCGCTCGATCTGTCGTGTTGATTGTTCGGTCGGGATGGTTTCGACGATTGTCGGCGATCCGCCAAGGAAAAGCAGTTGCACCTTTCCGGGACGCTCGCCGTAGATCTGTTCACACAGGTACGAATAGATGTGCACCCCGGTGAGCCGAGATTGTTGGTAACCCTCGGCAGGAGCCTTACCAGTTTTGTAATCGCTCACGATGAGTTGGCCATTGGCATCGCGTTCAAGTCGGTCGATGATGCCGCGCAGCGTGACAGTTGAGCCTTCTTTGACAGTGAGTTCATGCTCGACGTGAAGTTCGAGACCGATTGGCTCGATGCTGGTTGGATCTTCGATGTCGAAATATTTGTGTACGAGCACATCTGCGTCGTGAAAGAACACGGCTTGCTCGTCGGCATTGAGCGCAAGTTCTTGCCATTCCGGATCGGTGTCGAGCTCGACTGAAGCATCGTGAAGACATGCAATGGCGTTGTCGATGGTGCGATCGACTGCGTCGAGAGCGAGGAGACGCTCAAGCGCTGAATGCACCAGCGTCCCCTTAACGGTCGCGACGGTTGGAGGCTGTGGGATCTTGTTGATGGCGGAAAATCGGAACGAAAGTGCGCAGTCGGTAAAGGTCGAGACCTTCGAGGGCGAAAGCGAGGTGGGAAGTTTCAAGGCCATGTTGGGCAGGCTACGCAGACCCAGAGACAGTTGCCGTGAGGAGCGTTAATTCACTTGAGAAAACGCCTCAAGAACTGATGTAGCGATAGTCGCAGGATCTTCTAGTGGTCCGAAGTGGGCGAGGTCGGGAAACGATGCGATCGTTCCATGAGGCAGCGCTTCAGCGATCGGCCGCCCGAAGATTGCGGGGACGCCATCTTCGACGCCCATTGCGATAGTGACGGGGCACCTCACGTCGTGAAGGGCGGCAAACGCATGATGCGACATGCCGTGGGCGTAGACCTCGGCTTCGTTTTCGGGCCGGCACTTGAGTGAAACGGTTCCATCGACATTCTGAGTGAAACCATGGTCGACGTAGACGCGCAGAACTTCTGGATGCAACGTATTGAACGGCGGCTTCGACGCGTAATTCTCATAGGCCGCGTCGAACGAGTCAAAGGTGTCGCGGCGTCGGCGGGCACCGTTCGAGAGTGGGTTGTCGGGATTGTGGCCAGTCACGTTGTCGGTTGGAACCACCACAGGTTCATAGAGGTAGAGCGCTGTGAATGTTCCAGGTCGTGCCTGTTCAGCGAGCAGTAGTGACGCTGCGCCTTTGGAGTGTCCAACGCCGTAGGGCCTCTCAAGCCCAATCCCGTCGATGACCGAAAGTACATCGTCGGCAAATCCGTACCATTCGAGGGGGCGATCCCGAGGCGCGTCCGAGTCGCCGTGTGCGCGCATGTCGATGGACCAGAGATGGAATCCAGTGAGGTGAGCAGCGAGTGGCTCCCAGACGCGGCCGTGGAATCCGGTGGCATGAGCAAGCACGAGTGGGGGGCCATCGCCGCCGAGGTCATGAACCTCGATTTCGACACCATCGGTGGAAGTAACTCGCATCGCACCATCCTGCCTCTACGGTGTGCGGTGTGGCGCCAGATTCGACCAATTTCTCTGCGACAGGTGACGACCGGTGGCCCGATGACGAGGTTGTAGGTCCGGTAGATGCGGCAGTGCTTGAAGTGAATCGAGCTTTTTATGAATCGTTCGAAGCGTCGGATCTCAACGCGATGTCTGATCTTTGGGTGCATGACGATCGTGTGCTGTGTGTTCACCCTGGGTGGACAGCGTTACGGGGCTGGGCATCGATCGCAGCAAGTTGGGCCGTGATGTTCGACGGTCCTCAGCAGATTCAGTTCATCGTGACCGATGAACATGTTTCGGTGAATGGCGACGTGGCTTGGGTGTCATGCGACGAAAATCTTCTGACCATCGGTGCGAGCGCCACAGTCAACGCGCTCAATGTCTTCGAGCGCGTGAGCGACGGACAGTGGCGGATGGTGGCTCACCATGGTGCGCCAGTGATGATCGCGTCTGACGAAGAGTTCGACGAAGACTTCGACAACTACGAGGAGTAATTCCTCAGCTGTTGGACTTAAGGGTGTTGAGAATTTTCGAAAGTTCGCCGGTGTTGTCGTCGGGGACGATGTAACCCGTTTCGTCACGAATCGTGTCCCAGTTCGCGGCAATGTCTTCGGCCGTGAGGTTGGGGTTGAAATAGCCCGGAGTGAGGCCAACGAAGAATCGGGAGATGACGCCGCCGGCCGCGGAGTAGACCTCACCGCTTGCCTCGCATGCTGAAGACGCAAGGTAGGCAACGAGCGGGCTAACGAGCGCAGGATCCATTGCGTCCATGAGGCCGTCGAAAAGCCCTTCGGTCATGCGTGTCGCTGCAACCGGTGCGACGGCATTGGCTTTGACGTTGAACTTTCGTCCCTCAATGGCGAGCACACGAGTAAGGCCGACGAGACCCATCTTCGCGGCGCCATAATTCGCCTGACCAAAGTTGCCGAGGATGCCCGAGTTCGACGAAGTGGAAATGATGCGGCCGTAGCCCTTTTCCCGCATGATCACGTACGCGGGTTGCGTGACGTAGAACGCGCCGAGAAGGTGAACCTGAATCACGGCTTCGATCATTTGCTGGTCGAGATTGTGGAATGACTTGTCGCGCAGAATGCCTGCGTTGTTGACAACGATGTCGACAGTGCCGAACGTGTCGACAGCGGTCTTGACGATCGCCTTGCCACCGTCGGGAGTTGCGACGGAGTTGGTGTCGGCAACAGCTTCGCCGCCGAGATCAAGGATCTCTTGAACGACAGATTGCGCAGGTCCGACGTCGCCGCCATCGCCACTTACCGACCCGCCGAGATCGTTCACGACAATTCGAGCCCCACGACGGGCGAGTTCGAGTGCATGCTGGCGGCCGAGGCCACCACCTGCGCCAGTGATAATTGCGACCTGTCCGTCGAAGCCGATGTCAGTCATGGGGATCCATCCTCTCCGCGTGGTGCACGCGGACCGTCTAGTACGAACCGCTGGATCGTACTCAGAGGGGCCGGTGGGGCACCGCATCGCGTGTCTGGGGACCTTTCAGGACTCTCGTTAGCTCTGCGGTCGTCGGATGGGCCGGCGGTTCGGTAGCGTGGCACTCATGGCCCCGAAGATCAGTACCGAAAAGTTGTTCCGTCGTCTTCAGAAGGTTGTGGCTGCGGTTGATCTCCCCGGCGTTCCTGCTGGGACCTTCGGTAAAGTCTGGTTTGTGTCTGGCGTGACCTGGATCCGCTATCACGTGGCCTTCGAAAATGGCGCCGAGATCGCCAATGTCGATGGCGCGGAAATTACTGACCGGAAGGTTTGGCTCGCTGCGCAGGCTGTTCGTGACCAAGAGGCGCTTGAAATCGAACGAGCCGAGCGGCGCGAAGCTGCCCGCGCCGAAGCTTTGGCCAACTTGGCCACTGGTCCTGCTGCTCACTAATCGCAGTTTTTAGTTCCGCGTTGGCGGTATCGAAGGGACGTCCTCATGAAGTTCGGCATGCAAATTGATTACGCGGGCGGTTTTGCTGAATCTGCCGCCAAGGTCGCGGACTATGAAAAAGCGGGCCTTGATATCGCGTGGGTGGCCGAGGCCTACGGGTTTGATGCCCCGACATTCATGGGTTATCTCGCAGCGAAGACCGAGTCCATAACAATCGGTGCTGGCATTCTCCCCATCTACACGCGCACGCCGACATTGATGGCGATGACGGCGGCCAGCATGGACATGCTCACCAACGGGCGTTTCATCCTTGGACTCGGTGCTTCGGGCCCGCAGGTCATTGAAGGCTTTCATGGCGTGAGGTACGACGCCCCGCTCGGACGCACGCGTGAGATCATCGATATCTGTCGAATTGTCTGGAAACGCGAACGCGTCACCTACGACGGCAAGTATTACCAACTGCCATTGCCAGCCGGTGAAGGAACCGGCTTGGGTAAACCGCTCAAGATGATTGCCAAGCCAATTCGTGAAGACATTCCGGTATGGATCGCGTCGCTCGGTCCGAAAAACGTCGAGATGACTGCCGAGATCGCCAACGGCTGGTTGCCAATCTTTTACATGCCCGAACGCGCCAACGATGTGTGGGGTGCCGACCTTGCCGCCGGCATGGCCAAGCGCGACCCAAATCTCGGTCCGCTTGAAATTTGTGCCGGCGGTTTAGTTGCTATTGGTGACGACAAGTCCGACATCGCAGAGCTGGCGCGACCGATGGTTGCTCTCTATGTGGGCGGCATGGGCGCAAAGGGGCGCAACTTCTACAACGACCTCATGTGCCGTTACGGCTATGAAGAGGAAGCGGAAAAGATTCAGGATCTCTACCTCGAGGGCAAGAAGGATGAAGCCGCAGCGCTTGTTCCTTCGGAGTTTCTAAAACTCACCAACCTGTGCGGGCCTGAAGGATTTGTACGCGAACGCATCGAGGCCTACGCCGCCGCGGGTGTGAATGTGCTCAACATCATCCCTGTGGGCGAGAACCCCACCGCGATGATTGAAAAGTTGAAGACCTGGGCTTCGTGAACGTCAGCGCAACGCGCTGACTCGCTCAATTACTGCTTCGGCCTCGGCCACGATCAAACGCACAAGCTCGCCCGCGGGTACGAGTTCATTGATGGCGCCCACGCCTTGGCCTGCAGGCCAAAACTCGCGTGATGGATCAACGTCAGTGCCGGGGCCAGCGCCGAGGTGATTAGCGCCGTCGTTCATTGATCGAATGAATTGAGCGGGGAAGGGCTCGATCTCGCTCGCGTGTTCTTCCCAGTACTGTGTGTAGTCGTTGCGGGCCACGCGGCAGGTCTTTCCGGTGAAGCCCTTGGAAATGACGGTGTCATCCTCAGCCATGGAGAGAAGTTTCTCTTTATAACCCGGGGTTCCCCATGCTTCAGGGGTGGCGATGAATCGCGTGCCCATCCAGACACCTGCGGCACCGAGGCTGAGCGAAGCAGCAAGACCGCGACCATCAAACAGTCCGCCGGCAGCGACCACTGGGACCTTGCCTTCAACAACATCCACGATCTGTGGAACTAGCGCCATCGTCGCGATGGTGCCGGTATGGCCGCCGGCTTCGGTGCCTTGCGCAATCACGAGGTCGCAGCCTGCAGCGACAGCAGCGACGGCATGGCGAACCTTTCCGCACATGCTGGCGACGAGCACGTTGTTGTCGTGACACAACTGGACCACGTCGCGCGGAACGCCAAGGCCGGCGACAAAAACGCGTCCGCCGTTATCAATGATGGCTTGCACCTGTGCAGGCATATCGCCGGGGGCTGCGGTAAGTAGATCAACGCCGAATGGTTTGTTGGTCAGTTCGCGAACGCTCTGCATCTGTTGCACCATGCGGTCGAGGTTCATTGTTGATGCGCCCATGCAGCCGAAGCCGCCGGCCTCGCTCACCGCAGCAACCAGTTCGTAGTAACTGACGCCTCCCATTCCGGCGAGCATCACCGGATGCTCAATCTCGAGAAGGTCAGTGAGTTGAGTGCGCATGATCGCCACGGTACGCCCCCGGGCCGGTGAGCATCTTGCGTTGCCAGCGACGTGGGGTCAGGAGCAGCGCCCTGGGGTAGTCCTCAAAGAGCCATCGGGCGAAGTTGCGGCGGGTCCAGCCGCTGATGCCAGCGATTCGCACCGCGCCTCGGGCACCGCTCGGGCGCCGGAGGATGCGCATGAGTCGTTCGGCGAATCGATGATCGACGCTGAGTTCTGTTTCTACTGAATGGGCGTAGGCGGACCTGCAGCCTTCAGGATTCTTCATGTTGGAGATGATCGCCTCGGCGGCCCATCTTCCGGTGAGGAGTGCTTGACCGATTCCCTCTCCCGTCATGGGATCAGTTGCGGCAGCGGCATCGCCAACAAAGAGGGTGCGTTCGTGCGAAAGCGCAATGCGGTCAACACGCGCGGGAATTGGCCACGCTCGATGAGGACCTTCCGCTTCTGCGTTGGGCCCGAGGAAGTCACGCACATGCGGTCGATTCAACAGTTCACGCCAG
Organism: Actinomycetota bacterium; assembly: GCA_026393455.1. GTDB lineage: Bacteria > Actinomycetota > Acidimicrobiia > Acidimicrobiales > Acidimicrobilacustridaceae > Acidimicrobilacustris. The sequence goes on from JAPLAE010000098.1 coordinate 13,604, forward strand.
AGCGCTCCCATGTCGCCGACACTGTAGGAACTGTCGTCGCGCAGAATTCCGAAACCGACATTGGCAGTGCCGTCGGCCAATGGAAAGGACCATGCATAACCGGGCAAAAGATCAGCTTCGAACCAGACCACGAGTTCGTGTGCAGCGCGTGGTGAGACGTTACGGAAGTACTGCCGGAAAGCGTGCCACTCGCCGCGATAGCCCGGTTGAGCAAGATCGAGTGCTTTGCGAGTTGGCGACCACATTCCATCGGCGGCGATCACGTAGGTGGCACGAAACATTTCGCCAGTGTCCGTGGTGACGAGCGCGTCAGTATCGTTTTGTTGGATAGCAGTTAGAGCAAGGTTTTCTCGAACCTCTACGCCGGTTGATCGGGTAAGACCAACGAGTGCGGCATCAAGATCGCGGCGACGACTCACGGCTGCGTAAACGCCGTTGTTTCTCGGCAGCGGGAATACGACTTCACGTCCACTGGGTGAGCGCACGATGACGTCTTCAACATTGATCCATGATGCAACCGATGTTGGATCAAGTCCGAGCGTGTCGAGTTCGCGAAGTGCTGATGTGGTGAGTCCGTCGCCGCAGATTTTGTCGCGAGGGAATGACGCCTTGTCGATGACCACGACACTTTTACCTGAGCGCTGCAATGTGATCGCTGCCGCGCATCCAGCAGGGCCGGCTCCCACGATGAGAACGTCGACTCGTCGTTCGGCGCCAGATTCAGATTCAGTAGGCGGGGGAGTGAGCGACATCGCTCGCAGGCTAGAGCGTCTCGGTATCTGGACCGAAGCCCGGGCGAACCTCTCCCGTTTCAAGTGGCCGCATCATGATGTCGATTGCAAGCCAAATGGTCTTTGAATATGGAAAGAACGCGAGTGGCAAGAGCCCTGCTGCCGCTATGGAAGCGATGATGATTGCGACGATCGGCGGGTCGGGCCAGAACGCCAAGAATCCGACGAGAAGCACGACGAGTAGTGCCCCGAAACTCACGATGGTGTTAATTCCGAGATCGCCAGTCCAATGACCTTCGATTCGTTCGAACTTGAGATTGCACTTTGGACAGCGCGGGAGCATGGTGAACCAGTGACGGAAAAGATGGCCTTGTCCGCAGACAGCGCAGTGCTTCATACAGCCGCGTAGAAAGAGTCGCTTGTTCGGGGACATCAGTTAGAACGTGATGCTGGGGTCGATATGGGTGATGTCGAGCGGTTCGGGTGGAATGGTTCCAGCGACGAGATCGGGAAGAAACTCACGTAACCGTCGAGGTAGGACCTGCGCGTCGGATTCCAAAAGTTCGTCGAGTCCCCACCAGTGGTGGCCGCCGAACGCCAGTGCTTCGAATGCTTCGAGGCCGCCGGGTTTACGCGTCGAGAGGTCGATCCGGTCCGTCCACGCGACATGCACATGCTCGTGTTGATCAAACTTCCATCCAGCGAAGATGAACTTGGAATGTTGTGTCCAGACGCATGGGCCGATTTCCGCCTCAACGATTCCGGTCTCTTCGAAAAGTTCTCGACGAGCCGCTTCGGCGCTTGTTTCACCGTGCTCAATTCCGCCGCCGGGGATCTCCCACCACTGGCCCTTGGAGGCATCGGCAGGATCATGGGCTTCAAGGAGCAGGACGTGGCCATGTTGATCGAGAACAACCACGCGTGCGGCCGTTCGTTTGAGTACCCAATCAGCCATGATTCTCCTCGAGCCAGTGAATCCATCGTCCATGGGGATGGGCGACAGCGAGAGCGGTTGTCGTGCAGTTCCCGCCCCTCCATGATCGCAGGCCGAGAAGGGTCGGTGTTCCTTCGCCTTCGTACTGGCCGAAGACCGATGGATCGAAGTCTGTGACCCACGGCGTGAAGCGGGGTTCTTCGAAGGTGATGAAGTCGAGATCGCGCTTGGCTCCCAATCGGTCAATGGTTTCGACTACAGCGTTCCTGCCGTTGGCGCCGATGTAAGCGAGCACCCAGGTTGAGAAGACAAGCAGATGGTCTTCGGCTGCAAACGGTGCGAGCGCTGAAGAAAGATCGGTTATCGCGTCGCCAGCGAGGAGATGCGGGGGTGACAGGCGCGCAACGTTGATTGCTGCGGCGAGTCGTTCGGGACGATCGGGGATGCCGGGCCACAGGCAAGCTTGGAGCCAACGGCATTCGGAATCGTTCATGACGTCAATGGGATTGGGGTCGAGGCCACGCCGCGAGATGGGGGCGAAAACTTCAGTCGGAAATGGGGGAGTGATCGGACCACGCAGTTCGCACGCCAGTCGGACGGTTGCATTGTCTGGACCGCTAGCTACAACGAGATTGCCGGTTCGAGTGAAGTCGATATGAAAGTGTTCAAGGTAAAGGTTGAGTCCGGCGCTTGGTCCGATCTCAAAGAGCACAGGTCGGGCACTGACATCGCGTTGAGCACGGCCGAATGCAACCGACAAGATCGCGCTTCGACCGACCTCGTTTGTCTGCACAGAACGGGTGCGCATGTTGTTGCGGACTTCGGCTGAATCGCGTTCTAGCAAGTCTCGAAGCAGTGGCATCGGATCAGCCTGAGATTCGCCGCGATAGATCGCGGCAAGTGGGCTTTCAGGATTGGCAAGAACTCGATCGTGTGTAGCAGCGAAAAAGAGAATCGGGATTCGTCCGCGTCGGGCATTTGGATTGGCTGCCGAAGCAATGAACTCCAAGAGCACTTGATCGGTGGCTACAGCGCGCGCGATCTGCTCATACAAGGGGGAGTACCCAGCGAAATCATTATCGGCGAGAAAGACGAAGAGGTCGGAGAGTTCCTCGATGGCGTCGCGCTCGCTCATGATGGCGAGGGTATCGCTCTGGGTACGACGTCGGCGGACGAATCACAGCACAATGGGAAGGTGAACGTGCCTGCCGGAACTTTGCTTCGTCGTGGAGCACGACGACGATGTCCGGTCTGTGGTCAAGGAAAACTCTTCCGCAACTGGGTGCGCATGGTGCCCGAGTGTCCGAGATGTGGGCTCGTCTTCGATCGTCTTCCCGGGCATTGGCTTGGCTCGTGGTTTCTCAACATCTGCGTCGTGCAGTTGGTTGTTGTCTTGATCCTTGCAATTGGGGTCGCTGCCACTTGGCCTGAGCCGCCGATGTGGATCATTGGCGGGGCAACTGCGCTATCGGCAGTATTGGTCCCACTTCTTTTCTTTCCGATATCACGAACGTTGTGGTGCGCGATTGACCTCGCGATGCGTCCACTTGATTACGACGACGGCGTCGCCCCGGGTTTCATGCTCAGCGAAGATCAGGAACGACTTGGAACAGAACGGTCTGCGTTACGCGACGACGAAGAATGAACGATGTTGATGCGCCTAGCGGGTAGTCGTTGGGGCTTCTGGAACGACCTGCACGACAAAGGTCAGCACTTTGTTTTCGGCTTGAGGCTGGCCGGCGATCTGGGTGTAACGGAACGAAAGAGTTGCTGGGCCGATCGACCGGCCGGCAAAAGAAATGATCTGGACGAGTGGAAGAACGGCGAGAGTCGTTGTTGTCGTAGTTGAACTCGCCGCCGCTGCGTTGAATCGAGTTGTCGGCGGTGTGGTTGTGGTTGTGGCGGTGGCCACTTCGGCCTTGGCGATCAATTCCGCATCGTCACTAAAACCCGAACCGAGTGCGATGAGGCGTGAGTTATCGATTGGAGCGAGTACCCATCGCCACCCCGATCCAGGATCGGCGGGCAGCATGATCGCAAATTCCCGCCCCACCGCAGTCGAGATTGGGACAGCGGGATTGACGTAGGTGGGCGGATCAACGCGGCTGGGAATGCTGGTTTCCGTGGGGGCCTGGTCGGAACTCGATGATGTGCCACTCGAGCAACCGACAAGCAACGTGAGAAGTCCGATGGCGACAACAACCAAGTGGCGAAGACGGCTTGGTGACGCAACGCAATTGTGAGTCATGCGAATCGGCGTGGGGTCGGAATCCATCCCCGTCAGACTACGGCCCTTCGTTGGAATGCTCAGTGCAACGGGGTGCTGTGACCCCATCTAGAGTCGCCATCGTGAACTTCGACGAATCCCTCGAAGAGGCTGAGATCCGGGCTGAGATCCGGACTTTCCTCGATGCAAACGCCACGCTCAAGACTGGTACGGAAACTGATTGGTCCCGCGGGCCAGTAGATGATTCCGAAGAGGCAGCGCGTGCCTACATGGAGCGCTGTCGTTCGTGGCAGAAAGTGCTTCATGAGAACGGCTGGGCGGGCATTACTTGGCCAAAGGCATTTGGTGGCCGGGGCGACAGTGCCGCAGTTTCGGTGTTGTTCGGTCAAGAGGCGTCGAAATATGACGTGACCGCAGGTTTCATTGCGGCAGTGCAATCGCTCGTCGGACCGCCGATCATGCGTCACGGCACTGCCGAGCAACAGGCGCGCTTTTTGCCAGGACTTCTGGATGGTTCCGTTAACTGGTGCCAGTTGTTCTCTGAGCCCGGCGCCGGATCTGATCTCGCGGCGCTTTCGACTCGGGCCGTTCGTGATGGCGATTCCTTCATCGTCAATGGTCAGAAGGTATGGAACACCCAAGCGCAGTTTGCTGATTGGGGCATCCTCATTACTCGTTCGGACCCTGACGCTCCGAAGCACAAGGGCATTACGTTTCTTCTGGTCGATATGAAGACGCCGGGCATTGAAGTGCGGCCGCTGGTTCAAGCCACCGGCCAAGCCCATTTCAACGAAGTCTTCTTCAACGATGTTGTGATTCCGGTGGAAAATGTTGTTGGAGAAATCAACGAGGGTTGGGCAGTTACTCGAACCGTTCTGAGCAGCGAGGCCGGAATGATTGGATCGGGTGCCGGCGGCTCGAATGGTTTCGAAGGAGTACTTGCGCTTGCTCGGAAATATGGGCGCACGAACGACCACGATATCCGTCTCCGACTCGCCGACGCCTATGCACGCGAACGGATGCTGCAACTCCTTGGCCTCCGCATGCAGTCGTTCATCCTCAATGGTCGAGGCAATCCGCCCGATCCGTCGGTGATGAAGAACTTCATGGTGCAGGCTGCAGAGAAGCGTTACGACCTTGCTCTCGCGCTCGAAGGTGCCGATGGCATGCTCGACAAAGTTGACGCCCCGCAGAACGGTTTCTGGCAGTCAGTTCACATGGGTCAGTTCGGTTCACGCATCGGTGGCGGCACGAACGAGGTGCATCGCAACATGATCGCCGAGCGCGCGCTTGGTCTGCCGCGTGACGTTCAGCCCGATAAAGGCCTTCCGTGGAAGGACATTCTGAAGGCTTAGAGCTTCAGAACCTTCTTCGCATTCTCCCGAAGGAACTTGGGCCAGACCTCATCTTTGAACGGAACCTTTGGGAGTTCTTCGAAGATGCGGTCGTAGCTGAGCCCGGCGGGGAAGTAGCCGGCATACATGACCTTGTCGGCGCCGCGACTGTTGGCGTAATCGATGATGGCCTTCGGGTAGTGCTTTGGGGCAAAGGCTGAGGTCGAGTAGTAGAGATTTGGCCACTTAAGCATCAGTTTCATAGCGAGTTCGGTCCACGGCTCTGCGCCATGACGCATGACGAAGGTGAGATCGGGGAAGTCGTACATGACCTCGTCGATAAGTTCGACGTGCTGCGGCGCAAACGGAACGCGCGGGCCAGGAATGCCTACGCAACAGAACACGGGAAGGTCAAGTTCACACGCAAGTGAATAGAACGGGTACATCTTCTTGTCGTTCAGTGGCGTGCGGTAGCCGGCGGGAAACGTGCTGATTGCTCGAAGGTTGACGCCGCTAGCAGCAACTTCGCGGATCTTCTCGATTGCGGGCATGACGTCAGTGGGATCGAATTCGAAACAGGTGAAGAATCGATCTGGGTGTTCTTCGAGTGCACGAATGCAATCGGGGTTGTTCGGGTTATATCCGAGCATTGCCTTTTCGATGTTGTGACGATCAAGATTGTCGAGCACAAGCGCAACAGGATCGACGCCTTCATCGGTGTCGGGCGGAACGTCTTTGAACATGTATTGGGCCGGGAATCGGAAGTCTTTGGATTCTTCGTCGCGCAAATGCGGCGCAAGGAACTTGTAGACCTCTCTACGGTCGCGGCTTGGCATGCCAACGAAGGTTTCGATGATCTTGACGTCGGTCGGGAATCCCATGGGCTCGGTCGCTCCTCAAAGATGATGGACGGAGCGAATCTAGGACATTGAGCGCGACTCGATGTTCGTTGGTGTCAGGCCGCTAGTGGAGGGTCGATGGGGCGAATCCCGCAGCGAACCTCATGCACCCACAGTTCCAACTCGAGTTCGCATGCTCGGCGCTGGTAGGTCGAAGCGAGGACTGGATTGAGACTCGAGGATCGCGACCGGAGCGACTCGGCTCGACTTCGAAGGGCGTTGGTGGATGCGGTAGCGGACGCAGTGCGGTTCATGGTGTGCTCCTTCAATGACTTCGGGTCGACGATGACGCATTTCAGGACGCTTCGAGTCCTTTCCTGTCATGTCGGCAGAAGTCGTCAATGTGTGAGCAATTTTTCCCGGGCCGGGAGTATCGGCTCAGGTTGCCGGGTGAGTCTGAACTTCGTGCTCTGAACTAGGCCCCGCGTCGGGGGGCTCGGAGGTTCGGCCGTAGCGATGCTTGAAGAGGAAATGGGCGCCGAGCCCAGCCGGTAGCGGCAACCAATACGAAGCGATCCGGTAGGCGAGTGTTGCCAGCAGAGCCTTGTCGCCAGGGACGCCAGAGAGCACCAGCATGGCCGTCAGCCCTGCCTCAACAAAACCAACTCCACCGGGTGTGATCGGGATCATGCCGAGAACTGCAGCGACTGCGTAGGCGAGCAGAACCAAACTCAGCCGTGGGTTGACTCCGCACGCTTTTAACGCGCAAACAAGGGCAAAATAATCAAGGAGCCAGTTTCCAACCGCGGCGAGAAGCGCAGCGCGCCATCGGGAACCCAGACTGCTGACCATCTGGTCGCGTTGGCGGACGATCCCCTCGACGGTGGGCCCGCCCGTTCGTCCTCGACGCCGATTGATCCAGGAAGCGATTGCAGTCACGAATTGACCGAACCATTGGATGGGCCGATCAAAACGTACGAGTGAGAACGCGAAGGCAAAGAGTGCAACGGCAAGTACTGCGCCGCCCCATGCGACATGGATCAAGCCATCGGGGATCGGGGCGCCCAAGATTGAAAGAATGAGCGCCCCCATCGGGAGGCATAACAAGATGCCATTGGAAATGATTGATGTTGCGGTGAGTGCCGCTCCGGCCGAGCCGCGATCGACTCCCGAGACCGACAACATTCGAAATCCCGTTGCAGCACCGATGGCCGCGCCGCCAGGAACGACTTTGGCTACAGCATTTGATGTGAGTTGCGCGGTGGAGGCAACGAACCACGTGACCTTCGGTAGCGCCACGCGAGTGAGTTCCCATGCACACGCGTACGAACCAACTTCACACAACAAAATTGCGAGAAACCAATAGATGCTGACGGTGCGCAGTTGCGGCACTTGGTCCCACATGTCGAGCAGTCGTGGGGCCAGTCCGTAAAAAGCAAAGGCCATGACCGCGAGGAAGAGAACGCGTCCAAGAATGCGCAGACGCGAGATTTGAAGCGTCGTCGCTGATCCCGCCACCTCCGCAACGGGAGGCGAGAAAGGTTCTTGGCTGGAGTTCAGCCGAGAACGCCCTTTTCGTGAAGTTGGGCGATTCGATCAGCGTCGTAGCCGAGCAATTCGCTCAGGATTTCGTCGCTGTGCTGTCCGCATTCAGGGGCTTTTCGCGGAATCGGAAGTTCGCCGCCGATGATTTTGACCGGATTCGGCAACATGTCGGCTCCGAGGATCTCTTTGGGGATCCATTGCATGCGATCTTGAAACTGGGGATCGTTCTGCATCGATGATGGAGTGTTGACCGGCGCGAGCGGGGTGTTCCATTCGCCGCCGAAGTCCATCCATTGTTGTGAGGTCTTTGATTTGAAGATCTCTGTGAGGATGGCGAGAAGTTCGCGATTTCCGCGAGCGTGATCGGCATATTTGGAGCCGGGATACTTTTCGAAGAGATCCTCGCGACCGATGCCCTTGCAGAAGTTCTTCCAGAACTCTTGTTCCGAGGCCATGAAGAGAATGTGCCCATCGGAGGTTTCGTACATCTGATAGCGCACGCCCTCTTTCATTCCAGAGGTGCCTGGTGCCCGACGTTCGTAGTTATCGGCCTTGTTGCCTGTGACCTCTGACTGTGGCCGCTCGTAGGCCTTGAATGATTCGCTGCGGTACCAATCGAATGCGGCAGCCGCATCGGACTGGGCAATTTCCATGTAGCAACCCTCGCCAGTGGCTCGTGCCTTAATGATGCCGGCCAAGATTCCGAGCGCTCCGTACATCGGTCCTGCGTTAATACCGATTGAGATGTGGGGAGGGATGTAGCAGTAGCCCTCTTCGTCATACGCTGGCTCGATGATGCCGGCCCATGTGTCGTACGCGATGCCATGGCTTGGGAGGTCGCGGTAGTGGCCAGTCATTCCGTAACCACTGATTGTCATGAAGACAATCTTGGGGTTGATCGCCTTGAGGTCTTCATAGCCGAGACCGCGACGAGCGAGCGCGCCGGGACGCATTGCTTCGACAACAACGTCGGCATCGGCGGCGAGTTCCTTGAAAGCTTGAACGCCCTCTTCGGTTCGAAGATCAAGAACGATGGAGCGTTTCCCGCGGTTGCAATGGAGAAAGAGCAACGAAGTGTCTTCGACGATGGGCCAAGTCATCTGGCGGCCATAGTCGCCACCAGGGGCTTCGACCTTGATGACGTCAGCGCCGAGTTCGGCGAGATTGGTGGTGACAGCGGCGGGTCCGAGCATCGAGGCTTCGATAATTCGGACCCCGGCGAGGGGTGCAATTTCAGTCATGGCACCAATCTGCCACGTCACCCGACCCTTCGTCACCCCGGCATCGGCAGATGAGGCAAGATGGCACCTCGGAGGCAGCAGCCCCCGAGCTACCAAGTCACCAACACTCCGAGAAGGGGACCGTCATGCGAATCGTGGTCGATTTCGATCTGTGTGAAAGCAACGCCGTCTGCATGGGCATCGCGCCGGAAATCTTCGAGGTCCGTGACGATGATTTTCTTTATGTGCTCAACGAGAATCCGCCTGAATCAATGCGGGCCAAGATGGAAGAGTCGGTGCAGCGCTGCCCGAAGCAGGCGATTTCGATCGCTGAGGACTGAGTCTCGTTTTGGCGCGTAATGCGCCAGAGCCCTCAGCTGTTGTGTCATGACTCCCACCACCGTCATCGTTGGCGCGTCGCTCGCTGGAATAAACGCTGCACGAACCCTGCGGCTTCAGGGTCAGCTTGGCCCCATCGTTGTCGTTGACGCAGATCCCGAGCGGCCTTACGACCGTCCGCCGCTTTCGAAGCAGATCCTCACCGGAGAATGGGAACCAGAAAAGATTCTTCTTCCGGCGGGGAAGGAAGATCTGAACCTCGATTTCCGTCTGGGAACTCGAGCGAAGGCACTCGACCTCGCTTCGCGCCAAATCATTCTTGAGGGTCCGACTGGAGCGTTGGAAACCTCGTCGTTCGACTCGTTGGTCATTGCGAGTGGTGCATCTGCACGTCGTTTACCCGATACTGCAGGAATCGCAGGTGTGCACGTCGTGCGCACTTTGGCCGACAGCCTTGCGTTGCGCGCAGAACTCGATGCTGGACCATTTCGTGTTGTGGTCATTGGCGCAGGATTCATCGGTGCCGAGGTCGCATCAAGCTGCCGCAAGCGCGGTCTTGACGTGACGCTGGTGGAAGCGTTGCCATTGCCACTCGAACGCATCCTCGGAGCCGAGATGGGTCAAGTCTGTGCACAGGTGCACATCGAAAACGGCGTCGACCTCAGACTCGATACAGGCGTCTTACAGATTGAAACAAGCTCAGTCGATGGCGTCGAACGCGTTCGAGCTGTTGTGTTGAGCGATGGCACAGTCGTCGAGGCCGAAGTTGTCGTCGTCGGGATTGGCGTCACAGTCAACACTCAGTGGCTCGAAGGATCTGGAATCGCACTCGACGACGGCGTTATGTGCGACAACACGCTGCTGGCGGCCCCTGACGTCGTGGCGGCTGGTGACATTGCTCGTTATCCCAGCGCGCGGTTCGGGCGCACGCTCCGTGTCGAACATTGGGAAACCGCAATAGCTGGTGGAGAGGCTGCTGCTCGGAGGCTCTTGGCAGAAGCGAGTGGAGAAACGCCTGCAGTGTTTGATCCCGTGCCGTGGTTCTGGAGTGATCAATACGATCGAAAGATCCAACTTGCAGGTCGACCGATGCCAACCGATGAATGTCGGATCGTGCACGGGACCACAGCGGAATTTCGATTCGTGGCTCTCTATGGCGATGGAGACCGACTCACGGGTGTGCTGGGAATGAACCGCCCTCGTCACGTTGTGCAGCTTCGAGCGCTCTTTGATGAAGGCGTGTCTTTTTCTGAGGCTTGCGAACGAGCGGCAGCCCTCTGATGGCCGATGGCGCCGTAGATGAGGAACTCATCGATGAACTCGATGCGATGGGGACGGTCATTGGCGAGGTGACTCGCGCTGAAATGCGTCGTGCAAATCTTCTGCACCGGTCGGTGTTCATCGTTGTGCGCAATGACGTCAGCGAACTGTTGATTCATCGACGAGCGTCTTGGAAAGACCTTTGGCCTGACTCGTGGGATATCGCTGTGAGCGGCGTCGTCGCCGCCGGTGAGGCCTGGGAACTGGCGGCCGCTCGTGAACTTCTTGAAGAACTGGGAGTCTCAGCGGAACTTGCGTATCTCGGCGAGGGTTCGTACGAAGACGATGAAGTCCGTGAAGTGGCGCGTATCTATCAGACGCGCTCGGAAGGACCATTTGACTTTGCCGACGATGAGATCGTCGAAGCGGTGTGGGTCCCCATAGATAATTTGCGTGAATGGCTAGACGGACGCCTCGTTTGCCCTGACAGCATGTCACTGGTGTTGCCAAGGCTCGACGCTCCGTGAGCAATCACTGCCAAATTTGGAGAGACCCTTGGACGTGCACTGCGCCGCTAGCCTCATTGGGTGCCTTCAACCTTGGAACGTGTCCGGACGGCGGTCACGACATCTCCAGAATTGCGCCGGCTTGCCGAACGTGGCCGAGCAATTCTCCAGGGTCCTTCCGATGACCAACTGCGCCAGGAGCGAGACGAGTCGCACTGGCAGCCAACCACGATGTCGAGTTCACGTTGGTGGCAGGTCGCTCTCAGTGCCTGTAGCGGGCTTCTTGGCGCGACCGTTATTGCTGCATCGGCGCCGCAATGGCGTTTGGCCGTTCCAACATGGCGTCTGACAATCCCGGGAATCGCGCATCCCGGAACCTCAACTCAGTCGACGTTCTGGTTTTTCATCGGTCTCGTATTGCTTGCGAGTGGCTGGCTTGGTCTTGTTCATTGCGCGGGACGCATTACTGATCGTCGCCGAGCGGTCATCATCATTGGTGCCGTCATTGCACTCTGGGCGATTCCTGTTTCGTTGGGCCCACCCCTGCTTTCGAATGATGTTTACAGCTATGTCGCTCAGGGCGAGATGGCGAGTCGAGGAATCGACCCAAGTTCTGTTGGCCCCGTAGAACTTGGGCGCAACGACTTCACCAGTGGAGCTGATCCAGTATGGCGTTCGGCGCCCGCGCCCTATGGACCGGTCGCGGTGATTGCTGCATGGTCAGCAGTTCAATTCGCAGGGCATAATCAGGTAGCAGCGATCAACTTTTACCGGCTGATTGTTTGGATTGGCGTCATCATGGCGGCGATTGGGATCGGCATGATCGCGGTTGGCAATGGGCTTTCGGCGGCAGTTGCTATCGCCATTGGAATCGGAAATCCGATAATGATCGTGCATGTCGTTGGTGGGGTACACAACGACGCGCTCATGTTCGGTTTGCTAGCGCTCGGGCTTGCCGCGGCCCAGCGCGACCGGAAAAAACTTGCGGTTGCACTGATTACTGCAGCAACAGCCGTAAAACTCCCTGCAGCAATAGGTTTGCTCTACCTCGGTTGGTGTTGGCGCGGTGCAGTTGCCACGTGGAAGGAACGGGTTGTCTCGACAGTCGCAGTATTTACAGCGTCAGTAGTGGCGATCGTGTTGGGTTGCGTCGCAGTTGGACTCGGCCCGGGGTGGATCACGGCGTTGAAAAGTACCGGAAAAGTCAACGACACGTATTCACCGACGACCAAAATCGGCTTCAGTATCGCTGAGGTTCTTAACGCCCTCGGCCTTCATGTCGACGGCCAACTTCTTGCTTCGGGAGTCCGGGCGTTAGGCCTCCTCGCAACAGCAGTTGTTGCATTCGTGATGTTGATGCGAAGCCCACGTGTTGGAGTTATTAAAGCAACCGGAGTCATGCTCGTTGCGTACATCTTGCTTGGGCCAGTGATCTGGCCGTGGTACCTCGTCACCGGTTTCGCACTTTTGGCAGCCTGTGGCCTTGGTCGATATCGGCCCTCGTATCTTGTCGTGTGTGTCGCTGCGAGTTTCTTCGTGTGGCCAACCTCGGTGGTTTCGATGGGCTCCCTCGGAAACAACTATCAACATCTGCGTGGTCTCGGTGTTGTGCTTGCTGTCATAGCGCTGGCTTGGGGCGCACAACGCTTCGCGAGCCGCTGGGAACGCCGCTACTACGGGATGAGTGACTTGGAGCGCGATCTAGCGGTGTCGAGCAGTCAGACGGGCGCTGGAGTATGAAAACTCTTAATTTTTGTTGCTAGCTGACGGCGCGGTCGAGGGAAACTGCTTCGGCTATTACCTGTGAAGAAGTATTCGAGACAACCTCTGTGATTCTCGTTGACGGAGGGCGAGATTCACCTCGAGTCGTTCAAGATGCTGGGCAAGAATTTTGTCGCCTTGAGGAACTTCATGAGTCTCAAAAAATGCGAACACCTCTGCAGCGACACTTGGTTTCGACAGGCCGCGAATTCCCTCAAGAAAGCGAGCGATGGAATTTGATGGAAGTCGCGTTGTGATTGCATCCCACTCTGAACTGACGAAGGACCACGCAATCTCACCAGCGTCTCGATTCGAGAGCGCACGGCGAAGGAGAAGTGGAGCGTTTTGGCTTCTGACCTCGTCGGTGAGGGACATTCGGACAAGGCGAGCGATGAGGTCGGATTGGGGGAAATCAGCGAGCGCTCCGAGGTAACGGAGTTCTTCCTGTGGCGTCGAGGCGGCCTTCATTCGTTTGATGAAGTCATCGAATTCCCCGGAGGACCCTGTGGCTGCGACGATATTTACCGATGCTGCGACCAAGGCCGGGTCTGGTTCCAGGGCTTCGATCGTAAGAAGAACGCGTGCTCGTGACTGAACATCGAGATCGCCGCCGATAGTTCCAAGTGCTTCGAACAACACGCCACGTAACGCGCGGTCTCGGTCAGAGTCATCGGATTTTGGTTCCGCTCCGAGCCGTTCGTATGCAGAACCGATGATGCCGCGAACACGCGTGCGAAGTGCTGAGCGGGCATCCCCATCTACAACACGATCAAGCGCGTTGAGGCCCGCAACGATTCGCTGCCACACGGAGAGATCGGTTTCATCGTTGAATGCTTCCGCCATTTCGAGAAAGTCGTGGGCTTCGAGGTCTCCGGCGAGTACCGAAGCCCAAATGTCATCGACCAATCCATAGCGTTCAATCGCAGAGAGCTCGGTTTGGGCGTGGGCGATGAGCGCAGACCGGAGGTCAGGTGCGTACTTGGCCCGATAAAAGCCGGTGCCTTCGGTGTTGGCCAAAACCCACGTGGCCGGTTCGACGAGTTCGATGTCGATTGAGCGTTGGTCAAGTAAGACCTTTTCGAATGTGATGACGCCGTCGATTGCGCTTCGCTGAGAAAAGATCAGCGGAACAATCCATAGAGCGGCGTCATCGTGAGTGGGAATGGTTGATTCGCCGTCGCCTAGATCTCCGGCATAACCAAAGCGATGTTGCGAGATCCGCAGCGTGCGCCCGTCGTTCACGGTTTCGATGGAAAGAACCGGGTAGCCGCCCTGGAAGATCCATGAATCCATGATTCGGCGCACAGGTTCACCAGTGGCCGATTCGATCGCATCCCAGAGATCGGTGGTCTCGGTGTTTCCGAACGCATGGTGGCTGAGGTACTGGCGGATACCTGATTGGAACTGTGCTTCGCCAAGATATTGCTCGAGCATGCGAACGACTGCTGCGCCCTTTTCGTAGGTGAGGATGTCAAACATCCCCTCCGCATCAGCCGGAGAGATCACGGGGTATTCGATAGGTCGCGTGCTGGTAAGTGAATCGGTATCGAACGCAGCAGTGCGTGAAAGTCCGAATGTTGTCCAACGATCCCACTGCGGACGGAATGCATCAGTTGCATGCATCTCCATGAATGTGGCAAAAGCTTCGTTGAGCCAAATGCCATTCCACCACTTCATGGTGACGAGGTCACCGAACCACATGTGAGCGAGTTCGTGATTGATGACGTCAGTCACGTTGAGCAGTTCAGCTTGTGTCGTTGTTGCGGGATCAACAAGGAGGAGGATTTCGCGGAAGGTCACACATCCGAGGTTCTCCATGGCTCCGAAGGCAAAGTCTGGAACTGCAACGAGGTCGAGTTTGTCGCCTGGATAGGCGATTCCGTAGTAGTTCGCGAAGTGTCGGAGGCAAAACTCTCCGACTTCTAATGCGTACGCGGTGAGGTGGCGCTTTCCCTTCGGAAAGATCACGCGCATCGGGATCCCATCGACGTCGACGGGATCAGTCGCTTCAAGCGGGCCGACAATGAACGCGACGAGGTACGTGGACATCACGATGGTTTCGGCAAACCGCACTATGTGCTTGCCGGGTCGATTGGGTACGGCTGTTCGAGAGATCTCGCGTGCGTTCGATACAGCAAAGAGTTCTTCATCGACGACGAGAGAGATGGCGAAGGATGCTTTGTGATCGGGTTCGTCCCAGCATGGAAAAGCTCGGCGAGCATCGGTCGCTTCAAATTGCGTCGTAGCGATGACCTGTTCGATTCCGTCGGTGTCGGAGAATGTCGAGCGGTAAAAGCCGCGGAGTTTGTCGTTTAATGCCCCGGTAAATCGGATTCGGAGATGGGCCTCGCCGGCAGAAAGGGCTCGGCTTAGCGTGAAGGTGACTCGTTCCGTCTCAGGATCAAGAGCAACCTGAGTGACGGCAATGGTGGGGGCGTCGTCGGCCAGCGAACCTTCGACGACCTCGGCAGCAAGGATGTCGAGATCGAGCGCGTTGCATGAGATTGTCTCGGTTGATGCAGAAATCAAGAGATCAATCGTCACCTCGCCGGCGAAGGTGGCCGTATCGAGATCGGGCTCCAGAGTCAGGTCATAACGAACGGGACGAACTGGGCCAGGAAGTCTGAAAGGGTTGGCATCGTTGGAGAGGTGGGGGAGTTCAGTGTCGGTCACTTCGCCAGCGTAGGGTCGGTCGCCATGACTGCGCTTCTTCCTCCCTCAGACCGAGCCCTTGATGTTCTGTGTATTGGCAACGCCATTGTCGATGTACTGGCCACTACCGATGACGCCTTCTTGGAAGACCACGGAATGGTGAAGGGCTCCATGCAAATCACCGATCCCGATCGTGCTCGAACCATCTATGCCGCTATGCCTCCAGCGGTCGAAATGTCTGGCGGTTCCGCTGCGAATACGGCTGCGGGTTTAGCGTCGCTCGGACTCTCTGCCGCTTTTATTGGCAAAGTAGCGGAGGACGAGCTCGGTGAAGTTTTTGCTCACGACATCAGAGCCGCCGGCGTCGCCTTCCACGGGTTCGCAGCGTCGGGTGTCGACGCTGCTGCGGGAACTGCTCGCTGCTTGATCTGTGTGACTCCCGATGCCCAACGCACGATGAATACCTCACTTGGTGTTGCGGGTCAGCTGACATCCGACGACGTAGATCTCTCTCTGGTCCCGACCGCTCGAGTTGTGTACCTCGAGGGTTATTTGTGGGATGAACCTGCTGCGAAGAGCGCGCTTCGAAACGTGATGGGTTGGGCAGCGGAGGCAGGAACTCGCGTAGCGTTTTCGCTCTCTGACGGGTTCTGTGTCGACCGACATCGAGCGGAGTTCCTCGAAATTGTTGAACACCACGTCGATATCTTGTTTGCTAATGAAGATGAGATCTGTTCGCTTTATGAGGTTTCAGATTTCGACGAAGCAGCTCGGAGAGTCGCCGGGCATTGCGCGATCGCGTGTCTGACACGAGGCGAAGCGGGATCAGTCATTATTTCGTCCTCGGGTGAGCGCTTTGACATTCCTGTGGTCGCTGCTGACCTCGTCGACACCACCGGCGCTGGAGATCTCTACGCCGCTGGCTTCCTTTCAGGATGGGTTTCCGGTGCCGATCTTGAAACATCAGGACGTACGGCGTCCATCGTTGCTGCCGAAGCAATCTCACACATGGGTGCGCGGCCACAGATCAATCTCACAGCCTTGGTGAAGGGTGCGTTATGAGTGACAGCTGTTTCGATGTTGAGGTGACGAACAAGGTCGGCCATATCCGTCTGAATCGTCCCGACCAGCTCAATTCGATGGTGCGCGAGTTCTGGGTTGAACTTCCCGAAATTGTGCGAAGCCTCGATGCTCGTGGCGATGTTCGTGCAATCGTGGTTTCATCAACCGGCCGTCACTTTTGCGCCGGCATGGACCTTGGTGTCTTTACTTCTGGTGATACCGCAATCACTCCAGGTGATGCCGACGAAATGGGACGGGTTCGAGCCCGACTTCGCCAGACCGCGCTCATGTTGCAAGAAAGTTTTACGGCATTCGAAAAAGCGCGTATGCCCGTTCTGGCAGCGATTCAAGGTGGGTGCATTGGTGGGGCGGTAGACATGGTCACTGCCGCAGATATGCGGTACGCGTCCGCCGATGCCTTCTTTGTGATCCAGGAGATCAATATTGGGATGACCGCCGATGTGGGCACATTGCAACGTCTCCCGAAGATCATCCCTGACGGTGTCGCACGTGAACTTGCTTACACAGGTCGTCGAATGTCAGCGCAACGCGCACTCGAGGTTGGGCTCGTGAATCAGGTATTCCCCACTCACGAGGAACTCGTCGCTGGTGTGCTTGAGATCGCCAGCGAAATCGCTTCAAAGAGTCCGCTTGCGGTCTGGGGAACCAAAGAGATGTTGCTGTACTCGCGCGACCACAGTGTTGCCGACGGCCTTAATCACATTGCTACTTGGCAAACAGGAATGTTTCAGCCATCGGACATGGTTGAGTCATTTGCGGCGAAAGCAGAAGGCCGCGAGACGAATTTCCCCGACCTGCTGCCTGTGCCGAAAGAGTTCTAATTCAGCGGTTGGCTAGTCGTGCTGTTCGATCGCGGGAAGAAAATCCCACGCGAGGTCTCCAACCTTCACGAGGATCGACGAGATCCAACCGCCCATGGCTCCGAGGTTGCCATCAAGTCGAGCTCCATCCGCCAGCGTTTCTTCGTCGACTTCGTAACTTCCTTCGTAGCTCACTTCGATTGCGTACTCGGGGTCATCGAAGCGCAGCGATGAGTGCTGCGGGGTCAGGCGCTGATGACAACCGTTGAACACGCAGAACGAGTTCAATGTCGATACGTGGCGCTTCGTCAAAGGATTCACCGATGTACCACGAGCGGTAAGCGGTCTGTGCCCATGTTGGCCATGTGAGGGTGAGGTCGGCCTGAACCCGGGGCGGTATTCCTTCTCCCGGAAGTCCATAAGTGGTCTCCCAAGTCATGTCGCCTAGGAGCATGTCCATGTTGAATCGCTCTTCGAACGCCTGTCGCTCAAGCATTGCGCCTTCGAACGCGTCGCGAAGGGCGCCGATGGCATCAGTAAACACATGGTCGAGCACGGTTTGACCCTATCGGCCTTGTTGGTGTCGGGCCGAGTCTGCGGCGATGATAGTGATGTGGTCTGTCCCGAAATTGAATGGTCTCTGCGATAGTTTCAGCGCAGGTCATTCCTTGGAGATAGACCTACAACCGACGTTCGGTCCCTCCTAATTCTCCAGCCAACCGGGAAGCCCCTCCATGCTTTTCCCTACCGTCGATTTTGCGGTCTTCTTCTTGGTGGTTTTCACCGGGAGTTGGCTGCTGCGACCGCACAAGATCGCATGGCGCTGGTTCATCCTTGCTTCAAGTTGCGTGTTCTATGGGTGGTGGGACTGGAACTACTTGATGCTCCTGTTTCTGAGCATTGGGATCAACTGGTTCTTGGGTCTGGCTGTTTTTCGGTCGCTCACCCCTGAAGGGGAGCGCACGAATACAAGCAGGTGGCTCGTTCGAATCGCTGTCGTCGTCAATCTTGGGATTCTTGGCTATTTCAAGTACTTCGATTTCTTCGTGTCGACAATCGCCGACAAGATGCGCTCGATTGGTATTTCGGTTGATGCTCCCGTTCTGAACATCATTCTCCCGATTGGTATTTCGTTCTTTACCTTCCAAGCCATCAGTTATGTGATTGATATCGGGCGAGGACAATGGCGTAAACCGCTCACGATTCTTGATTTCGCTGTCTATCTGTCTTTTTTCGCTCATCTCGTGGCTGGCCCGATTGTTCGAGCAAGCGAGTTCGCGCCGCAACTCGATGAAGTACCCGATCCTCGATACGTGCGATCCGCCGAAGCATTCATGCTCATCTTCCGCGGCATGTTCAAGAAGGTTGTGATTTCCAGTTTTCTCGCGACACAGATTGTGGATCCGGTTTTTGCCAACCCCAATGCTTACGGACCGCTGGCAGTGCTGTGGGCGGTTTACGCCTATGCCATCCAGATCTACGCGGACTTCAGTGGCTACACCGACATCGCAATCGGTGTGGCGTTACTCCTCGGTATTCGATTCCCGCAGAACTTTGATTCGCCCTATATCGCTCTGTCATTGCAGGACTTCTGGAGTCGATGGCACATGACCTTGTCGCGGTGGCTGCGCGACTATCTCTACATACCGCTTGGCGGAAATCGTGGCTCGAAAGCCATGACCTACCGGAACTTGTTCCTCGTCATGATTATCGGTGGACTTTGGCATGGGGCGAACTGGACGTTCGTCGTCTGGGGTGCAATTCACGGCTCCTATCTCGTGGCCGAACGAATTGTGAAGGCCAAGTGGAAGGGCCACGAATTAGGACTTCCTCCGTTGTTGGTGAAAGCGATGCAATGGTTCTTAGTCTTCAATGTCGTCTGTCTGGCGTGGGTGTTCTTTCGGGCAACGTCGGTTGATGAGGCCTTTACGTTGCTTGGGCGACTCTTTGCCTCCGCCGGTTCGAACGCTGGAGTGAGTCTTCTCCTAATCTTCGTGATTGTCGCAAGTGTCGCTTCGCAGTTTGTTCCTCAACGATTCCCCCAGAAAGCCGAAGTCTGGTTTGCGACCTGGGCGCCTGCCTTGCAACTCGCAGCTCTTGCCGGTGGACTTGTCCTTGTTGATGCGCTTGGTCCCGAGGGAATTGCGCCATTTATTTACTTCCAGTTCTGATGAGAAACCTCCTATGACATCACCAGGGCGCAACCCGATGAAAGGCAATTCCGGCATTCCGTCCGGTGGTCGATCACCGTTCAATTGGCGGAGTCTCTTCGAGCCATTCCGGCCGCGCCGCGAGGGGACGATGCCTGCAGGGCTGATCATTGTCGTGATCGTGCTTGCGCTCTGTGTCGCCGGGCTTTTTGATGCCGATTCAACGCTTCGCAAAAGCAATGCAAAAGGTGATGGCTGGCGAAATGAGATTGCGAAGACGGTCGCCTCGGTGACCGACACGCTGCATATCAATTTTTTCCGCAATTCAATCGATGATGCGCTCGGCAAGAACCAAGGCACGAAGATTGATGTCGAGGAACTTCTCCGCCGGCAAGTCGAAGCAGAAAATGCTGCATCAGCTGAGGCCGCAAAGAAGGTGCCAGTACTTCCAGCGCCGACCCCAGCGACTCCCATGAAGATTTGGGTCGGCGGTGACTCCATCACTCAGACGTTTGGTATCTCGTTCCAGCGCATTACGCAGTCCACCGGAATCTTCACCCCAACACTCGATTACCACGTCTCCACAGGCTTGTCTCGTCCCGATTATTACAACTGGCCCGAACACCTCGTGAAAGACGTGCTCCCTGCCAATCCATCGATTCTTGTGATCATGTTTGGCGCAAACGACGGTCAGAACATGATCGGTGCCGACGGCAAGGTGTTGGTGCGCGCGTCAGAACCTTGGATGGCCGAATATCGTCGTCGAGTTGCCGCAACGATGGACCTTCTGAAGTCGCCCGATAATCAACGCATAACGATTTGGTGTGGACCGCCCCCGATGGGTCCTGGCACGAAGACCCGCGGCATGGACTTGATGAGTTACATCTATTGGAGCGAGGCGCAAAGCCGACCATGGATCCAGTACTTCGATACGTGGCCATTTTTCTCAGATTCAAGTCTTGCCTTCTCGGCGAACCTGCCGAACGCTGATGGCGTCGTTCGCAGCATGCGTCAGAAGGACAATGTCCATTTCTCGACCGCGGGCGGAGATCGTCTTTCATGGGCTGTCATTGATCGCATCGGCAAACTTGTCAATCTCAAGGCTGGCAATGTCACTCCGCCGGCTGCGCAAGCTCCACCGGCGAGTCTCGTTGAACGCACCGAAACCCCCCCGAGTATGCCGGGAGCCGAATAGCTGCAGTTCGATTTAGGGATGTGAGGCAGTCACGGTGGTGAGAATGCCACCGCGGACTTTCCAAATGGTTTCCACGGTCATCCGCCGCGGAGACAATGCCTGCACGAGATCATCAAGAATGGTGTTGGTAACGGCTTCGTGAAACGCGCCTTCGTCACGGAACGACCACACGTACATCTTGAGGCTCTTTAATTCGACGAGTAACTCATTTGGTACGTACGTGATGCGAACGGTCGCGAAATCCGGCTGACCCGTCACAGGGCAGAGGCATGTGAGCTCATCGGTTTCGCAGAGGATCTCGTAGTCACGACCCTTCTCAGGGTTCGGGACAGTAATGAGCTCCTTCGAGGGCTGGCTGAACACGGTCGTGAACGACGTGCAGAATCAGCCGCGACCGGCGTTGGGCTTCGTGCCGTGATTCGCCGGTTTGCGACGGGCGTTCGTCTTGCGCTTCGAGGTTTTCTTCGACATAAGACCGAAATCTTAGGCCGGAGGTGGCGAGATGGGCCAACTGAGAGCGTTCGCTTGGGTTTCGGTCATGTCATCGGCCGCCGACGGCACTACTAGCCTGCCACTCCCATGGAAAAGTTCGGATTCGTCGGATTGCCAAACGCGGGGAAGTCCTCGCTGTTTAACGCGCTTGCTGGCGGCGGGGCCCTTGCCGCCCCGTATGCCTTCGCTACGAAAGACCCCAATGTCGGAGTGGCCAAAGTTCCCGACGATCGGCTTGAACAACTCGCGGTCATGAGCAAGACCAAGTCGGTGATTCCGGCCAGCGTGCAGTTTGTCGACATCGGTGGTCTCGTCGAAGGTGCGAGCACAGGTGAAGGCCTGGGAAACAAGTTTCTGGCCAACATTCGCGAATCTGATGCCATCGTTTTTGTTCTTCGTGCTTTTGTTGACCATGACGTTCCGGGTCCTTCCGATCCGCTTGAGCACCTTCGAATCGTCGAAACCGAATTGGCGCTCGCAGATTTGGAAACCGTCGAGAACCAAATCGACAAGCGTCGAAAAGCTGCCAAACAAGATCGCATGATCGCTGATGAAGTTGAAGCTCTCGGCAAGGCGCTTGAGATTCTTTCTGAAGGAACGCCGATTTATCGAAGCGGTCTCGATGTTGAATCTCGCGATCTGATCAAGAGTTATTTCTTGCTGACGAACAAACCTGTCCTTGCGATTGTGAACGTCAGTGAAGACGGGTTGGAGCAGATCGATGAACTCATCGCCCCCGTGGTCGAGGAATTTGGTGGCCACGGTGAAGTGATCGGTATGTGCGTGCAGCTTGAAGCCGAGGCAGCAATGCTCGACGCTGATGAACGCGTCGAGATGCTTGAAGGACTTGGCCTCGGAGAGGGAGCACTCCCGCGCTTTCTGCACGCTGCCTACCGAATGTTGGGACTGCGCACGTACTTCACGACGGGCGAAAAGGAAACCCGCGCCTGGACATTCCGCGTCGGCTACAAGGCTCCACAATGCGCTGGTGTGATTCATACGGATTTTGAGCGTGGTTTCATTCGGGCCGAAGTCATCCACTGGGATGAATTGCTCGAGGTCGGCGCCTGGTCGAAGGCTCGTGATGCCGGAATCCTGCGGGTTGAAGGCAAGGAGTACCAGCCCGTCGATGGTGACGTCATGGAGTTCCGATTTAACGTTTGACGCTGCACTCCCACTTGCGGGGTCGGAAACTGGATACTCGGGGCTGAAGTCCCGGTTGCTCCTAGCATCTCGCTATGTCCACTGCGTCCCCAAGCGGGAACTGGCTGGTTCGCGATGATCGTGTCCTTGCCACGTTGGAAATTGCGGCTACGCGACGCGATCGCCGTCGAGGGTTGCTCGGCCGCGATGGAATTGAAGGCGCGATGATGCTTGCACCCGCTCGTTCAGTGCATACCTTTGGAATGAAGTTTGCGATCGACGTCGCACATCTTGATGCGCACGGAGTTGTTCTTCGAATGACCACAATGAAGCCAAATCGACTTGGAGCATTCGTTGCTCGATCTCGCTCGGTGATCGAAACTGAAGCGGGCGCGCTCGCTCGCTGGGGTGTTGCCGCTGGTGATGTCTTGGAGGCCCGGTGACCAACGGCCGCCTTGTCCTCGTAGGAACTCCCATCGGCAACCTCGGTGATATCTCGCCACGAGCGGTTGAGGCACTCACGCAGGCAGCCGCTGTCGCGTGCGAGGACACTCGTCGCACGGGACGTTTGCTTTCGCACTTGGGGATCCCTTCACCGACCTACATCGTGGTCAACGAGCACACCGAGGGTGATGCCGCTGAGCGTGTTATCGGGCATGTTCAACGCGGCGAGATCGTGGCGTTGGTAAGTGATGCAGGTATGCCCGGTGTTTCTGATCCGGGCGAATTCCTCGTTGCCAAGGCAGTCGAGGCCGGGATCGACATTGAAGTTGTACCTGGCCCATCAGCAGTGCTTCACGCGCTGGTTGTTAGTGGTCTTGCAACATCGCGCTTTGTGTTTGAGGGGTTTATCCCTCGAAAAGGATCGTCGCGAACGAGTCGATTGCGCGAAATCGCGGAGGAACAACGCACCGTCGTGTTGTTTGAGGCTCCTCATCGACTTGAACGTACGCTCAGCGATCTTCGGGGCATGTGTGGAGCCGATCGGCGTGTCGTGCTTGCCCGTGAACTCACCAAGATGCATGAAGAGATTTGGCGAGGTTCGCTCGCCGAAGCATTGACGCGCTGCGGCGAGGTCGATCCTCGAGGCGAGTATGTCCTCGTGCTTGATGGCGCTGCCCCAAGGGCCGATGCGACTGACGATGAACTTCGTGAAGCTGTGCGCGAGTCACTGGCCAAGGGAGCGTCGAAACGGGACGCAGCCGCTGGCGTTGCTGATGCATTCGCTGTGTCACGAAAGCGCGTCTACGACCTTGCGATCACGCTGCAGGTTTGAGCGGTATGTTTGAAATCGGGGCAAAACCGATCTGGAATGCCTTGATGTCGTCACTCGAATTGGTCGCTGTTGACGCGCAATCGGGGACATTGAGATAACCCTCGGTGGTGGTGGCAAGTGGAACATCGGCCGGACCACGAACTGAGCCAGATGGGCAGGTGGGGATGTTCATGTTGAACACCGTGGCCTTCGTGATCGTGCCATCGGTGATGGCTGAGCGGTTCTTCGTGAACCAAGCCATCACCTGCTCGACGCCTGCTTTGAAGTTGAACTTGTTGTCAGTGATTCCTTGACTCGTCGCGATTGACGCGACGCCACGCGAGGTGGCTGCTCGGGCGGCGCCAACGGTGCCGGATAAGTCGATGACGGGTCCCATGTTCTGACCTGCGTTAATCCCGGAGACAACGAAATCCGGCTTGAACGAGATGCCACCCTGGTCGAGCGCCCAAATCATCGAATCAGCTGGAGTTCCTGAGACTGCCTTTGCGGGGTAACCACTCTTGGTCTTCACATCCGCGGCCGTGAGTGTTCCGCCGGTGACGGTGCCGCCCTTTCCGCTTTGGTTCGTCGCTGGTGCAACAACGGTGACAGCGACGTTGGGTGTAGCTCTGAGGGCCTCAACGATTGCGTCGATGCCATCGGCGTCATACCCATCGTCATTGGTGACGAGGACCTGTAGCGACTTTGCTGGCGCAGTCGTCGTTGCGTCTCGTTGCGAGGCACTTGAATCGCTCGACGATTCGCTGCAGGCCGTTGCGACGAGGCTTAGAGCGCTGAATGCGAGAGTGACAGTTGCAAATCCACAACGTCGTGCAAGCGATGATGAGATCTTCATGTTTCCTCCGAAGTAGTCCTGATGAACGCAAGGTAGGTGTCGAAGTTTGACGCTCGGTCAACGGAAAGTGGACAGGAACTATCGCTTAGGAGAATGCCGGGATGACTTCGCGCCCAAACAGGCGAATCATCGCGGCGATGTCGTCGAAGGAACCCAGCGACGCCTGGCCGGTGTCGGCGGGCAGACCAGCACCAAATGCCGTGTGCACATGAGCACACTGTGTGGAAGCTTCGTAGTCGCGGATCTGCCCGATCACACGTTCGGGGTCGCCCCAAAGCAAGCGATCGGCGGCGATGTCTTCGGCGGTGATGTTCTCGCCGGCATCGATGCGAGCGAAGAGTTCCTTCTCTTCTTTTTCTTCGGCGGATTCGCGCCAGTG
The DNA here is from genome assembly GCA_026393455.1 of Actinomycetota bacterium. Lineage (GTDB taxonomy): Bacteria > Actinomycetota > Acidimicrobiia > Acidimicrobiales > Acidimicrobilacustridaceae > Acidimicrobilacustris. The sequence continues at coordinate 38,305 of JAPLAE010000098.1, forward strand.
GATCATCAGCCCGTCGACGTACACCGGAAGGACTTCGGTGCGGACTTGCTCGTCGCTCTCTCCGACCCACGCGTAACGGCGCAAGATCCAGTCGGCGGGTTTATTGAGTGCCGCGCAGGCTGGCCGGTAGATGTCGAGACACCGCAGAGCGGCAGCGAGAGATTGCACCGGACCACAGATCCATTCATCGCCCAATCGGGCTGCGCGATCGACGGCGGCCGGGGCCACGCCTGCTACCCACAGCGGGGGATTGGGCGATTGCAACGGGCGTGGATGCACAGTGAGTTCGGGGAACGAGTGAAAGCGACCTTCGAAGGAGGTGTTCTCGTTCTGCCAAACCAATCGCAGAATCGTGAGCGCTTCTTCCATTCGTGCGCCGCGTTCTTTGAAGTTTGAGCCGTGCACGTCGTATTCGAGTGGCCACCAGCCCATTCCGACGCCGAGGGTGACGCGACCGCCAGAAATCTGATCGATAGTTGCGACCTGTTCAGCGACGCGCACTGGGTTGTGGATTGGTAATTGAAAGATGCCAGTGCCGACTCGGACCGTTGAGGTTCGAGCAGCAACGGCGGCCAAGAACGTGAGCGGATCGCTCAAGTTGCCGGGCATGAAGTGGTGATGGCCGATCGTGACGGTGTCGAAACCAGACTCCTCGGCAATGCGAGCGAGATCGAAGGTTTCGCGAAACGGATCAGGCGAAGAGAAATCTTTCAGCAGCGGAAGTGAGAGTGAAAACTTCACAGCTCGAATGGTCCTTTGCCCATTTGGTCGCGAACAGTGACGACCTCGGGTTGGGTGAGCGAACGTCGCTGCCAGTTCGCTCCGTCGACGACAAGGGTGTGGCCACTAATGAATCGGGCATAGGGCGAGGCAAGGAATGTTGCGGCCCATCCGAGTTCACGCGGACGGCCAACCCGCAATGCGGGCTGACACGCGTCTTTGTCATTGGTCCGTGCGAGGTTGCCCTTGATGTCATCGGTCATGTCCTCATGAGGCATGAGTCCGGGAACTAAGCCGTTGACTTGGATGCCGTACGGGCCCCATTCCACAGCCAAGGTTTCGACCATGTTTTTGACGCCGGCCTTTGCGGCTGCGGAATGAGCAAACCCGGGACCGCCCGTCCATGCATAGGTGGCCCCGATGTTGATGATGGAACCTGGTGTATTGGCATCGATATGACGACGGGCGAATTCCCGGGCGCAGAAGTACGTGCCGTTAAGCGTGATGTCGATGACAGTGCGCCACGCGTTTGCCGACATATCTTCCGCCGGAACGGGAAAGTTGGCAGCGGCGTTGTTGACGAGAATGTCGGGAAGGCCAAACCTTGAAACCGCTGCATCGAATGCGGCCGCGATCGAATCAGGCTCGCGAATGTCGCACTGCACGGTGAGCGCCGGTGCGCCGAGAGCAGCCATTGCTTCATCGGCCTGCTCAAGATGCTCAGGCTTACGACTCGCCACAACGATGCTTGCGCCAAGTCGCGCGAATTCAGTGGCAACGGCGCGTCCGAGACCAGTTCCGCCGCCGGTGACGAAAACAACTTTCCCGTCGTAAGTGCCGGCGGGGAGTGCTTGGGCGCCAAGTTCTGGTGCGTCAGGAAGTCCAATGGGTTCAGAGGTGGACATGTCAGCTCCCGCGGTAGTTCGGTGTGCGATCTTCGGCGCGAGCAGCGCGGAATTCGGTGTAGTCCTCGGACTTATTGAGGAAGGTTTGGTAAATCAGTTCATCAGCCATCGATGTCGTAATTTCGGGCTGAGCAAGATGCTGGATGACGCGGCGGGCCAACTTGATCGTGACCGCAGGTGCTGCGGCGATCTTGAGCGCCATCTCCATTGCTGTGTTGTCGAGTTCTTCACGAGTCACGATGCGCGACACGATGCCAAGAGCGAGTGCTTCCTGCGCATTGAGCGAACGACCTGTGAGCACCATGTCGCTTACGACGCCGTGGCCACACATTTGAAAGAGGCGACCAACGCCGCCAGTGTCGGGAATGACCCCGTGGCCCGCTTCAGGAAGCATGAACTTTGCATCTTCAGCAGCGATGCGAATATCGCAAAGAAGTGCACGCTGAAAGGAACCGCCAATCGCCCATCCTTGGATGGGGACGATGACAGGAGCCTCGAGATCGAACAGTTGTTGGATGCCCTTGTGGCCACGGGTCATCAATTCGTGGTGGGTGAGGCCGGTGGTGTCGTTGCCGATGGATCCAACATCTCGACCTGAAGACCACGAGTGGCCTTCGCCTCGCCAGATAACTGCTCGGACGGCAGGCGTGGCACGCAGTTCGCCGAGAATGTCGAACAACTGCTTGTCCATATCGTCAGAGAAGGCATTTCGCTTCTCTTGGTTGTCGTTGGTGATGACGGCGATTGGGCCGTCGATCTCGAGTCGGACCTGTCCACTCATGGTTCCCCCTGGCAGCATGCGAGTTGTCGCAGTCTTGCCGACTCCGCCGATCCGGGCGAACAAGTCGAAACCTTTGGCGGAGTGAGCCACACTTGAGCCAAACATAAGGGGAGCTATGCGCTGGAAAATCGGTGAAGTCACTGTCACGAAGGTTGTGGAACTCGAACAAGAGCTGCCGCTAAAGGGATTGCTTCCTGCTGCGACCGAGGAGGCGCTTGCGCCGCACCTTTCTTGGCTCATGCCCCATTTCATTGATGATGAGGGAAACACCGACCTCTCGATTCACGCGTTTGTGGTTGAAAGCGATGGGCTTCGAATCATTGTTGACACGTGTGTAGGCGATCGAGACATGGCGGGTCTCCCAGGCTTTACTGGCGACCCTGCGTTTCCGAAGCGGCTCGCCGCAGCCGGTTTCCCTGTTGAGTCGATCGACATCGTGTGTTGCACGCACCTGCATTTCGATCATGTGGGATGGAACACTCGTCTTGAGGACGG